>DATGGY010000271.1:0-4085 GCA_035308285.1 Bradyrhizobium sp. | reverse complement strand
GTGGAAGGGGCTGTCGCCGTTTCAGCAGGAGAAGACGCCGTCGTTTTTTGTCAATGATCAGAAGCAGGCGTGGTTCGATTTCTCGTCCGGCAAGAACGGCAACATCTTCGACTTCCTGATGCAGACCGAAGGCGTGTCGTTTCCCGAAGCGGTCGAACGGCTCGCGGCGATGGCGGGCTTGCCGCTGCCGGCGGCAACGCCCGATGCCGCGCGCCACGAGCAGCGGCGCAAGACGCTCTATGACGTGATGGAACTCGCGGCGAAATTCTTCGCCGATACGCTCGCCTCGCGGGGCGGCGCCAAGGCGCGCGGCTATCTCGGCGACCGCGCGATTTCGCCAGCCACCCAATTGCAGTTCCGTCTCGGCTACGCGGTGGCCGAAAAATTCGCGCTGAAGGAGCATCTCGGCGCGCACGGCATCTCGGTCGAGGACATGGTGGAAGCGGGGTTGTTGGTCGCGGGCGAGGATATTCCGGTGCCCTATGACCGATTTCGTGACCGCGTGATGTTTCCGATTACGGACGCGCGCGGGCGCGTGATCGCGTTCGGCGGCCGGGCGCTCGAGAAGGACGTCCCGGCGAAATATCTGAACTCGCCGGAAACGCCGCTGTTTCACAAGGGCGACAATCTCTACAACCTCGCCGCCGCGAGGCTTGCCGCCCATAATGGCAGCCCGCTCGTGGTGGTCGAGGGCTATGTCGACGTCATCGCCATGGTGGGTGCGGGCTTTACGGCGAGCGTGGCCCCGCTCGGCACGGCGCTGACCGAAAACCAGCTCGCGCTGCTCTGGAAGATGGCGGACGAGCCGATTCTTTGTTTTGACGGCGACCGCGCCGGGCAAAAGGCGGCGTGGCGCGCCGCCGATCTGGCGCTGCCGCATCTTGCGCCCGGAAAGAGCCTGCGCTTTGCACTGCTGCCGGAGGGACAAGACCCCGACGATCTCGCGCGCTCGGGCGGGCGCGCCGCGATCGAGGAGGTGGTTGGGGCGGCGCGGGGGCTAGCCGACATGATCTGGTCGCGCGAAATCGAGGGCGGCACCTTCGCCACTCCGGAGCGTCGCGCGGCGCTGGAAAAACGGATCGGCGAAATTTCCAGCAGCATCCGCGACGAGGTGGTGCGGCGCTATTACCGCCAGGATCTCCGCGAGCGCCTGTCTCGCGCCTTCGCGCCGGAAGTGGCGCACGGCGGCTCAGCCGGGGGCGGATATCGTGGTGGAGCTACATCCGGCAATTATGGCAGCGAATCACCCCGGCGATTCGGCTCCCGCGGCCCCTTTACCCCGGGTGCGGCGGGCCGATTCGCACCCGGCCGGCCGCAGGCCTCGGCCGGTAGCCAGACCATCAACCGCGGGCCCTATCAGGCGGCAAGTTCCCAGCTTGCGGCTAGCCCGATCATGCGCGGCCAGCGCTCCGCGATGTCGCGCCGGGAGGCCCTGATCCTGCAATGCCTGATCAACCACCCCTGGCTACTGCACGACCATCTGGAGGAGGTGGCCGCCTTAGAGCTGGCCCATCCCGAGGCACATAAATTGCGCGCCGGCATCATCGCGGCCTTCGCCAATGATCACCACCACTCCAGCGAGCCCACCGAGCAAAGCGAAAAGATGCGCGCCGACCTCGTTAAATGTGGATTTTCGCAAGCACTTCAAAGGGTTGAGGGTGCGATCACGACCTCGGCGGTGTGGGGCGCGCTAAGCGCCGCGGCACGGGAGGACGTTCTTTCCACCTGGCGCCAGCTCGTCTCCTTGCATCGCCAATGGCACTCATTACTTAGGGAATTGAAGGACGCCGAGCTTGCCTTGGGTGAGGACGCAAGCGAGGCCAATTTGGCATGGCTGCGTGACGTCAAGGCCCGGCTGTCCGAAATGGACGGTACCGAGGCCCTGATCGAGGGGTTCGGCGAATCTTCCGGCCGGCTCCAGCGCAGTATGTGACAAAATATTTCATGCGGACGGCGGCTGCCGGAGCCGTGAAAAGACTCGCCAAACCCATGGTTTGGCTGCAAAAACAGGGTTAATCGTAGCTTAATGGCTTTGAGGCATTTTCGGAAACCTTAAGGTGCCGCCGGCTCAAACTGTCAGAAAAGCGTCAGGAATAAACTGGCGCCTGTTCTGTTCGGATAGCCTGTAGCGCCGCTTTTTCCGCGATTTGCGTCAGGTCATTTTGCGAAATCCGGCGAGACAGACCAGGGGTGGCGATGAGATTTGCGCCGCCCTTTCGCGTCATGAGTGAGTTGAAGGGTTTCAAACGGGTGCGGGCGACGCATCCTGATTGAAGCGCGTTTGGGAGCATTGAATGGCCAGCAAGGCAAAGACGCTGCAGGTAAAGGACAAGGAAAAGGACGACAAGGCAGCCGACGCTCCTGAAAAGGAAACCGCCGAAGCGCCCTCGCCGTTGCTCGACCTGTCGGATGCCGCCGTCAAGAAGATGATCAAGCAGGCCAAGAAGCGCGGCTTCGTGACCTTCGATCAGCTCAACGAAGTGCTTCCTTCCGACACTACCTCGCCCGAGCAGATCGAGGACATCATGTCGATGCTCTCCGACATGGGCATCAACGTCACCGAGGCGGATGAGGCCGACACCGAAGAAGAGAAACAGGAAGAGCCCGAGGACGAGACCGACAACGAGCTGGTCGAGGTCACCGCCAAGGCCGTCACCGAAGTCAAGAAGTCCGAGCCGGGCGAGCGCACCGACGATCCCGTGCGCATGTATCTGCGCGAGATGGGCACCGTGGAGCTGCTCTCGCGCGAGGGCGAAATTGCGATTGCCAAGCGCATCGAGGCCGGCCGCGAGGCGATGATCGCAGGCCTATGCGAAAGCCCGCTGACGTTTCAGGCCATCATCATCTGGCGCGACGAGCTCAACGAAGGAAAGATCTTCCTTCGCGACATCATCGATCTCGAAGCGACTTACGCCGGCCCCGACGCCAAGAACAACATGAACCCCGGAATGCTCGCGGTGGCCATCGGCCCCGACGGCCAGCCGGTGGCTGCCGATCCTCCAGCCGGCGGCACCGCGATGCCGGCTGCCGCCGCACCGCCGGCCGCGCCGCCCACGGCGACCCCGTTCCGCGCCGCGCCGCCGCCCGGCGAGCCGGATGCCGAGGAGAAGGATCCGGCGGAGGCCGCGGCCGAAGCCGACATGGATGACGACGAGTTCGAAAACCAGATGTCGCTCGCCGCGATCGAGGCCGAGCTGAAGCCGAAGGTGGTCGAAACCTTCGACAAGATCGCCGACAACTACAAGAAGCTGCGGCGCCTGCAAGAGCAGGACATCTCCAACCAGCTTCAGAACGAGACGCTGTCGCCGGCGCAGGAGCGCAAATACAAGAAGCTGAAGGACGAGATCATCGTCGAGGTGAAATCGCTGCGGCTCAATCAGGCGCGCATCGATTCGCTGGTCGAGCAGCTCTACGACATCAACAAGAAGCTGGTGTCGTTCGAAGGCCGCCTGCTGCGCCTCGGCGACAGCCACGGCGTCGCGCGCGAGGACTTCCTGAAGAATTACCAGGGCTCGGAGCTCGATCCGCGCTGGCTCAACCGTGTCTCGAAACTCTCGGCCAAAGGCTGGAAGAATTTCGTCCATCACGAGAAGGACCGCATCAAGGAACTGCGCGGCGAAATCCAGCAGCTCGCGGCCTTGACCGGGCTTGAGATCGGCGAATTCCGCAAGATCGTGCACGGCGTGCAGAAGGGCGAGCGCGAGGCGCGCCAGGCCAAGAAGGAAATGGTGGAAGCCAACCTTCGCCTCGTGATCTCGATTGCCAAGAAATACACCAACCGCGGTTTGCAGTTCCTCGACCTGATCCAGGAAGGCAACATTGGTCTCATGAAGGCGGTCGACAAATTCGAATACCGCCGCGGCTACAAATTCTCGACCTATGCGACGTGGTGGATCCGGCAGGCGATCACGCGCAGCATCGCCGACCAGGCGCGCACCATCCGCATCCCCGTGCACATGATCGAGACCATCAACAAGATCGTGCGCACCTCGCGCCAGATGCTCAACGAAATCGGCCGCGAGCCGACCCCGGAGGAACTTGCCGAGAAGCTCGGCATGCCCCTGGAAAAGGTGCGCAAGGTTCTG
>DATGGY010000270.1:0-5355 GCA_035308285.1 Bradyrhizobium sp. | reverse complement strand
CTGCCAAAGGGCTTTGACCGATCGAAATGGGGCGCCGATATCGTCGCCGCCGTGCAGCGTGGTCTCGCACGTGACCCCGCCAGCTTGCCGAAGATTGAAAAGCCCCGCGGCAATTCCAATGGTGCTGCGATCGTCGAGCTTCTCAAGGTCCTCTTGCGGATGACCTCGGAACGCCACGCCGTCGCGAGCAAGGTGATCGCAACCGTCGACGACCTCGAGCAGATCGCAGCCGATGATGATGCCGATGTCGGCGCGTTGCACGGCTGGCGCCGCGAGCTGTTCGGCGAGGCCGCGCTGGCGCTCAAGCACGGCCGGGCGGCGCTTGCGATCGAAAAGGGCCGGGTCATTAAGGTTGATCGGTGAGCCTGAGCGAAGCCCGCCGCCGCTACCACCTTAGTTCGAGCCCCGCCGTTCCCTGATGCGATTGCAAGGCGCTGCGAAACTTGCCGTCATAGTTGAGATAGAGGCGCGCTGTATTTGTTAGGCTGAGCGAGAGCGAGGCGCCCGCGTCCGCGCCGTATCTGCTTTCGCCAATTCCTTGAACCGAGATGCTCTCGGGCCCAAGGCTGACGGTGACCGCGTTGAAATTCTGCGCGAAATTGTCAACGAATTTGCCATATGCTGACAGGTCCAGGACCTTCTGGTCCACGATCCAGTAGTGGCCGATTTCCCCACCGAGCAGGAGCCGCGAGCGCTCCAGCCTCGCCCCGGTTGCCGCCACCGGGTCGAGGCCGCCCATCTCCTGGAACGATCCGGTCGAGGCACGAATGTATTCGAGCGCGGCCTTCGGCACGACCCGGCTCTGGTCCATGTTCCAGTAATATCCGAGTTCGGTAAGCGCACCGTCGATCTGACCGCTGTAACCGGCGCTGGCGGTACCAAAGCCGGTGTCCCGGCTCGAATCGATCTTTGCAAAACCGTGAACCAGCGCGAGTGCCCAGGTCCACGGGCCCCTGTCTACCGAGGCGTTGAAGCCGAGCTGGGTGAGATCAAGTGTTGCCGTCTGCAGCGCCAGCGGCACGTCGATGGCCGTTCGGCTCTGGTCGACCGAAAGGCCGACGTTGACGCCGGGCGCAATGCGGGCGCCGAATCCCGCAACGCCGCCGAGCGTCTGGCGCCGGTCGCCGACAAAATCGAGCTGCGGGCCGGTCCTGGTCGAAATTCCGTAGGCCTCCCCCCAGGTACGGTATTGCGGGCTGTCGGTGGCCTCCGAGGCTCCGCCACCTCCAGGATTGCTTCGCGACGCACGGCCGAAGCCGCCGGTGGCCTGGTCGCCGAGCCGCTCCAGGAAATTGCTGCCGAGATTGGCTACCGCTGCACCCGCCGAGAGGTCCGAATCGATAAAGGTCGGGACAGGCGTCGGCGAGCGGCTCGGTGTGGGCGTTGGGGTTGGTGCCAGGTTTTGCGCTTGAGCCGATGACGACGCCATGATGAGCGCGAAAACAACGGCGAGGGCCCTTCCGGCCCAACGGCCGGCCGCGGTCTCCGCCGCTCGCCAAGACCGCAATGAGCAGCCCATCAACGCAATTCCCAAAAAAAGGAGTCCAGCCCGATAAATGCCAAAACGACGTCAGCCCGGGCGATTTGCCCCCAGTTCTGAAGGAGCGTCAATCGCTCTCGGCCCTCGAATATGGGCGATTGGCGCATCGTGTTGTTCCCAGGCCACAGGCGGTTAAGCCCTGGTCTTGCCGCCTTACCGATTTCACGAGCCCCGCCAGAAGCTTGCTAACGCGCAAATTTCGTGTTGCAATCCGCCTCACAATCGGAATTAGGCCGATCGGCTGTGCGTTTCGCGACTAGGAAATTCAGCAGACATCCGGAAAGCCCGCTTGTGGCGTGGCACGCGAAAAGCGTGGCCGCGTCTTTTTTACGTCTAGATCAGGAGACAGGCGATGCAAAAAGGCACCGTCAAGTGGTTCAACCCGACAAAGGGATATGGGTTCATTAAGCCGATGGTTGGCGATAAGGACGTGTTCGTCCACATCTCCGCCGTCGAGCGCGCCGGGCTCACGACCCTGAACGAGAATCAGGTTATCGAATACGACCTTGTGGAAAATCGCGGCAAGACTTCCGCGGAAAACCTGAAGGTCACCTAAGCTTCGTCACGATCCGCGCAAGCAATCCTGATGTACCCCCGGCCACTGCCGGGGGATTTTGTTATTGCTTGGCCTCTCCCGAAGCTGCCGCAGGCGAAATCAGCGCATCGCCCGGGCCGGCACCCCCTTCCAGCTTGCAAATAGCTCCGTCGAGCCTGATCCTGCCGCTCGCAACCAGCCGCAGCGCGTCCGGATAGATGCGATGCTCGACTTCAAGGATGCGCGCCGCCAGCGTCTCCGGCGTATCGTCGTCGCGCACCCCAACCGCGCCCTGCATCACAATGGGTCCCGCGTCGGTCTGCGCAACGACGAAATGAACTGTCGCACCCGAAATCTTCACCCCTGCCTTCAGCGCCTGGCCGTGCGGGTCAAGGCCCCGAAAGGACGGCAGCAGCGAGGGATGGATGTTGAGCATCCTTCCATACCAGCGTTGCACGAACTCGGCCGTGAGCAGCCGCATGAAGCCCCCGAGGCAGATGAGGTCGATCCGGTGTTGATCGAGCGCCTTCTGCAGCACCGTCTCGAACGCCGCGCGATCCTTGCCGAACGGCTTGCTCTCGATGGTAACGGTGGGGATGCCGCTTGCACGGGCCCGTTCAAGGCCCCCGGCATCTGCCTTGTTGGAAATCACAACCGCAATCTCGGCAGGAAAATCCTTGGCCGTGGCGGCCTGGATCAGGGCCGCCATGTTCGATCCGCGGCCCGAAATCAGGATTGCGACGCGGCGCTTCACGGCCCCACCATGGCAACAGCGCTCACCATGAGAGATCGAGATGGCCGTTGTAGACGACGCGGTGCTCGCCCTTGGCGGGAATCACTTCGCCCAACATGGTCACGCTCTCGCCGGCGTCGGCGAGAACGTCGGTAACCGCCTTGACGGCTTCAGCCTGGACGATGGCGATCATGCCGATTCCGCAGTTGAAGGTGCGCAGTAATTCGGGTTCGGCGACCCTCCCCTGCCCCGCCAGCCATTTGAACACCGGCAGCACGGGGAGGCGGGCGAGATCGATCCCCACGCCAAGGTGCTTTGGCAGCACGCGCGGGATATTGTCGGTGAACCCGCCGCCCGTGATATGCGCAAATCCCTTGACCGCGCCGGTTTGCCGGATCGCGCGCAGGCACGATTTCACATAGAGCCGCGTCGGCGTCAGTAAGGCGGCCCCCAGCGTCATCACCGGCGAAAACGGTGCCTGGGCCTCGAACGAGAGGCCCGAATTCCCGACGATCTTGCGAACCAGCGAAAATCCGTTGGAGTGAACGCCCGACGAGGCAAGGCCAAGCACGGCATCGCCGGCACCGATATCGGAGCGCGGCAGGAGCGTGCCGCGCTCGGCGGCGCCAACCGCAAACCCCGCCAGGTCGTAATCGCCGTCCCTGTAGAGTCCCGGCATCTCGGCGGTCTCGCCCCCGATCAGCGCGCAGCCGGATTCCCGGCAGCCCTCGGCGATGCCGGCGACGATCTCGGCGGTCGCCTCCGGATCAAGCTTGCCGCAGGCAAAATAGTCCAAAAAGAACAGCGGCTCTGCACCCTGCACGACAAGGTCGTTGACCGACATGGCAACCAGGTCAATCCCGATGCTGGCATGCAGGCCGGTCTCGATGGCGATCTTGACCTTGGTGCCGACACCGTCGGTCGCCGCGACCAGAACCGGGTCTTTGAAGCCCGCCGCCTTGAGATCGAACAGGCCGCCGAACCCGCCGATTTCGGCCTCGGTTCCGGCCCGCGCCGTGGCGCGAACCATGGGCTTGATGAGATCGACCAGGCGGTTGCCCGCATCGATATCAACGCCCGAATCTGCGTAAGTGAGCCCGTTCCTGCGCTCGACCATGGCCTGTCCCAGATAGTGGCCGCTGGTTACGTCGGATTCCGCCTCGGTGCAATGGCTCGCAAGGATTGCCAGCATATACTATGTAGAGTGGAGCCGGCTGACCCTCGTAGAGGGCCGGATCTTTGGGAAATCAGGCCGGTAGCCGGGAAACGACCGAGTTGAGTATTCCAAATATCATCACGCTGGGTCGCATCATATTGGTGCCGATCATCGTCTGGGCGATCGCCTCCAACCAGATGGAGATCGCGTTTGCGATCTTCGTCATCGCAGGCGTAAGCGACGCCGTCGACGGCTTTCTTGCCAAACGCTTCAACATGACCAGCGAATTGGGGGCACTGCTCGATCCGCTCGCCGACAAGGCGCTTCTGGTTTCGATCTATATTGCGCTCGGGATCTGGGGCGCGATGCCGCGGTGGATTGTCATTCTCGTGGTCTCGCGCGATATCATGATCGTAGCCGCAGTGATTGTGTCCTGGCTGTTCGACAAACCGATCCCGATGAAGCCGTTGATGATATCCAAGCTCAACACCGTGGCGCAGGTGGCCCTCGCAGCACTGATCCTTGCCTCGCTCGGCTTCGGCTTCGGGACGGTGCCGTATGAAATGATCCTGATGGGTTTTGTAACCGTCTTTTCTTTGGCTTCCGTATACCTCTACCTCGTGGAGTGGGTACGGCATATGAGTACGATCGAGGCGCGTTAGGTCTTAAACGATCGTATGTCTCGATCCCGGTAGGGAGACTTGCGTGGCAAGCCGCGTCCGACCTCGTCAGCTGGCATTTGCGCTGCCACACGCGGAAAGCTTCACGCGCGACGATTTCCTTGAGGGTCCGGCGAACGCCGCGGGCCTCGCGCTGGTCGATGGCTGGCCCGACTGGCCGAACCGAATCATGTTGCTGATCGGGCCGGAGGGTTCCGGCAAGAGCCATCTCGCCGCGATCTGGGCGGAGCAAGCCGGCGCGCGCGCAACCTCGGCGCATGCGCTGACTGCAACCGCCGTGCCTGGTGCGCTCGCGACCGGGGCGCTCGTCGTCGAAGACTTGAAACCATCGGATGTCGACGAACGCGCGCTGTTCCATTTGCTTAATCTGGCGCGCGAAGACGGTGCGTTTGTGCTGATCACCGCGCGCACGCCGCCGTCCGCATTTCAGATCGAACTGCGTGACCTGCGCTCGCGCTTGCGCGCCGTACCGACGGTGTCGCTGCTGCCGCCGGACGATCATCTGTGTCGGGCGCTGATCGTCAAATTTTGCGCGGACCGTCAGCTCGCGGTCGACGAGGCGGTTGTGAGCTATCTCGCAACCCGGATCGAACGCTCCTACGCGGCATTGCGGAAGGCTGTGGAGCTTCTCGACACCGAAGCGTTGCGGCTCGGCCGGCCGGTCACCCGGGCGCTGGCGGCCGAGCTGCTTCGCAGCAATAACTGATCCAT
>DATGGY010000269.1:0-19241 GCA_035308285.1 Bradyrhizobium sp. | reverse complement strand
TATCGATTTGTTGGGAACAACCCGGAGTCGATTAATAAGAATGTGACGGAACTGGTCCAGCTTACGCCAGACGTCATTGTAGCAAATACGACTAGGGTCATGGCAGCGCTGCAACCAGCGACGAGCGTCAGTCCAATCATATTCGTGCTGGTGAATGATCCAGTCAGTCAAGGCTTCATTTCGAATCTTGCGCACCCGGGGGGCAATATCACCGGCTTCTCATTCATCGAGTCCGACATGGTCGGCAAGTGGGTCAACCTGCTCGGCGACGTCAAGCCAGATCTGTCGCGGGTGGCATTGATGTTCAACCCGGATTCCGTGCCCTACCTTGACGTCTATCTTCGGTCATTCAAAGCATTACCGCAGCAAACATCGGTCGAGGTCGAAGCGGTGCATGTGCGCAGCGTCGCTGATGTCGAATTGGCGGTCGCCAAGTTAGGTCTTGAGCCGGGCGGCGGTTTGATCGCTGCATCGGATGCATTCATCCTGGCAGTGCGCGGCGTGATCTTGAAAGCGGCAGATCAGCACCGGGTGCCGGTCATTTCTCCCTATCGGCAATTCGTCATTGAGGGAAGTCTGATGTCTTATGGGCCTGACGCTGCCGATATCTTCCGGCGTTCGGCCTCATATGTCGATCGCGTTCTCAAGGGCGAACCGCCGGGCAATTTGCCGGCGCAGTCGCCGGTCAAGTTCGAACTCGTCGTCAATCTTAAGACGGCCAAGGCGCTCGGTCTCTCGCTTCGCGAGTCGTTCCTACAGATCGCCGATGAGGTGATCGAATAGCGGCGCTGTTTGTTGGGGTGCGTGAGCCAGCGACGGAGCGCAGAACCGGATAAAATCATCGGCGGCCAAACCGGACCGCATCGGAGGATGCCATGAACTCGCTCGCCGGCAAGCAGGGACCGCGCTATCGGCACACGGCCGACAGCGCCGGGCCTTACGAGACGCTCGCGGTCGAAAAACTCACGCCGATCATCGGCGCGGAAATCACCGGCGTCGATATCGGGAAACTCGTTTCGGGCGAAGCGCCCAAAAATCGCCAAATGGACGAAATCCATCGGGCACTCGCCGAAAATCTCGTGATCTTCTTCCGCGACCAGCACCTCACGCCCCAGCAGCATCTCGCCTTCGGACGCAAATTCGGCGAGTTGCACATCCATCCCGCCGCACCCCATGAGGCCGACGATCCGGCGCTGATGAAGATCTATGCCGACAAGGATTCGCCGCGCGCCAATGGCGAGGGCTGGCATTCGGATGTGTCCTGCGACGTCGAGCCGCCGATGGGCTCGATCCTTTATATCCGGCAATGCCCGCCGCGCGGCGGCGATACGCTGTTCGCCAGCATGTATGCGGCCTATGAATCGCTGTCGCAGCCGATGAAGAACTATCTCGAAGGGCTCACCGCGCTGCATGACGGGGAGGCGATCTATCGCGGCCTCTATGACAGCTTCGGCGTCGTCGACCGGCCGTCTTATCCCCGCGCCGAACATCCGGTGGTGCGCACCCATCCCGTCACCGGCAAGAAGGCGCTCTACGTCAACCGCGGATTCACGCGCCACCTCATCGGCATCCCCCGCGACGAGAGCGACGCAATGCTTGCCTATCTCTACCAGCACGCTGAAGATCCGCTGTTCCAGTGCCGCTTCCGCTGGAGCGAGAACGCGGTCGCGTTCTGGGACAATCGCTGCACCCAGCACCGCGCGATGTGGGACTACTGGCCGCACACCCGCGCCGGCACGCGGGTGACGGTGAAGGGGGAGCGGCCGGTTTGAGGGCTGCGTCGTGTGAAATTTCGTAGGGTGGGTTAGCGAAGCGTAACCCACCGGGATCGTCGATCTTCAAGCAATTTTTGAGCTATCTAGCTGGTTATCATGCGCGTGCTGCATGCCGGAAGAGTCCGCTACGAGATATCTGGTTCTGACCAGGAGATAGCCCTTGCCCATGCCATGGGAACGTCGTTTGTCGAACTACAGCAACTTGAATTTGCTGTTATCTCATATCTAAGCGAATTGGCCGGCAGCGAAGGAGCACTTTTTGACGTGTCATTCGATGTGTTTGCATCGAAGACATTTGGAAACTTGATACGAGAAATGAATCGGCACGATTTCTTAAAGTCTTTGGCTGAAGAGATGGCGACCGTGAAGCTCAAGCGTGATTTCTTCATTCACAAATTCTTATTCCACCGATATGGCGGAGCAAGGCTCACTTTAGACGCGGAATACGAAGAGCTGATTCGAGACGCCGCAAGCCTCGGCGATCTATTTTCGCAAACGCGGGCCAAGTTTCACGATTTTATGCTCCAAAACGCACCGCTTGCAATGCTGGCTGCTAAGCACGATCCGAGCTCCGGTGAATTGATCATTGTCGAGTCGGAGTTTTCAAAAAGGAAAGTATAGGTTCAGCGGAGAAGGCGGGTTGGGAGGCTTTGGTGGGTTACGCCTTCGGCTAACCCACCCCACAAACTAATGCCATCACGTGTTTTGATTTCATCGGTCCCCTTGTTATCCCTCTTAAGCGCCATTCTCGATCCGACAATTTATGCGCAACGATATTCTACGTTTGTGAGGTCGGATGGTATCGTCCCTCCTCCGTGAGGGGACGTGCCGAAGAGCGATGGAAACTTCACTTGCGAGGCTGATCTTGCGTCGGTCGCAGCGAACCAGCCGATCAATCTGCCACTTCAACTATCATCTCAACCTCGACAGCATTATTGAACGGAAGGCCCGCCATCCCCACAGCGGACCGCGCGTGTTTGCCGTTCGCCTCGCCGAAGACCTCCACCATCAAATCGGAAAATCCGTTGACTACCTTCGGTTGGTCGCCAAAACCTTCGGCCGAGTTGACCATCCCAAGGACTTTGACCACGCGCTTCACGCGATCCAAGCTACCAAGCGCGGCGCGTACCTTTGCCAACATGATCAAGCCAACCTGGCGCGCCGTGTCGTAGCCTTCTTGAACGGTGAGGTCCTTGCCGACCTTGCCTTTGTACTTCCAATCAGCAGCCGGAGTGTTTCCCGCGAGGAACAGCAAGTTACCCACCTGAACCGCGTCGACGTAATTGGCTACAGGAGGCGGCACTTGCGGTAATGTGATGCTCAACTCCTTCAGCCGCGCCTCAGCAGAAGCTGAGCTCTGCGCCAGAGCGCACGCTGATAGCGCGATCCACATCATTAATCCAAGCCCACATATCCTTATCCAAGAGGTGAGTCTGATCGTGACGAGTACATAGGTCATGTGTCGCCTCCACAAGGACACTTCGCATCTCTCAATGACGGTGAGAATCGCCCGCTGACGGCATGATCGCTGCCCGTTATCCCTCCGACTTCAGCACATCCTCTTCGGCAGCTTCGGCGGTAAATCTACGCCACACCAAGGTACAAATGAAGAGGCCGATTGCAGCAATGAGGATGGCAGCTTGCGGCGCAAAACGGACATCGCTCGATTTCCGGGTTAAGATCACCGCGGCCAGGCCGGGTATCGATGATCCGATCATCGTTGAGCGCCAACGTCGGGCAAATCACTTGTGTCGACTGGCAATCACCACATTAATTGTCCAGCCCTTCCTGCAAAAATATTCTGATTTTCCGAAGGCCCAAATCAGTTGTATATCGACCGCGTCCTGTCCCGAAAGAGGGGCGTTGCGCAACGTCATCAACGCGGGGGTGGATGCGGTGGACGCGGTCGCGCTGATAAGACGAACGGTGCAGCCCGCGGACGGCAAAGCCGTGTGGTCCTGACGCCCCGACGCTGGCGTCAAGTTTCGTGGGTGACTCCCCCGAAGCGATGGTGGCAAAAAAGCCCGGTCACCAGGGAGAGCGCGG
Source organism: Bradyrhizobium sp. (assembly GCA_035308285.1). GTDB lineage: Bacteria > Pseudomonadota > Alphaproteobacteria > Rhizobiales > Xanthobacteraceae > Bradyrhizobium. The sequence continues at coordinate 15,420 of DATGGY010000269.1, read as the reverse complement.
AGGAAACCGTTAAAACCATTCGCGTGCGGGAATGCCGGGTGAAACCGGTGCGACCGTGGTGACTAACTCGTGTGGTTTTTACTTTTCCCACGCGAGGCTACGGGTGCGGCGGGCGCCCGGCATTCCCCACGCCCTTGTTTTCAGGGGCGGACCAACGATGCATGACTCGGGCGCTATTCGCGCCGCGAGAACAAGTTCCGTTGACGGCCCGTCCGGCCTGCGCCAAGCTCGGCCCAAAAGCAACCCGGAGGACGCCCATGCTCCGCGCCGAGGACAATAAATTCCTCACCGAAAGCGGTGCCGGCACGCCGATGGGCGAATTGCTGCGGCGGTTCTGGCTGCCGGTGCTGCTGTCTAAGGAATTGCCGGAAGCCGACTGTCCGCCGAAGAAGATCACCGTCATGGGCGAGGAGTTGCTGGCGTTCCGCGACACGCGGGGCGCGGTCGGCATTATCGATCAGCATTGTCCGCATCGCGGCGCCAATCTCTGGCTTGGCCGCGTTGAGGAATGCGGCATTCGCTGCGTCTATCATGGCTGGAAGTTCGACACCGACGGCGCTTGCGTCGACATGCCGACCTCCTATCCCGACCTCAGCGCCAAGGACCTGATCCGCATCAAATCCTATCCGGTGCGCGAATGGGGCGACATGATCTGGGCCTATATGGGCCCCCCCGGCGAGATGCCGGAATTGCCTGATCTCGAGATGGCGCTGGTGCCACCCTCGCACCGCTACGTCACGAAGAAATGGCAGGACTGCAACTGGGTGCAGGCGCTGGAAGGCTCGATCGACACCGCGCATTTCACCTTTGCGCATTTAAGCTTCGACAAGGACGAGGATGAACTCCTCGACATCAAGAAGCACTTCGTCAACCCGCTCGCGCGCATGAACACCGACCAGATGCGCTGGATCGCGGAAGACCCCCGACCCGTCATCAAGATCAGCCCGCATGATGCGGGGCTGACGATCGCGGGCGGACGGCTCACCGACAGCGACAATATCTATTGGCGGATCGCGCAATTCCTGATGCCGGTGCATAGCTACGCACCCAGTTCAATGCCCGGCCAGAATATTTTCGGCCAGAGTTTTGTCCCCGTGTCCGACACCAAATGCTGGATCTTTACCTATGCCTGGAATCCGGAGCGTCCGCTGACCGAAGCCGAGCGAGAAGGCTACGCCAACGGCAACGGCGTGATGGCCGTGGTCGACGAGAACTACGTGCCGCTGCGCAACAAATCCAACGACTATCTGATCGACCGCAAGCTGCAGAAGACCAAGAGCTACACCGGAATCATCGGCGTGTCGGAACAGGACGCGGCGGTGCAGGATAGCCAGGGCCCGATCGTCGACCGCACCCGCGAGCATCTCGGGCCCACCGATCTCGGCATCATGCATTTCCGAAAACTGGTGCTGGAGGCGGCTCGCGCTTTGCAACAGGGTACGGCGCCCCCACATTTGGCGCATCAGGACCGCTATGCGGTGCGTTCCGGCGGCTGCGTCACCGACAAGTCGAAGGACCTTGCCGCCGTCATGGTCGAACGCTTTGGCGAGGCGACCGGCTATGTCGGGCGGCCGCGCATCGCCGCGGCGGGATGAATCAAAAACGGATTGGAAAACCGATGAGCTGGCTTCCAGACAAGGATCCCGTACTTGGCGATGCCAAATCCTGCGATGCGCTGGAACTTGTGATCGTGCCGCGCACCCGCGACCTCGGCGATGGATTTGCGGTGCGCCGCGCGCTGCCGCACGGCAAGCGGCAGATGGTGGGGCCCTTCATTTTCTTCGATCATTTCGGCCCGGTGCAGTTCGTGCCCGGCAAAGGCATGGACGTCCGTCCGCATCCGCATATCGGGCTTGCCACCGTCAGCTATCTGTTCGACGGCAGCATCATGCACCGCGACAGCGAGGGCAATGTCATGGAAATTGAGCCCGGCGCCATGAACCTGATGACCGCGGGCCGCGGCATCGCTCATTCCGAGCGCACCCCTGATTTGCAGCGAAAGAGAGGCCAGCAGATGCTTGGCTTGCAAAGCTGGATTGCACTCCCCGTTGGCTCGGAGGAAATCGCACCGACGTTCCAGCACTATGCGGCGGTCGATCTGCCTGTCGTGGCAGACGGCGGCATGAGCGCACGCGTCATCGCAGGACAAGTCTTCGGCGCGACGTCGCCGGTCGCGATGGTGTCACCTTGGTTTTATGTCGAGGTGAACGCGGCGCAAGGCGTCAGCGTTCCGCTCGATGCCGACCATGAAGAGCGCGCCATCTATGTGATCGAAGGCGAGGTCGAGATATCGGGCGAACGCTTCGAGGGCCCGCGTCTCCTGATCTTTCGCCCCGGCGACCGCATCAGCGTGAAAGCGACCAAGCCTGTGCGGATGATGTTTCTCGGTGGAGACGCGCTGGAAGGTCCGCGCCATATCTGGTGGAACTTCGTTTCATCCAGTAAAGAGCGGATCGAGCAGGCCAAGCAGGACTGGAAGTCCGGCCGCTTTGCTCCAATCCCCAACGAACACGAGTTCATCCCGCTTCCGGAATGAGCTGCCTCTATTTTTTCACTCACGCATCAGCCATTCGCGCTGCCGCCCGGCTTCGAAAGTTCGACCCATGACCACCATGCTTGCGAGCGACCTGCCTCTCCCACAGATCGGGCGCGGCAAGGTTCGCGATATTTATGCCATCGGCCGCGACCGTGTGCTGCTTTTGGCCACCGACCGCATCAGCGCCTTCGACGTGGTCATGGCCGAGACGATCCCGATGAAGGGCGCGGTGCTGACCCAGATCAGCGCGTGGTGGTTCAACGAGCTCGAAGGCGTGGTTCCACATCACATGATCAGCGCCGATGCCGACGCCATCATCCGTGAAGTGCCCGCATTGAAGGATCACCGCGCCTCGCTTGAGGGGCGCGCGATGTTGTGCCGGCGCACAAAAGTGTTTCCGATCGAATGCGTGATCCGCGGCTATCTCTCGGGCTCCGCCTGGAAGGAATATTCGGCGCACGGCACGCTGGCGGGCGAAAAGCTGCCGCCGGGTCTATCCGAGAGCGGCAAACTCGAGCCCGCGATCTTCAGTCCGGCCACCAAGGCCGAAACCGGCCACGACGAGAACATCACGGTGAAACGGATGCGCGAGATCGTCGGCGAAGAAGTGACCTATACGCTCGAGAGCATGACGCGCGCGGTCTATACGCTCGGAGAAAAGCTTAGCCAGGATCGCGGCATCATCATCGCCGACACCAAATTCGAATTTGGCCGGGATGCCGATGGCCGCATCATCCTGATCGACGAGGTGATGACCCCCGACAGTTCGCGGTTCTGGGCAACCGACGTGTACAGACCGGGCCAGCCGCAGCCGAGCTTCGACAAGCAGCCGCTGCGCGATTATCTCGACGCCGAGCGCCGCGCCGGCCGCTGGAACGGCGAGGCTCCGCCGCCACCGCTGCCGGCAAGCGTCGTGGACGCCACCAGCAAACGCTATCTCGAAGCTTTTCGGAGAATCACGGGTGCCGAACTGAAGGTCGGAGGAGCCGACCGATGACGCCGACGGTCAGGGAGATGATGGATTCGGAATTCGATATCGTCATCGAGTATTTTTTCAAATCAACCCCGGAACATCTGGAAATCCTCGGCGTCGACCCGACACGCCTGCCCACTCCGGAAAGCTGGCGCGAGCGCTTCCAGCGCGATCAGGCACGGCCGATCGAGCGGCGAGCCTCGCTCGTCGTCATCTGGCTGTTGGACAACCGGCCGCTTGGCTTTTCGTCTTCCGACAAGATAGTTTATGGCGAGCAAGCCAACATGCACCTGCACGTTGTCGACCCCGAGCGCCGAAATCGGGGTTATGGCGTCGAATGCGTCCGGCGCAGCGCCGACATTTATTTTGAGCGGCTGAAATTGAAACGGCTTTTCTGCGAACCGAATGCCTTCAATGTCGCTCCCAATCGCACGGTGCAAAAGGCCGGATTCAAGTACGTAAAGACCCACGTGACCGTGCCCGGTCCGCTCAATTTTCACCAGGCTGTAACCCGCTGGGTGATGGAGCGGTAAGTGCTCACGCGGTCTTGCATGTCATTCCGGGATGGTGCGCGAGCACCAGACCCGGAATCTCGAGATTCCGGGTTCGATGCTTGGCATCGCCCCGGAATGACCAACTGGAAGAAACAGCAAGGAGCACCGTCATGACCGAATCCGATTCCGTGCTCGTCGAACGCGATGGACCGGTGACCATCGTCTCCATCAACCGCCCGCATTGCCGCAACGCCGTCGACGGCGCGACAGCACGAAAATTGTTCGACACGTTCCTGGCCTTCGACGCCGATGCGCAAGCATCCGTCGCGGTGTTCACCGGAACCGGCGGCTATTTCTGCGCCGGCGCCGATCTGAAGGCGGTGGCATCCGGCGATCCGAACAAGAAGCGCGAGGTCGGTGGACACAATTCGATCGCCCCGATGGGGCCGAGCCGGTTGCGCCTGACCAAGCCCGTGATCGCGGCGGTGGAAGGTTTTGCGGTCGCCGGCGGCATGGAACTAGCGCTGTGGGCCGACATGCGAGTGGTCGCCGAGGACGCCACCTTCGGCGTCTTCTGCCGCCGCTTCGGCGTGCCGCTGATCGACCTCGGCACCATCCGCCTGCCGCGGCTGATCGGACACTCGCAGGCGATCGACCTTATTCTGACGGGACGCCCGGTCGGCGGCCCCGAGGCGCTACGCATGGGCCTTGCCAACCGTCTCGCGCCCAAGGGCGAGGCCCGCGCGCGGGCGATCGCGCTGGCGAAAGACATTGCGCGTTTTCCGCAAGCCTGCCTGCGCGCCGACCGCCTGTCGGCGCTACGCCAGTGGGACCTCTCGGAGGAAGAGGCGATCGCAAACGAAATGCGCGGTGGGCTCGAAGTCATCGCGTCCGGAGAGACCTTATCGGGCGCGAAGCGATTTGCCTCAGGCGTCGGCCGCCATGGCGCGTTCGGCACGGATAGCTAGCTTACGCGATGCGAGTACGTTGAGAACATCCGCATTGCGGCCTATGATTTCTCACCCCTCATTTTGGGGCAGAAATATTGTCTCATCGGCGTCCGGGAGAACGGTCATGCGTAAATTTCTGTTTTCGGCGACCTTGGCGGCCGCAGCGGTGCTTGGGCCTTTCGCACCGGGCATGGCCCAGGAAGATACGGATCAAAAATTAGGCAAGGTGCATTTCGCGACATCATGCAACGAGACCGCGCAGCGGCGGTTCGATCGCGCGATGCGTTACCAGCATTCGTTCTGGTACGCGGAATCCAAGGAGATTTATGAGGAGGCGATCAAGGCCGACCCGGGATGCGCCATCGCCTATTGGGGTGTTGCGCTGTCGCTTCTCGGCAATCCGCACGGAGCCATTCCCGCGCCCAACCTTCCGCCGGGGCTTGCCGCGATCGAAAAGGCGAAAACCATCGGCGCCAAGACCGAGCGCGAGCGCGACTACATCGACGCGCTGTCGGTGATGTATGTCGATTATGACAAGATCCCGCATCAGGCGCGCGTGCAGTCTTATTTGAAGAAGATGGAGGCGCTCGCGGCCAAATATCCCGACGACGACGAGGCGCAGATATTCTACGCGATCACCCTGAATGTGGCCGCCTCGCCTGCCGACAAGACCTATGCCAACCAGCTCAAGGGGGCCGCCATTCTGGAGCCGATCTGGCAGCGGCAACCGCAGCATCCCGGCGTCGCCCACTATCTGATCCATCTCTATGACTATCCGCCAATCGCCGCCAAAGGTCTTACTGCAGCGCTGCGCTACGCCAAGATCGCGCCGAACGCGCCGCATGCGCAACACATGCCCTCGCACATCTTCACCCGCGTCGGCTATTGGAAAGAATCGATCGCGGCGAACCTGGCTTCGGTCAAGGCCGCAAAGGCCGCCAACGAACGCGGCGATCAGCTACACGGCCAGGATTACCTGGTCTACGCCTATCTGCAGCTCGGTCAGGACAACGCGGCGCGCGCTGTCATCAGCGAAATCGAGGCAACGCAGCCCGATCCCGACGCCTTCGGCGGAGCATTTTCGCGGGCCGCCGCGCCCGCGCGCTACATGGTCGAGCGCGGCGATTGGAAGGGCGCTGCCAATCTCGATGTCAAGCCAAGCAAATTCCCGCACGTGATGGCGATCACTTATTTCGCACGCGCGCTCGGCGCCGCGCGTTCCGGGGATCCGGCTGCCGCCAAAGCCGATGTCGCCAAGCTAACGGAAATTCGCGACAGCCTGCGGGAGGCGAAAATCGCTTATTGGGCGATGCAGGCCGACGTCGAGGCGCAGGTGGCGAACGCCTGGGTGCTTTACGCCGACGGCAAATATGATGACGCGCTGAAGGCGATGGCGGCCGCCGCCGATGCCGAGGACACCACGGAAAAATCGCCTGTCACGCCCGGCCCGCTGGCGCCGGCACGCGAACTATACGGCTACATGCTGCTCGATCGCGGCATGGCAAAGGAAGCGCTGACGGCTTTCGAACGAACGATGGCCAAGGAGCCGAACCGCTTCAACGGCTATGTCGGCGCGGCCAAGGCCGCACACGCGCTCGGCGATAAGGCGAAAGCGAAGGCCCGTTACGAAAAGCTGATCGCGCTTGCGGCGGATTCGGATTCCGAGCGGCCGACGCTTGCCGCCGCCCGTGCTTTCGTCGCGAGTAACTAGGACCTCACGTGCCATGAAGAAAATCGCCGTCATCGCCGTGGTTTTGGGGTTCGCGCTCGGCGCGTTCGCAGGCGCCTCGGCATTTTTCGCCTGGCCGATCGCAAGCCATGGCCGGTCAGTGGCCCCGCCCGGCAGTCCCAGATTTGCGGAGGTGCAATGGCCGTTCTCGACCGACGAATGGGGCAAGGGGAAAGCATTCCGCTGCGAGGCGGCGGACTGCGGGGTCGAGGTCAGCCTCTACATTCGAGCCAAGATCGGCTTTTGCAATTGCCAGACCGGCGTCTCCGACGACAACGAGCTCGATCGCCTGAGCGACTTCAACTTGATGGGCGATAAGCCTTTGGTGTTGGGGCCGGGCCGCGAGATCAAGGTCGCATGGATGAAGGGACGCAGCCGCGCTTATGAGGTCAGCGAGCCCTACCGCGCGCCGAGCTCAGCATTGGCGTTTGCTTTCAACGACCGCTGCGACGCCATCGTCGCAACGGCCGTGATCGCCCACGACCACCCCAAGACGATCGAGCCCAGTGTCGTCGACTTCCTCAACAGCGAGGTCGTCGTGCACTGGGCTGAAGTAACGCTGGGCCTTTAAGCCTTACGCGATCGAGTTGCCACGCTCGCCCGAGGTCGGCGTCCAGGAATGACGCGGGGACTAAACCCCCGCCATCATCACGTATTTGATCTCGACATATTCATCCATGCCGTGATGCGAGCCCTCGCGGCCGAGGCCACTTTCCTTGACGCCGCCGAAGGGAGCCACTTCCGTCGTAATGAGCCCGGTGTTGACGCCGACCATGCCCGACTCCAGCGCCTCCGCGACGCGCCAGACCCGGCCGAGATCGCGCGCGTAGAAGTAGGACGCAAGCCCGAACGGCGATTTGTTGCACATCGCGATCACGTCGGCCTCATCCTTGAAGCGAAACACCGGCGCCAGCGGACCAAACGTTTCTTCGCTCGCTACCAGCGCATCAGGCCTGACGTTGGCGAGTACCGTCGGTTCGAAGAAGCTGCCGCCGAGCGCATGACGCTTGCCGCCGACAACGATTCTGGCGCCACCCTTGACCGCGTCCGCGATGTGCTTCTCGACCTTGTCGATCGCGTCCATGTTGATCAACGGCCCTTGCGTGACGCCCTGCTCCGTACCGTCGCCGATCTTCATCGCCGCGACCTTCTTGGAAAGCTTTTCGACGAACTGATCGTAGATCTTGTCCTGGGCGTAGATGCGATTGGCGCAGACGCAGGTCTGGCCCATGTTGCGGTATTTCGAGACCATCGCGCCCTCGACCGCGGCGTCGATATCGGCGTCGTCGAACACCACGAACGGCGCGTTGCCGCCGAGTTCAAGCCCGAGCTTCTTAACGCCGACGGACGCCTGCCGATAGAGGATCTTGCCTACCTCGGTCGAGCCGGTGAAGCCGACGAAGCGCACGGCGGGGTGCTCGCACAACACCTTGCCGATCGCCGACGAATTGCCGGTAATGATATTGAAAACGCCCTTCGGCACGCCGGCCTTCTCGGCCAACGCGGCAAGCGCGAGCGCCGACAGTGGCGTCTCGTTGGCGGGCTTGATCACCACGGTGCAGCCCGCGGCCAGCGCCGGCGACACCTTGCGGGTGATCATCGAATTCGGGAAGTTCCAGGGCGTGATCGCGCCACAGACGCCGATCGGCTGCTTGATCGCGAGCAGGCGCGCATCCGCGCGTTGGCTCGGGATGGTCTCGCCATAGACGCGCCGCGCCTCCTCGGCAAAGAATTCGACATAGGCGCCGCCGATGTCGACTTCGCCGAGCGCCTCGGCCAGCGGCTTGCCCTGTTCCGAGGTCAGGATCAGCGCCAGATCTTCGCGGTTGGCGACGATCAGCTCGAACCATTTACGCAAGATATTGGAGCGTTGCTTGGCGGTGAGCTTCGCCCAGGCCGGAAATGCGCGCTCGGCGGCTTCGACCGCCTGCGTCGCTTCCGCCGTGCTCATGACCGGCACTTTCGCGAGTTCGACGCCGTTGACCGGGTTGGTGACGGGACGGGACGGCGTGCCGACCCAAGTGCCGTCGATGTAACAGCGATCACGCAAGAGCGATGCGTCTTTCAGACGGCCGCGTAATGATGGCGTGGAGGGGTGCGATGTGCGTGCGGCAGCGGTCGGGGTCATGGCGTTACTCCTCGGATTTTCTGGGTATTGGGTACAATCATAGGCCCAAACGGGCCGCAATGCACCGCCCGCAAAAGCACGGCAGCATCGAGAAGATTTATGGACTACAGACCGAAAAGCCCCGCAACCTCAGGCGCGAGGACGACCTTAAGAAGGCAGAATGCGGATCGCTCACGCCGCGCCGCTCAAATAGGTTTCACGGCGGCCGATCATGCGTTCCGCCGCGGCCTTGGCATCCGCCTTGGTGGACGTCGCGCAGGTGCGGTATTCGAGGTCCGGCATTTCTGTCGGCTCGCGACGGCCGAACCACGATTTGGAACCAACCGGCAGGAGCGCCAGCGCCTGGGCGACGTTGTCGACCGCACCGAATGAGTGCAGCGCGCCGGTTGACGCATAGCGCACTTCATAGATGCCGGGAGTGATCGGCGCTTCGAGATTTTCGCCACGCTTAGCCCGCGGATATCGTTTCCATTCGCTCCAGGTCGAAATCATGACTGCTGCCCCTTCGCGGCACTCAACGCCGCAACTGTTTGGCCCATCGGCTCAGCCAGATGCAACATTCCTGCTGCATTTGTGCTGCGATTTGAACGCATTACTGAACTGCTGGTTCCAGGTTGGCGCCTCAAGGATAGCGCAATCAGCCAAGAATTCATCGACAATGCGGCGCGATTGGCCGCGAATTATGGCAAATGTGGCAGTTCTGCCTGCCTCGTCCCCAGTTTATCGATCACGAGATTGCGACCGGCTTGCGGTGTTAGGACCACTCTTGCGGGAGGAGATACCCGGGAGGAAGATCGCCTGCTTCAAAAAATAACCCGGAGGTGACCCCATGCAGAGCAAAGCTCAGATCGACCAGGTCCTGCGCCAGAAATGCGACGCCAAGGAAATTCCAGGGGTCGTTGCGATGGCTGCCAACAGCAAAGAGGTGATCTATCAGGGCGCGTTCGGCAAACGCGACCTCTCCAAAAATGACGCCATGACGGCGGACAGCGTGTTCTGGATCGCCTCGATGACCAAGGCGATCACAGTAGCCGCCGCCATGCAGCTCGTCGAACAAGGCAAGCTCGCGCTGGATGCGCCGATCGGCAGGGTGCTGCCTGATCTCGCTGCGCCGCAAGTGCTCGAAGGCTTCGACGCCAAGGGCGAGCCCGAGCTGCGGCCGGCCAAGAAGACGATCACGCTGCGCCAGCTCATGACCCACACCGCCGGCTTCTGTTACGATATGTGGAACGTCGACATGGGGCAGTATCTGGAAAAGACCGGGCTGCCCGGCGTTATCACCTGCAAGAACGACGCGCTGAAAACCCCGATTGCGACGGACCCCGGCACGCGCTGGGAATACGGCACCAACGTCGATTTCGTCGGCAAGGCGGTCGAGGCGGTGAGCGGAAAGCGGCTCGACGCTTATCTGCGTGATCACATCTTCGCGCCGCTCGGCATGAATGACACCGCCTTCAAGCTGACGGAATCCATGCGCAAGCGCCTGGTCGGCATGCATGCGCGGGGACCCGATGGGTCTCTTGCGCAGATCCCGTTTGAACTCGAGCAGGATCCGGAATTCCACATGGGCGGCGGCGGCCTCTACGGCACCGCGGGCGACTACGTCAAGTTCACCCAGATGATCCTCAACAAGGGCCGCGGCAACGGCAATCAGGTGCTCAAGCCCGAGACCGTCGCGACCATGGGGCAGAACCACATCGGCGATCTCGTCGTTACCAAGATGACCTCGGCGACGCTGATGTACACCAACGATGTCGATCTTTTTCCAGGCATCGTGAAGAAATGGGGCTTGAGCTTCCTGATCAACACCGCGAAGACGCCGGAAGGGCGCAGCCCCGGCAGCCTCGCCTGGGCCGGGCTTGCCAACACCTATTTCTGGATCGATCCGTCGCGCGACGTCGCCGGCGTGATCCTGATGCAGGTGCTGCCGTTCTTTGACCAGAAATGTCTGGAGGCCTTTGGCGGCTTCGAGCGCGGCGTTTATTCCGGGCTGGATGCGTCCGGCCAAAAGGCGGCTTGAGCGCCGCTACGCTGGCTTCGTTCTTACCCCGGCAACCGGAGTAGACCCGGCTGCCGCGAACAGAGCCGCTTGAGATAAAGCGTGCACCGCATTCCTACCGACGCGATCCCCCGGTCGGCGCCGCCACCTGCTCACGGGTTACTTTGCCAAGAATGTCCTGCAAGCTCGAAGCCGCGGGAGAAAGTTCGTTTGCGGCGACCATCCTGAGTTCGATCGCAGGCAATTTGGGAAGACCGAGTTCGGGCCCAACGTCCTTTATTCCTGCCGGCATCCGGTGCGGAGTTCTGACCGAAATGCCATGACCGAAGCGCAGCGCCGCCCACACGCCGGGAAGACTGGGTGTTGTAAGGGACAGCCGCCAATGCAACCCTTTTCCTTCGAGAGCCTGCAGCGCGGTCTGCCGAAACAGGCACGGGTGATCGAACAGGACAAGCGGAATCAGATCGAGAGCTGTACGCCTCTTGAAACCCTTCGCGCCGAACCACAGCATCGGCAAGGAGGCGAGCCTGATCCCTTGCGTGTCAAAACCCGGCCGGCAAAAAGCAATCGCCACGTCGAGCCGGCCCGTTCGCACATCCTCCACAAGATTGTAGTTGCGGCCGGCACGGACCTCGACGTGAACCCCCGGCCGTTGGCGCGAAAACCGCGTAATCACTTCCGGCAGCACGTCTTCGACAAAATCCTGAGGCAGGCCAATGCGCACCGAAGCGAGCGCGGCCTTCGCATCGAGGGAGGCTGCCACTTCATCGTTCAACGCGACGATCCGGCGGGCATAGGCGAGCAATGCATCGCCGGCCTCCGTCGGAACAAGACCGCGCCCGCTCCGCCGCAACAAGGGCTGTCCGGCCTGCAGCTCCAGTTTCTTGAGCTGCATGCTGACCGCTGATTGCGAGCGGCCGAGTTTTGACGCCGCGCGCGCAAAGCTCCCAAGCTCGATGCCGACAACCATCGTGCGAAGCGCATCCATGTCAAAGGCTGGTCGCATATTTTCGAATTCCGAAAGTGAAAATTCAAAACTATCTGATATTCGAAAGTGTAGAAGATTGCTAGTCATCGGGGACCGCGCCACCGCTGCGTGGCATGCCGCCGCGGACGCTCGTTAGCCACAGGAGAAATCGCCGTGAGCAAAGCGATAACCGATCAGCTAAGCAATCTTACCACGCCACATCTGGCGGACGGCTGTCTGAGCACGGGGGTTCCAATCCGGTTCGCACCGGCCGGCCTGAAGGCGCTTGCCGGGAACATGCGTTGCTGGGGCCGGGCGCTCCCGGTCCGCCATGTCGGGAGCATCGACGTTTTCTTCGAAGTATTTGAAACGGCGCAACCGGGCGACGTCCTGGTGATTGACAACGCAGGACGGCTCGACGAAGCCTGCATCGGCGACATTGTTCTCCTTGAGGCGAAGGCCGCCGGCATCGCCGGCATCGTTCTCTGGGGCCTTCACCGCGACAGCACGGAGCTCGTAGAAATCGGGTTCCCGGTCTTTAGCCTTGGCGCGCTACCCACCGGTCCCCAGCGGTTGAATGCACGACCGCAGGATATTTTCAGCAGGGCTACGGTCGGCCAGCATACCATCACGGCAGACGATTTCGTCATTGCCGACGCCAATGGCGTTCTCTTTCTCCCGGATGAGCGGCTAGGCGACGTCATATCCGCAGCGACGGCCTATCGCGAGACTGAAGCCAGTCTCATCAAGGCGATGCGTGACGGCCGCAGCTACCGCAGCCAAACGCGGTTTGCCGAATACCTGACGCGGCGCGAGCAGGATCCGAGCTACGACTTCCGTCAGCATCTCAAGAATATCAAAGCCGCGGGCGAGGTGTAGGACGCTCCGGACCCACATGGGAATATCGAAGGCCGAACGCCCAATTCAAACCGGCAGCCCGTTCTGCTTCGCCAGCTCCTTCAGGGAGACTTGCGGCCGCGCGCCGATGTGCTGGATCACTTCGGCCGCGGCTAGCGCGCCGAGCCGCCCGGCATTCCCATAACCGGCGCCGCGCGCGAGGGCGAACAAAAAACCGGCCGCGAACAGATCGCCGGCGCCGGTGGTGTCCACGATTTTTTCGATTGGATACGCCGGCACCGCTATCACCCCATCTTTCGACACGACCACGCAGCCCTTCTCGCTCCGCGTCACCACCGCGAGCCGGGCGTCGCTGCGCAATTGCTTCAGCGCCGTATCAAAATCCGAGGTCTGGTAGAGCGAATGCAGTTCGGCCTCGTTGGCGAACACCAGATCGACCGTGCCATTGCGCGTCAAGTCGAGAAATTCACCGCGATAGCGATCCACGCAAAATGAATCCGACAATGTCAGCGCGACCTGACGGCCCGCTTCATGCGCAATCGTCGCCGCCTTTACGAAGGCTTCCTTGGCGTTCCTGGGATCCCAGAGATAACCCTCGAGATAAAGCATTGCGGAAGCCGCGACCTGGGCGGGGTCGATATCGGCCGGCATTAGTTCCTGCGCCGCGCCGAGATAGGTGTTCATGGTGCGCTCGCCATCCGGGGTCACCACGATGTAGGAGCAGCCGGTAGCCGGACCATCCGCTGCGGCCTTTGTCTCGAAGGCAACGCCCGCGGCGCGGATGTCGTGCGTGTAAAGCCGGCCGATCTGGTCATCCCTGACTTTGCCGACATAGGCGGCGCGCGCGCCCAGATTGGCGACGCCGACAATCGTGTTGGCCGCCGACCCGCCGGACATCTCGGTCGCCGGCCCCATGTCCTGGTAGATTGCCGCGGCGCGGGCCTCGTCGATCAGCGCCATGCCGCCTTTGGTCATACCGTGGCGGTTGAGGAAGCCCTCGTCGGCCGTTACCAGCACGTCGAAAATCGCATTGCCGATCCCGAGAACGTCGTATTTCGCTGAACTCATCAAGGGTCCTGTTATGGTGATTGCGGTGGTGCGGAAAATCCGGTCCAACTTGCCCGGGCAAGTCGCGGAATAGGATGCAGCGACCTATCACGATCAACCCAGCGCCAGCAAGCGATGCCATCCCAGTGGATCGATTCCATGAAGACGATCGATTCAGGCCACGAGCGTCGTCCTCCCTCTCCCGCTCTTCGCGGGGGAGGGGTGGGGTGGGGGCGCCACTCGGGGACTGCCGACTTGTCCGCTGGAGCCTCTGGCGACGGCGGATGTGGCTTTCCCCCACCCCGACCCTCCCCCGCAAGCGCGGGAGAGGGAGCGCACCACCGCAAGGGTCGATATGATTCGAATTTCAGAAACGCAGTACCAGAGGCTTCATGATTCGCTCCTTCCTCACGGTCTCGACGGGAACGCTGGCCTCGCGGCTGCTCGGCTTCGCACGCGACGCCATGGTTGCGGCGCTGCTCGGCGCGGGCCCCGTGGCGGATGCGTTTCTGGTGGCCTTTCAGCTCGTCAACGTCGTAAGGCGGCTGTTGACGGAGGGCGCGCTGAACGCGGCGCTGATCCCGGCCTGGCTGCGCTTGCGCGAAACGGACGGCCCGATTGCCGCGGCGGCGTTTGCCGGACGCGTGCTCGGCACCGTTAGCACAGCACTGATCGCCGCGGCCGGCCTCATCGGCCTGTTGATGCCCTTTGTCATTACCGCTCTCGCGCCGGGCTTTGTCGGGCAGGAGACGCTGCAACTCGCCACAGACGACGCCCGCCTGATGCTGCCATATCTGGCGTTCGCAGGGCCCGCCACGGTGATGATGGCGCTGTTGAATGCACAGGGGCGGGTCATGCTGACGGCGTTCTCGCCGCTACTGTTCAACACGGCGCTGATATCCGTGATGATCTTACTCGTCTTGTGGCGACCGGATGCATCTCATGCCGCGATGGCAATCGCGGCCACGGTCGGAATCGCCGGGCTCGTGCAATTGCTCATCCTGGCGTTGCGTCCCGGCGGCAGCCGCATCGCAACGCCGCTCCGCATCGCGTTCGATCGGCCGATGCGCGGTTTTCTCGCCAAGGCCATACCCGGCATGATCGCAGGTTGCGGGCCGCAATTGTTGATTGTCGGTGGTGCGATCATCGCATCTGGCTCGCCCTCGGCAGTGTCGTGGCTCTATTTTGCCAACCGCCTGATCGAACTGCCGCTCGGTATTGTCGGCGTCGCCATGGGCGCGGTGCTGGTCCCCGAGCTGACGCGGGCGGTGCGCATCGACGATCGGACGGCGATGACGCATGCGGAGTCGCGCGGCCTCGAGATCGCGGTGGGCCTGGCCTTGCCGGCAACGATTGGATTGATCGTGCTCGGCGATCCCGTCGTGCGGATGCTGTTCGAACACGGCGTATTTACCGCCGCCGATACCGCCGGCACCGCCCATGCGCTCATATGGCTGGTGCTCGGCCTGCCGGCCCATGTGCTGGTCAAGGCGTTGTCGCCGGCCTTCTTCGCGCGCGACGACACGGCTACGCCATTGTTTGCGACCGTCAATGGATTCGTTGCCGCGATCGTTTTGGCCATCGTCCTCGGCCAGCTGTTCGGCGTGGGCGGTATCGCCGCCGGCATTGCCATCGGCGCCTGGAGCAATGCGCTGGCATTGATCCGGCGCGGCGCGGCGACGTTCGGCTTTTCGATCGATGGAGCGGCGCGCCGGCGGTTGCCGCGCATCGTCGCCGCC
>DATGGY010000268.1:0-64441 GCA_035308285.1 Bradyrhizobium sp. | reverse complement strand
GGCTCGATGAGCACGGCCATGTCCAGATCGAGCCGGAAGCGCTGATCGCGTATCTTGCCGAGGGGGCAGAGCCGTATATCGTCCGCAGAGACGAGCTGCTTGCTGCGCTGGATCGTATCCCTGCAGTGATCGAAGACGAGGAATGGAACAAGAAAGCGACCGATTACGTCGGCATGATCACCAAGCTATTGAAGGCCATCGAGGCGGAAAGGGAGGCGCGCAAGTCGCCATTCTTGGCGGCGTCGCGCGCAGTCGATGGCTATTTCGGCGCGCTCGTCGACAAGCTCGGGACGCCCAAGGGACGCGACCGCGCCGGTCAGGCGCGCGAGATCGTCGAGACCCGCATGACGCTCTACCAGCGCGCCAAGGCCGATGCCGAGCGCCGGGCACGAGAGGAAGCGGCCAAGATCGAGCGGGAAGAAGCCGAACGGCGCCGGCGCGAGGCCGAGCAAGCTGAGAGGGTCGCGCAGACGGAGAAAGACCTGCAGGCGGCGATAGACCGCGATACAGCCGCTCGCCAGGCGGAAGCCGATGCTAGCCGCATCGAGAAGGCCGCAGCGGCGCCGCTGGCCGATCTTAGCCGTACTCGCTCCGATTTGGGAGCCACGTCGAGCCTAACGCGGTTCTGGACGTTCCGCGCGCTCGACAGGGCGGCGCTCGATCTTGAAGCGCTGCGGTCGCATCTGCCGCACGACGCGCTTGAGGCGGCGGTGCGCAGCTTTATCAAAGCCGGGGGCCGCAAGCTGGATGGCGTTGAGATTTTCGAGGACAGCCGCACGAGGGTCAGAGCATGAGCGATTTTCCACCCGGCGAATATGCCATTGTCGAGCTTTTCGGGCACACCACTCTTGTCGGCCGCATCGCTGAAGTCGAGCGCTTCGGCGCCAAGATGTTAGCGCTGGAACCCTTGTTCGAGGGAGAGTTCCTGCCCGCTATTTTTCATGGTGGTGCAGCGATCTATCGACTCACGCCATGCTCTGCGGAAGTTGCTTTCGCCCGCGGGGCAACTGAGAGCTGGGAACTGCCGGCCGCAATACGAGCTATTCTTCCGGTCGAAGCACTTCCTGCGCCAATTGAATTTGAAGATGAAAGCGCGGAATACGAGGTGCCGGACCCTTATCCGGCGGAGGAGCCGGAGGATAAATTGATATCAAATGATCAAGGCGAGCAGTTCGCGCCAATTGACGACGATGAAATCCTCTTTTAGCCGGGAGAGATCGTAGCCATGCCGCCATACCTCAAGCTCACCCGCACCGATGGCCGCGCTATCCATGTGCCGACGCCGTTTGCCTTCAGCGAAGACGCTGGCGGCACGCTGTTGCACATCGCCTGGATGCCGTTCGTGGTGAGCGAAACGCCCGAGCAGATTTGCTCAATGCTCGGGATCACACGACCTACGGTTGGGGAGCACGACAAGCTGCGCACGGCTGCGCGCCGGGTTGTCGACGCTCGCTACCGTCTCCCCCGAACGGGCATCGAATGGCATGACCTATCGAGCGCCATCGCGGCGCTTGCCGATATTGTCGGCGGTGGCACCCTCGAAGATCAGGGGAAATCGTGATGTCTGACCAGCGCAATGCGGTCACCACGACCGACAAGCCGAATTTCGATCAGCTTTCGAGGATGCCGGTTGAGCGCGCCGTCGACGTGTATATGCCTGATATCATCAATTCGCTGCCGCCGGATGTGTCGCCTGAGCATTTCCGCAGCGTCGTGATGACCGCGATCAACATGAACCCCGATCTGGTCTCGGCCGATCGGCGCACGCTGCTGATGTCTTGCATCAAATGCGCGAGCGACGGTTTGGTTCCGGACGGTCGCGAGGCCGCGCTGGTCATCTACAAGACGAAAGTGAAAGTGCCCAACGGCAACGGTGGGACGATCGAGCGCTGGGTCGACGCAGTGCAGCTAATGCCGATGGTCTATGGCATCCGCAAGCGAATGCGTAACAGCGGCGAGGTCGCCAGCGCTGACGCGCACGTCGTCTACCGGCATGACAGGTTTCGCTACGCCCTCGGCGATAATGCCTTCATCGAGCACGAGCCGGCGGCGCTGGATGTCGATCCCGGAGACATCATCGGTTCCTATGCCATCATCAAATTGAACAATGGCGAAGTGCTGCGGGATGTCCTGCGCAAGTCCGACATTGAGCGGGCGCGGGCGCAGAGCAAGGCCAAGGATGGCCCGATGTGGCGCGATCATTACGGCGAGGCGGCACGCAAGACGGCCTTGCGGCGCTGCGCTAAATCGGCACCGCAATCCGCAGCGATGCAGCGGCTATCGACGATGCTGGATCGCGGGGAGGAAATCGAAATGCCGGACGGCAGCGCCGTGATGCCGCCGCCTGCGCGCCCTCAGCGTTCCGAATTCACCAATGACGAAACCGCAGTGACCGAGTCATCCGCTGCGCTGGAGCAGGTCTTTGCGCTCATCGATTTGGATGGCGTCGAGCACGAATTCGGTGCCGTCGCGGAAGTCCAGGCGAAAATGCTCGAGCTCATCGGGGATGCGGAGAAGCGCGGCATCAAGGCTCTCGACGGGCTGATGGAGAGCAACGGCGAGATGTTCGCGTTCCTTCGCGATGCGGGAAATGTCGATGCGTGGAACGCGATCATGGGCGCGGCCAATGCGGCTGTGAAGCGCATAGAGGCGGCTGCGGCACGCCCTACTACGACGGCTGGCGCTGCTCAGCCGGTCACGCCCCCATATTCGTCAGGGAGCGCCTCAACGGCGAGCCCTGGGGCGGCTGGCAATGCGAGTGGCCAGCCTGCGGCACAGGATGCACCAAACCGCTCTGAAGCCGCTCCTGCGCAGCCCACGCTTGCTATCGACAACACGCAGGAGCCGCTTCCCGAGCGCAGCGCATGGTTCGATCGCCCGTCGCTTCTGATCGAGCCGCGGAGCAAGAACGGGCGGCAGGATTGGGCGGCGTGGAAGGATGCGCAGTTTTTGCCGCGGATGCGCAGCGCCACGACAACAGAGGACATGGCACATCTGCTCGGTGACAACGAGGCGAACCTGGGGACGTGCCGCAATGCGCTTGGGTGCGCGGCCGAGCTGAAGGCGGCAATAGAAGCGCAGTGGGCGCGGATACCTGCGTAAATTTCGGGATAAAAACGATCATGCGCCAATCCGTCTTCGTGGCTCTCGCGTTCTTCGCCTTCCTCACCGGGCATTTTTGCTTCTTACAAGCGATCCTCGCTTCCAGACGGCCGAATAGGGATCTGGTCTATGTCGGCATCTTTACCGTTCTTGGTGTTGGTGCTGTCGTATGCGCATGTGGCTTTGTAAAGTATGCGAGCGTTTACTAAACCATTAACGGAACTCGGCCACGCGCCCAGCCAGCGATCTCAAGTAGCTGGCGTCCCCAGCCGCCCAAGCTCCCCGGTAGCTCTTCATGTCGGCGAGAACTGCGTCGAGCGGTTCTCCCTTCTCGACGAGGCAGTACGTCGCGACCGCGATGCCAGTGCGGTTCTGCCCGTCGCGACAATGGATATAAATCGGCTTCGGCATCTCGCGGATGGCGGCGAGCACTGCTTTGATGTGCCGATCCTCGATCCCGGAAGGACCGAGAGCGAGCGGTTCCCAATCGGGAAGATGGCGATAATCGACTGCTAGTCCGTCCCAGGCCGCGCGGTCTTCCTCGAACAGTTCAAGATTGATGACGCCGCGCACGCCGTTTGCGAACAGCCATCCCGCCTGCGCGGCATCTGGCCGGGCACCGCGCCACAGAACGGCATCGACCGTGGCGAAATTAGCAGGGGTGATGGTTGTCATGTGATCAGCCCGCCGCGCGCATCGCGAAATTCGGTCGACCCGGCAATCTGCTGGTGCGCCCAGAGATAATCGTAGGGGCACTGATCCCAGCGGTAGATGTCCGCTGTGCGGCTATCGAGTATCCAGACCTCGCCGCCGGCATTGCAGCCCAGCACCGCATGGTACTGGCGAATAGGCGGCTGTCCGGCGCCTGGCGGTTCCGGTTCGGTCCAGCACAGCACGACGCCCATGTCCGCTGGCGGCCATCCCTGCTCTCGCAGCGCCTTCGCCTTGGCGATCGTATAGTCCCGGCATTCCCAAAGCATCCCAGGAGATGGCGCGTCGATCCAGACATCTTGCGTCTGATCCGCGCCGAGCCCTTGGTAGGGAATGGCGTTGATCTGGTCATTCACCGCGCGAAGCTGGGCGAGTTGTTTGGGCGTCGCGGTCATGGGCATTCGCCTTCCCAGCCGAGCGGCATGCGGAAGCCGGCCGCGTGCGCGTGGCCGCCGCCGCCGTAACCGACCGCGATCGCCTGGCAATCCGGCCCGTCATCCGTCGAGCGCAGCGAAAACACGCGGCCTTCCGGTGTGTCCCAATAGCAGGCCGCGATCCCACCAGCACCGATGGCCATCTTATGACCAGCATCGCTCGTCATCGTCAGCGGCAGGTTGGCGACCGGCATGCGCAAGCCGCCGATCACCATCTCGCGCTGCACGACGGGCAGGAGGTTGGCGATGTCCTGCTTGTGCTTGCGCTCGATCGCGGCACCTTCGACGATCAGCGACGACAGATCGTCCTTCGCCATGTAATCGGCCCACAACTCGAAATCATAAGGATGCGAGAACAGCGCCGCGGAGATCAGCCGCGTGTAGGGCAACTGGAAACGCCACAGATCGCGGTCCTCGATGTGGTCAATGAGCCGCGGGCGCGTCCGGCCCGGATGGAAATAGTCCCAGGCCACGCCAGCCCCGGAGCGGTTCATGTCGAAGATGGCACCGAACTTCGGATCGCCGATCCCGTGGTGCCGATGTTCTTCATACGGCCATGTGACGAAGGGCATGAACTCCAGGTCTTCCGCGGCGCTCTTGTGATGGTCGAGTACCAAGAGCGTGTTGCAGCCGGCGATGATCTGTTCAAGGACCGGACGCTTATAAGAGAAGTCGACCAGGATAACGTCCCGGAAGGCGACGTTTGGCGGCGCTTCCTGGTAGACGCCCGGAAAGAACTCGACATTCTCCTCGCCCAGCGCGTGGCGCACCGCCCAGGCCGCACCAAACCCGTCCTGGCAATTGCCGTGGTAGATGCAGAGTGTTTTCATGGGCACGTCCCAATATGCGGATGCGCGTTGCAGTAGGCGGTAAACCCCGGCTCCTGGTAATTCGGCCCAGGCCGTGCCGGAACGGGTGCCACTGATGGAGCGATGGCGCAAGCGGCGACAGCTAATGCCATCGCCATCAAAAGCCAGCGCACGGCTACCGCGCAGCCACAGAGCGCAGGATCGCGCGCGCCTGATCTGGC
Organism: Bradyrhizobium sp.; assembly: GCA_035308285.1. Classification (GTDB taxonomy): domain Bacteria; phylum Pseudomonadota; class Alphaproteobacteria; order Rhizobiales; family Xanthobacteraceae; genus Bradyrhizobium. Next base: position 59,164 of record DATGGY010000268.1, on the reverse strand, counting down.
GTCATCGCTGGCGCGGGCGCCGCCGGGAGCTGCGACGCGACGAGATTGATGCCGCCCTCAACCAGCGGCGCAAGCAGCGACGCGGCGACGACGTACTGGTTGCCCGGCAGTACGGCATTGGCGACCGAGAGCGCATCGTTCAGCGCCACCTCGAATGTCTGGAGCGCGGTTGCATTCGATGGGATTGCGGGCATCCCGGCCAGCGCTGTGGCTGCGGCTTGGACCTTCGACAGATCGGTCTGAACTTGCGCCAAGGCGGTCGACGAGACGCCGGCCGTCTGGAGCGCGCTGACGATCGCCGGCAAGCCGATGGCGAGGGTCTGCACATCCTGTGCGGCCTGCGTGGTGATCGTCGAGACCGTGACCGGCTGCGTGGTGGTGCCCGACGAACAGCCAGAGAGAAGAACGAAGCCGGCGACCGAGGCAGCGAGAAGTTTGCGGATCATGAGTTTTGTCCTTGCATTTGCAGAGTGGCAATAACGCCAGCAGGATTAACGACGATGGCGGGAGGCGTAGGAAGCGGGGATACCGTAGGCACTGGCGCGGGCGCCGGCACCGTCTCAATGGCCTGCAACAAGGCTTCCGCAGCCGGGGTCTTGCGAGTGCCGAGCCACGCGACAATGCCCTTCTGAACGGCATGCCCGAGAAAGAGAATGCCGCCGGCAACAAGACCTTTGAGCGAGTCCGGCGGAGCGCCGTGGAAGCCGGTCCACGCCCAATCGACGAACGGCAGTACCGTGGCGATCGTCAAGCCACCGATGGCAGTCGTGGTCAGCGATGCTGAAGGTTGATCAGCCATTGTCGTCTCCAAAATAGGCGGCAAAGGCGGCGGCGGTATTCGGCCCCCAAATGCCGTCCGCAGTGACGCCGAGAGTGGCTTGCCATGTTTTCAGGAGCGCCGTTTTATCCACGCCCGTCTGTTGCGTAGGCTGCTGCCACTGCTCAGGAGGTGGCGTTGCCATCCATGCGCACAGATCGCGCGGCGATGTCGCATGCGGAGCAAAGTCGCTGTCGATCTCGATCCCGAGATGCAGCCCGCGTACGTCGCCGACATCCTGTTGCATATCTTCGTTGCCGCCCGCGATGTCGGCGCGGGTGCCGCGCATGCCCATGCCGCCCGCTACCCACGAAAACTTGGCGATGCCGGCAGCCTTTAGTTCCTCAGTGAGCGCGCCGTTGCCATAGGCGATCATGGGCTGTGTGTCGACGCCGGCATGCACCGCGGCTGCATAAGCACGGCAGGCCAAATCTTGTGCGGTCTGTTCGTCAAAATCGAAGGTCAGCACGAAAGCTGTATCGAGAGGTTGCCGGACCGAATTCATGTAGGCCGCGATAGCGTCGGCATCGTTCGATCCAGCCGATGCGCCACCAAGCGCGCGCTCAGCGGTTGTCTCGAAAATCGGAATGATACCAACCTCGACGCCGGCTGCCGCGCCGGCTGCGAAGATCGCATCCCGATCGGCCGGGCTGAACAGCTTGTAGTATGGGAGGAAGATGCGAACGCCCTTGCTGATCGCCAGCGGCGCGATGGCTCCGATGTGCTGATCGGCGTCAAATGCGAGTAGCCCTGCCATGTGGTCTCCGATCAAAGCCCGAAATGCGAGAGGAACGCCGCTCCCTTTTCCGACACGACGAGATGCAGGGTGGCGAGCACTCCGGTTGCAATATACACGATCCGCATAATTTTGGCGTTCTGATCCTCGATCAGCTTGAACTTGATGTTGTTCTCGTTGTGCATCCGCAACTGCTCGGCCTTCAGCTCTGCCTTGTCCTTCTCGCATTGGGCCATATGCCCGGCCAATGTGACGGCATTGGTAGCATCGGCGACCGCATTTGCCACGGCATCCTTGACGAGCGCGGCAACATCTTGGCGCCTGCTGAAATAACCCACAATCCTATCTCCGCGCGGATGTAAAAGGATGCGCACCGAGCGTCGCATGGCTCAGCCTATAGGATGGTTTACCGCCCAGCATAAGCCCGCTCCCCGGTTGAGATGATCTTGTGTTTTTCTTATTAAGCGAAAGCCAACGATACAATAATGAGTTAACGCGCCGGCTCTCTGATCGGTGCGCCGGTTTCCCGGTGTGCGCGCTTTCTTTCCGCGGCGATGTCGAGTATCGAATTGTCTCCGGACAAACGGCTCTGCTGAATGATCCTGTTTGCGGCGACCCGGTGGCCGCGCGCAACGGCCTTGTCGATCATGTCGATCTGGACGCCGGGCGGTCTGTCGTCAAATCCCGGTTCCTTCAAGGTGTTTTCGACCTGCTGACGCGCCAGCCGTCCCGCTTCCCGCGAATAATCCGCATATTGCTGCTCGGTCAACGCGACGCCTCTTATCCATTGCTGCGGCATGCGCGGCGTGATCCCGAGGGACTGAAGTTTCAAATCGACGGGATCGTTTCGCAAATGCTCATAATTGCTAAGGAGCCAGCCCCGGTTTGGTTCGGGCTGCCCCCAGAAATCATAGCGCGGATAGAGGGTTTCGGACTCACCGGGGATGATCGCCTTCATGGCGTCAACGGTACTTCTGACGCGGCGGGTATAGGGATCGATCATGTGCGTCGTGCCGCGCGCAAGCCCCGAATAGGGGATCAGGCTCGATGCGAACTGTCTGATCCACGCCGCGCCGTAGCGATCATTGTTGTTGATTGCCTCAAGCATCCGCTGCGGCCCGGAAAAGGCGCTTTCGTCGATAATGTTCTGGCTGACCGCATGCACCAGATCGGCCGCTGCTTGGCTGAATTCGCCATGGCCAACATCACCCGCTATCTTGGCCAAGTCGGCGGCAACGCTGATCTGCATGCCGATGGTTCCGAGCCGCAGCACGTCAAACGACAGATGCCCGATGTTGAGACCATGCGGCATGCCATGGGTTCGGCGCCACCAGTATGCCTTGACGGGATCGCTCGGCCCGGAGTCATTGAGGTGCCCGAGATAATAGAGGCCACCCGCTCCGAGCATGAGCGTGGTCCCGGCCAAAATCCGTCCGGCCCGCAGATCGAACGCCAAGCCACCGTTGCGCATCATCAAATCGTCGCGCGCCGCTCCCGTGAAGGCTTCGAGCGGCGTCCCGTTCATGTAGGCGGTGCGCAGGATGTTGCCCTGGATTTGCACGAACGGATCGACATACATGCCAGGCCGGAATGTCCCGAGCGGGATTTCGAGTTTGGTGCCGGGGACTTTCAGCGGCTCAAAATATCGCCCCCGATGGAGCAGCCGTGATGCCGCGCCGATCACCGAGTCGTAAGGCGCGCGGGTCACGAGCGCACCGGCATCGGCGTATTTGCTGGCTTCTTCGATGATCCCCTTTGTCGGGTTTTGCGTCAGATCGGCGAGCCGCTTGGCGAAGTCCTGCGTGCCGGGGATCAGCCCTTCGTTCTGGGCCGTCTGGAACGCGAGGCGCCCAAGCCCTTGGCGGTAAAATGCCGTCCAATTGAACGAGTGCAGCGCCGATACCATCCGCATCGGCATCTCAAGGGTTTTCCCGATCGGTATCTCGCGGCCCGCGATTGTCGGATTGGGGATGATGCCGGCACCTTGCTGCGCCATCTGGCCGGCTTCTTTGCGCAGAGCCGTCACTTCGGCCGGGATGATCTGCTGGTTTTCCTTGATCGCCGTATAGGCCGCCCGCATCCCGTCGATCGAACCGAAGAGATAGCCGTGGACTTCCGGGGCGACCATCCGGATTGAGGCGTAGGGCGCCGTCGTCGGGCGACCGCGCAGCATGTCGAAAGCATACCGCGCCGCACCGACTGCGGACTGAAACGGCGTCGCCCAGAACTGCCGGTAAAGCGCAAAGACCTGGCCGGCAGCCCAATAGGTCGCATGGGTGAACGGATTTGACAGGATCCCATTCGTCCAAGCGGCTTGTATCCAATCGAACAGTCCCGGCTTCATCGCATCGCGCAGGAATTTGTTCGCCGGCCCCGCCTGGTCGAATGCCGTGAGCTTCTGGAAAAGCTGCAGCATCTGCTCGGGGGTGCGCCCTGTGGCATCCTGAAGCGACTGGCGCAGCATTCCGCTCTGCTGCGTGGTCGCGGCCGTCCAGAATTCTTGGCTCCGTCGAAGCGCGCGCAACGATCGGCCGGCTTCAGCGGTCGCTTGCGAATACAGCCCCTGGATCATGTCGTGACGCAGCAACGCCGCAGTCGCGGTTGCGATATCGGCGTCGCTTCCGGTTTCGATGGCCTTCGCCCCCAACTCGGTCACATGTGCCGTCGACTCCGCGAGCGTCTTTTCCAGGAGCTTGATTTCGCTGTCGGTAAAACTCTCGCCGATCTCCTTCGTGAAAACGCGATCGGGCGTCGTGCCGAGGACATTGGCCAGCGCGTTGCGCTGGGCATCGGTCACGACACCACGGCGCCGCTCGGTGAAATCAGCGTTGCGCTCGGCTGCCTGCCTTAGCGCCTCTTTCCACTCTTCCGGCGAGTTGATGTTGTCGAGCCGAATGTTCCCGGCCTTGTCTACAAGCCGGGTGTCGGTTCGGGGGATATCGGTGGCGGGGCGTTCGGCTGTTGTTGTTGCTGTTGTGCTGCGAGCGCCCGCTGGCGCAACTTCACCGCCGCCCGCGCCGACCGCTCGAGCTGGGCCAGGAGCTGCAGGTTCTCCACCGACTGCCCCGGCCGCAACTGCATCACGATCAGGCTGTTGACCCGCGCCCGGCTCTCCGCCAGCGCCGCCTCCAGGTCCGGGTTCTCCGGTGCTTGTGAGTTCTGCATGGATTTCGGGACTCCGTTCCGCGGCGATGTCGTTCGCCTCGTCGGTGATATGATCCGCCGCCGCCGCGGCTTCGTTTGCCGGCGTGCGTTCGGCGATCGCCTCGTGCCGTGCGGCAAAATCGGCGGCTTCCGCTTCCGGCGTGATCAGCGTTCTCTCAGGCGCCGTCAGCATGCGATCGAACACGCGGCGGATATCGTCGCTGATCGGCGAGCGCAGCCGCCCGACCGTCTGGTAGATGTTGGTCAGCCATGTCTTGAATTTGGCGAAGACGCCTGCCAATGCCTGCGTCGGCGCGCGGCCTTCCATCATGTAGCGCTCGACGCCACGGGCGAATTTCTCATGCTGCGCCCGGCTCGGGCTCGCGCCTTCGTCGACACCAAGCCATTTCTGCACCGTGTCGGCATCGGCCTTGACGGCAGGCGTTGCACGATCGTCGGCAGCGTCGCGGGTCAGTTCCTCAAACCAGCTATGACCCAACTCATGGATCGCCGTCGAAGCGTCCGCGCGGCCGAGAAGCCGGATCGTCGAGCGCGCGTCGCTGATTGTGATAGCGCCGCGCTTCGCGCCCGGCCCCGCCTCAATCGTCGGCGCTTCCTCCGCGTAAAGCTGCTCGGGTGTCGTGCCTTCGAGGTTTGCCGAACGCGCCGCGTAGCGTGCCGCCTGGATCGCTCCGACTGCATCGGCTTCTTCCGCCGGCCGCCCTGCCGCCATCAATTGCCGGGCAACATCCTGCGCGATGGGCATCGACAGCGGGGGCGCTGCGGGCGGCGCTGGTGCGCCTGGCGCGGTTCCGGCTGCAGGCGTAGCGGGCGTGGTCGCTTCCGGCGCTGGCTGCGGCTCGGGCGCGACCTCTGGCGGGGTTGCTTCGGCAGCCGGCATCGCCTCGCTGGCCGTCCGGTAGGCTTCGCGCACCTGCGGACTCAAATCCCACATGCGATGGGTTTCGGCCAGCAATTGTTGCCGCGCGGCCGCCATCTCCGCGGTATCGCCGGTTTCCGGCAGGGCGTCGACGAGACGTTGCCGGTCATTGACCGCAGCCGTGATCTGGCGCCGCAATTGTCGACCGGCGGCGGTCGTGGCCGGCTCCTGGCCCTGCATCTGCCGCAGATCGCCGAGGCGCTGATCGAGCGCGGCGATCTCGGGGCTTGATTGCTGTTCGCGTTGCGCTTGCAGGTCATCAATTTGCCGGCGCAGTGCGTCGGCGCGAAGACCTGTCGCATCAAATTCCGCGAACAGATCAGGGTTGGCCGCCCGCGCTGCCGATTGGATATCGGGCGTAATAGCCGGGACAGTTGGAGGTTCGCTCGGGATGGCGGCAATGGCTGCATCCCGTTCGGCTTGAACTTCCGGCGTCGGCGTCGTCAAATCGAAATAGCCGCCATCGCTTTCGCCGATCGCCGCCAGTGATCGGGCTTCGGGGATCGAAGCGGGACGGAACGGTTTCCCGAGCGCGCGTGCCTCAATGCTTTCGATGGTGACTTCGCCGCGCGGTGCCGGTTCAACCGCCAGATTGCCGGGACGCAGGCGTTCTGGATTGAGCGCGCTTACGGCTTCGCGGTTTGCTTCGCTTGCCGCCGAAAACGGCGTCGGCGGCTCCGGAACGTGCATTCGCAGCATGCCGGGTGCCCCGGCGAACGGGCCTCCGGTCTGGATTGAGCCGGCAATTTCTCGGGCCAATTCTCCCGGCGCCAGTGCGCCGATGACCGGAACGTTCTGAAGCTCCTGTCCCGTCTGATAGACCCCGGCCGCGGCCCCTTCCTGCGCGGCGGCGATATCGCGATAGGCAACTTCCGCCGTCCCCATTGCCCATGCCAAGGGACGGAGCATGGCCTCGTTATAGCCTTTGATGAACGATGATCCGGTGGTGCTCCCGAGCGCCCGCGACACTGATTGCGCCGGCCCCATGATCGTTGCGAGCGCATCCTGGAAGACGCCGGACTTCTTCAGGTAATCGATGGTTTTTTCATCCCAATCGATCGGGAGTGCGCCCCAGGCATGCTTTGCGCCCGCACCCATCGCATCGAGAATGCGCGCGCCGGGAGTATCGCCGGTGAAGAGGGAGTCCCACTGGTCGCCCTGCATGACCCCGCCGCCCTCAGCCAGCACATAGGAGTTCGGCGGCTGCGGCGCGTAGCGGGACATGAATTCGTCGATATCGGCGGGAGCGGCGGCGTTCTCCGGTGCTGGCGCGCGGCGGGCCAGAAGTTCATCGATGCTGGCAGCCGGGGCCTGCGGCGATGGCGTGACCGGCAGCGGCGGCGCCATCCCCGCGGCAGTCGCACCCGCCGAGACGCCGGGATCGGTTGACGGATTGGTTCCTGCCATCGCTCAGCGCATCGGGGCTTGCGGTTCGGCCGGCGCAGCGGGTGCCGGCGGCGTTGCTGCGCGAGGAACAATCCAGCCGCGCTCGATGCCGATCTGCTGGCCTTGCGCCTTGGTCAAGGTGCCGTTGGAGATCGCCTTCGCGAGATCGTCCTGGGTTTCGATCTTCACTTCCGGCGCAGGCTGCGGCGCGGTCATGAAATCCTTCTGGAACTCTGCCGCAGAGCGCTTGTACGGCATGGCCAGCGCATAGATTGCGTTGGTCATCGGGCTATCGCCTTTTGTCGGATCGCCCTTACCTTGGTCGATGAGGCGCTGCGGCGAGTCCCAATACTTCTGGAAAACAGGCATGAAGCGGGCGAACGATGCCATGCCGACAGGATCAAGCTTGTTGGTCCCGTCATCCTCGAAGGCGAGGAAATGCTTCACCGCTTCGAGCTGCGCGGCCTTGACCTGAAGATCGGCGGCACTTTCGGGTTTCTTCGTGCTCGCCAAGTCGAGAGACGCCTGTTTCAGCCCGTTCTCGCTCAACCAGCGAAAGCCGGTTTGATCAGGAACCGTCATGGCCAGGAGTTGCGAATAATCGGAAATTCTATTGGGATCGTCCGGCTTTAATCCCATGCGTTTAACCACGTCGTAATAGCCCGGCCCGAAATCCCGAAGCCCCGCGTCAGGCGTGTTCTTGTTGTGCTCGTCGAGGAGCGCCCACAGATGCGCCCGCACAGGCTCGCTGACCTCGGCTGCGGCGATTTGGTTGACCATGTCCGGGCCGCTGTCACCAGCCATCAGCCGCTTTACGATATTATCCGCGACCAAGCCCTGCTGTTCGGTGATCGCCTGCTTTTGCAGCGCCAGCGCAGCGTCCTTGGCGCGAAACTGCGTGTCCTCAACGGCGATAGCATGCTGGAGCGCTTCAGGATTTGTCTGCGCTCGCGGATCGTCGATGAGATGCTGTATGGTCGCTGCGTGCCGCTGTGCGAGTTCCGATTGCGCGAGCGATAGCCCCTCGATGCTCGGCGGCTGCGCCACCGGCGGGGTTTGCGGCTGACCCGGCGGCAATGCAGTTGGAATCGGCTGCGCCTGGGTGCCGGCCCCCGTCTGTCCGGCCGTCGCATTCTGGTATTTCGCCAGATTTGCTCCGTAGGACGACATGTTTGCCGTCGTCCATTGGTTGCTGTTGCGAAGCGCGCTCTGAACCGATGCAGTCTGGCCTTGGCGTAATGCCGTGAGCAAATCGCCGCCCGTCTGCTGCTTATAGGCGTCCTGGGCGATTTGCCATGCTGCGGCGTCCTGATTGGGCGGTGAAAAATCGGTCGCCCCAATTTCAGGCGCTACCTTGTCCCACGTGCTCGCGACGATCTGATAGCGGCCTGCTGCCGAACTCGGCCCTTGAGGCCCCGGCGCGTAGACGCGGGGATGATCGGCGTAGCTGGAGAATGTGGCGTCGCCCCGCGATCCATTCCATCGGACATTGTAGGCACCGCCGCTCTCGGGGCCTGCAAGCGTATCCAGCAGCGCCCGACCTTCGGGCGGAATGGAAGTATTTACCGCGTTGCTGCTTACGGCGGGAGCCGATTGTTGCGTCGATGCGCTGCCTGCGCGCCCTTGCGCATCGTTCAGCATGCCCATGCCGATGGCGGCATTTCCGCTCGTTTTGAGCTGCCGCGCCAACTCATCAAAGTTCTTCGATGCCGAGAGCACGTCCTTGTTGCTGTCAAAAAGCGATTGGGCAATGCCCGGCTGATTTCGTCCGAGAGCCGATTTGATCGCCGCCTCCACGGTGTCGACCTTGGCTTGATGCTCATGCGCCAGGATGATGGCGTCTTGCTCCGGCGTCGTGGGCTGCCCCGATGGCGGGAGAATTCCCACGGACTGATCGGCCTGCATCAGCGCGCTCGCGGCCTGTCCTTCCGCCGTCAAGAGGGCATTCGGGTCTTGCCAGCCCCGCAAAGCGGCGTCGTTCAGCGCATCGCTGTAGCGGGTCTTCTGTACCGTCCCAGCCCATACCTTCGACTCGTCATCGTAATGCCGCCCGATCTCGGCTGTTATCCTCGCTGTGTAGTAGCGTGCCTCATTGCTGAACATGACCTGCGCTTGGGTCGTGCTGAGACCGCCGAGCGCCTGTTGCCGCGCATCCTCGATCGCCTTCAGCGTTGCGCCGCGGTTATCCATCGCGGCCTGTCCGTGCATCCCGTAATAACCCACATCGCCGGGCGTATCCGGATCGCCGAACAGGATTTTGTTCACCTTGTCCGTAAACCCTGAATTGGCCTGCTGCGCCGACAATTCGCTGTAGGTGTTGGTAAGCTCGTTGCCGGTCTGGGCGAGCTGCGCCCCGGCATGCTCGAGCGCCTGCCCCTGCAACGCCCCGAACGCCGCAGGCGATGTATCGACATGCTGATAGTCCTGCGGCGGCGTCAGGGTCGGCGTCGTCTCCGGGTATGGCGTGAAAAGCGTCCTCGCCATCTAGTACAGACCCCCGGTTCCTTCCGCCGCCGGGCCTGCCGGGTTCGGGTTCTGCCACGAGAGCCACTTGCTTGCGAGACTCCCGGCGCCGGATAGGAGCGTCCCGCTCGCGGATATCGCCCCGGCAACCGGAGCCTGTGCGGCGATGTTCTGCTCGATGCCGGCCTGCGCCCCGAAATTGCTTTCCTGCACCCGATAGCCGTAAATATTGAGTGCGGTGTTCTGCGCGGTGTTTTGGGTGTTCAACTGCCCAAGTTCAGCCTCTGACCGGCGTACCGCAAGCGGCGATCCGCTGTTGATATCCACTCCGCTCGCTCCCGCAGCGGCGGTGATGTCGGCAAGCTCGCTGCGCTGTTTCAACTGTGCGGCAGTCGTCGTGGCAGCACCCGCTTGGCTCGCGTACTGCGCATTGCGAGCGGCGGTGATCTGGTTGTTCCGAGCGACCTGCGCCTGATAGGCCGCGTTTTTTGCCGTGGCATTGGCCGAGTTGATCGCACCGATCGCCGAAATGCCGGTGCCGATGCCAGAGGCCGCAAGGGCGAGTACCTCAAGGCCCATCTTAGTGCCGCCTCAACTCGATCATCGAATAGGCGATGCCGTGCGGCGGGATTGCCTGCGGTTCGCCAACCGAAAATCCCATCATCGCAAAAAACCTCAGCGCGCTCGTATAGTCCGAACGTACTGAGCTTACGATCTTTTTGCGGAAATCAAGACGGGAATATGCCCATGACCGGGCATGCCGGAAGAATGCGAGCGGCGCAAGCTCAACGGCATCCGTGGTAAAGAGCCACGCCGAGCCGATGGGATTGAGCATCGTCCCGCAGTCACCCCATGCCGCAGCGATCCGCCAGCCGGCGCCGTCGCGTATCTCGGCAATCTGCGGATCGGGCGAGCGCCGCCAGAGGTCGAACAGCGCGTGCCGGGGCACCATCCCTGCGCCCTCGATCTCGCTGCGATCGGCGGCACGCATCGCTGGCACCAGCGCCCGAAGATCGGCCAGCCGACAATCGCGGATGACATAGGGTGACATCATGTCGCCCGTCTCTGCGGCCCGCGCGGTGGAGGCTGTTGCCGCGGCGAAATCCCGGCTTCCGGAAGATCGCCCGGAACATCATTGACCACAAAGGCCGTTACGTTGAGCGGAAGCGGAAGCGGCTGTTGCAGGGCAAGCTGGCCCGGCTTGCGCCATGTGGCAATGACATTGGAATAGACATCGCCTGTCGTCAGCGGCTGTACGGTCTGTCCCGCTGCCGTCTGGTAGGGCGGGCTTGGTGATGTCTGTCCTGGCGGGGTTGGCCGCATCTTCTGTCCCAATGCCCATGGGGGCGCGATTTCCATCGGGTCAAGCGAGCTTCCGTCCGGCTGGTTGATCGACACGAACGGCCATCCCGATGCCGCGAGCCGCGCCGATGCGTTGTTGATGACCTTGCGCCGCGTCTGCACCGTTGGCTGTCCTTCGTCCAGATAAAGCGATTGCACTTGCGGGGTAAAGGCGAGACCGATTGTGACGAGGCTCGCTTCGAACGGCAACGTCAGCGATCCGGTACTGCTCACGATGTAGGGGCCGGGGAAATTAGGATTGGCGGCCGCGCCGCCGCCGATCGGGATACCATCGAGCAGCCCGACGACCCGCTTATTGGCGAGATGCGACAGCCCCGTCACGACGGTGACCTGCGGAAGCATCGACCATTGACCCGCAGGAATGGGGAGCGGCGTTCCGAGGGGATCATTGGGGATGAGCGCGGTCAGCGGCTTCGTCCACGTGCCGGTGACCAACTGGCTTGTCGAATAGGCGGTTATCGTGAGGATGCCGCCGCCGGCCCGGATGATGTCGCCGACATTGGCGGGCGCGAAATTCGCCTGTGATGACTGCACCGTGATGAGCGAGCCCGTCGCCGCCGATACCGTCAGAATGCCGCTGGGATAGGCAGCGGCCGTCAGCGTCGAGAGACCGCAGTCGACGCACCATGTCGTCTCGACATCGTTCCAGATGCGGTTGTCCATCCGCTCGGCGAAATAGAGCCACCGGCTTTGAACGAAACGCTGCACTATCATGTAGAGCGCATCGACGGGCGGCTCGGTGACGGTACAGACACCCTGCACCACGCCCTGCGTATCGTGCCGCGTCCAGCCGACAACCTCCTGCTCTTTGAGCCAGGTCAGCGACAGGAACGCTCCGTCTCCGCGCACCGCCCAAAGGATCTTGTACGGCTGAAGACACCACGCATTTTGCCTGATCGTCTGGCCGAGGAAGAAATGCGCCGATGTCCACGAGATGTCGACGACGGTGAAGCTGTTGAAATAGATCGTGTAGTTCAGTTCGTAATAGAATTGGCCGGTCGACGACAGATAGAGGATATCATTGTTGACCTTGGTCGGCATGCACACCGCATCGGCGCCGTTGACCGCCTGCGGCGTTGCTTCGAGCGAGGACGGCGTGATAGGCACCGGCGCAAATGCGCTTCCGCCCGTTCCCGTGACCTGCCAAGCCCCGTTGCCGGTGAGAATGACGAGACCGCCCAGCGTCGGCAAAAGCCACTGGATGCCGTCGACTGTCTGGCTGAAAGGCGATGCCGTGATCGCATCATCGGCGACCGGGGGGTTAGAGGAGTCGAAATCGGTGAAGTTCTCCGACTGCGAGGTAAAGAACGTGTCGGGCTGGTTGCGGGTGTTGGCGTAAATCCGGCGCGTTTGAAAATACGCGGTCACGCCGGGATAGGTGCCGCTCTGCGGCCCGACGTTGAGAGCGCCGGTGACGCTGGTACCGGTGCCCGAGACCGAAAGAGTATCGGCCGAGGTATAGTTCATCCCCGGATCGAGCACGATGATGGCGACGATGGAACCGTCGACGATCACGCATTCTCCGATCCAACCCGAGCCTGTTCCCGACGTGATTGATGCGGTTGCCGTCGTCCAATCGTTGCTGCTGGCGGTGATACGGACGCTTTGCACCTGGCCGGGTGCGAAGGGGTCGATGTGCAGCGGCGGGGTTGTCGAGGCGTCGGTTACCGTGTTGGTGTCGACGAGCTGCGTCCCGTAAGACAGCCCGACAAAGAAGAACTGCGCCCCCGCCGGAACCGGAAGCGCCACGGTCGTGCTCCCTCCGGTATTATATGCTGGCGCCGTCCGGTAGACATTATAGGCGACCGGATTGTTCCAGTTTATCGAGTTCCATTGGAGCGTGATCGATCCCGCCGTCACGCTCATGTCGACGGTGTTGACGACATCGGCGCGCGCGCTAGCGATGCTCTGCTGCCCCGTCACGAGGTCGACCGCCGTCACGACATAGGCATAGGCGCAGGGTTGCGTCGGCGGGCTTGCGCCGCTATCCGGATTGTTCGATGCCGTGGCGGTGAGGCCCGTAGGAGCCGGGACTACCGCGCCGATCGCAAGCGGCGCGATCGTCCAATTGGTCGCCCCGAAACGCTTCAGTTCCTGCGGCGGGTATTCTGTTCCCGTCGAGATATTGACGCAGGTCAGCGACATCGTGTCGGTGTCCTGCGTGTATTTCAGATAGGGAAGATCGGCGGCGGCGTATGGGGTCGTCAGCGTGTAGATGCGCGCGACGGTGCCGCCGCTGGTAAAGACGCCGTAGCTCGTCGAGTCGATGGCATTGCCATCAAGATCGGTCAGACTGAAATTGACCCCGGAGACACCGGCAACGATGTAGGTGTTGCCGTTCAACTGCGTCATGCCGCCGACATTCCGGAAGAATACCCAATCGCCGTTGTTGAACGCCGCAGTGGCCCCGCTGGTCATCGTGAAGGTGGCCCCGAAACCACTTGCTCCGGTGGTCGATGCCTGCGAAACCGGGTTGCTCGGGAGGACCGAGTAAATGCCTGCGGTGGAGATCGCCAGCACGTTCGGACCGAAGATGCCGCCAACGAATGTTGCGCCCGTGCCAGTGCCAGAGCTCGACGCCTGGGTGAACGTGCCGCTGGAAGCGTTCGCGGTAAAGACGCCGCCATTGGTGAGCGTGATGCTGCGCACGCCGATCACGATATCCAATTGCGCGCCGGTGAGGCTTGCCCCCGTGACCGGTTCCGTCGCGGGCGTCGTCGGGTTGACCGTGTAGTCGCCGCCAACGAGGATGCCGAGGACTGCGGTTATCGCGCCGCCCGCAACGGTTACCGATGCCTGGAATTTTGTGCCGGTGCCCGTCGTGCCGGTGACCGTCTGCGTCCCGTTGGTGCCGCCAGTCCCTCCCGCGGCGACCGTAGCCGAAACGACCTTTGTGGTCTGCACCGTCACGAAGGCCGGCGTCGATTGGGTGCCGCCCGCCAGATGGATCGTGTCTCCAGGCGCGTAATTGCCGATCCCCGGATTATTGAGGAGCAGCGCGACCAGCGTCGTGTTCGTGACCGACAGAACCGCCGGCAACACATATACGCCGCCTGCGAGGGTGATGAGATCGCCGGGCGAATAGCTCGATAACACGCCGGCATTGTTGGGCGATGCCGCGCTGAAGCCGCTCGACGCGGCGGTGAGCATGATGGGATTGGCGTTGGTCGCCGAACTGACCGTCAGCGCCGGCTCCAGCGCATAAGCGCCGGCCGACTTCACGCGCATATAGTGCTCGCCGAATTCGAGTGCGTAACCCTGCGTGATCGAAAAATTGAACTGGATATCGCGCGGCGGCGGATTGGGATATTGCTGCTTGCAGCGGCCGACAAGCGCAGTGCCGGCGCGGGAGTACAAGCCTCCTTTGTAGTTTACGAAGACATTCCTTCCTGTGGCGACACCCGCCCGTACCCGTCCAAGATCGACATGACCCCACAATTCCGGGGTAATCTCACCGGCAGAAAAATTAGGCTGTATCGTCGGGATCGTCATCTGGTAATATCATCTCCAACGACAAATGAGGCTGTTATGAATGAGATGCTGAGAGCGGCGATTAGGGGTCAAATCTCCAGCGGGAATGCGATTACCGAGAGGCAATTGCGGGCTGTCACGTACCTCGAATTGATGCCGGGGCTGTTTCATCGCCTGATCGAAGCCGAGCAGAGTGAGCAGGCCGATATACTCCAAGAGATGCGCAAGCTTTCGGCTGGATTGGTCGAATGAACGAGATGGTGGAGCGAGTGGCTGAGGCAATCTACAAAACCGATCCTGTTGGCGTGCGCCCTTGGCAGGATGCGCCAATTTCTAACCGAGATGATTGTCTTGCATGCGCCCGCGCCGCCATCGCTGCAATGCGCGAGCCGACAGAGGCGATGGTGGAAGCTGGCGAAGCCGAAATGTACGAGCACCACGAAAAGCCGGAAGATTGGACGCTCGAAAACACTAAGACTGCGTGGATGATGATGATCGACGCCGCACTGGCGGATCAGAAGGCAGAGACGGAATGAGGCGGCTGATCTGCTGGATTTTCGGCGGCCATGACTGGAAGGTAAAACCGGTTATCTGTCCGTGGATGCCAATTTGGCTAGATGAGTGCCGTGCATGCGGTGCGACGCGTACTTCTCAAACCCCGTGGTATTATCCGCAGGAATGGCTTTACGATCGCTAGAACACGTTTCCCGAACCCATGCTGAGCGTATCCCACCCGTAGCCGAGCACTCCCGGCCCGATGCCGAGACCGCCAGCGCCCCACCGTGAGCCGCCGTACCGCCGTGCCCGCGTCCACGGCGCAATATGGTCAGGCGTCTGCGGGAAACCGGCGTCGTTGGCGTTGCGGGTGCGCGCCTCCATCAGCTGCTCCTTGACGATGCCGATCTGATCGTTGCGCAGCTTGATCGCCTCCGCGTCCGACATCTTCGCCGCCTTGCATGCGACCAGCGCAAGCCGCTGGGCCATGAAGGCAACCATGGTTTCCTCGAACATCGGATCCCATTCCTCGATCGAGAGAACGAGCCGGGTGTAGACGAGGTGAGCGAACGGAACGTTAGTGAGGATGATGCGGCGCCCGATCGGGCCGACGCCTTCAGTACTCTCGAAATCGGGAAACCGATCCCAATCTACCGGGTCGACGATCGTCGGATACTGGTTGCTGGACGACACGAGAAACCGCGCCGGATGCTGGTTGATGAGCAACTGGTTGCTGTTCTGCTGCCCGGTATAGAGCGGCGGGTTGTTGCTCGGAACGGGCTCGAGCCGCCACGGCAGCCAGCGGGCGGCAACGCCGTCGCCCGGCCATGCGTAGGCATAGACCCATGGCGGTTCGACGATATTGGAGATCGGCACCCCCGGTCCCGGCGGCGGTGATTGCCCGGTCGGATAGCCCTGGGGAGCCTGCGAGTTGCCGCTGGCGTCGCCTAGCAGTTCCAGCTTGGCGACCGCTCGCGCGAAGTTCCAGTGAGCTGCGCGCAAAAGCTGGCGCAGCATCGGCCCATACGCACGCCGCGCCGTCTCGCTGATATCGGTGCCGTCTTCAAGGCTCCCGATCGCGAACGGCACCCCGAGAGCGTTCAAGGACCTGTTCACAATGTCAGCAGGCGTGTAAAAGGCCATCGTCAGCCCTTCGTGAGATCAGCCAGTGCGCCCGTCGCTGCGGCCATCTTGGCTTGGTCATCGCCGGGGCGTCCGGTCAGCACCAATGACAGCTTGCTCGCCAGTGCAGCGATGAACATCGCGACAAAAAGCTGATCGGTCCACAGCGACGGATTGGTGATCCGGCGCCGATAGACGGCGAGGGCGCTCCCCTGGTTGGTGAGAATGACTTTCTGCGGCGGCCCTGAGACCGTAGGAGGCGCGGCCGGGAATTGCGTATATGGCCCGGAAAGGACGGGCGTTGCATCGTTGTCGAGCCGCCACGATACGGCCTTCGGGTCAAGGTTCGGGAGAGCCAGCGGCGGCGCAATCACAGCGCGCAGTTCGAGGCAGTCTGCAGGATAGGCGTATTCATAGAGGAAACCGGCAGCCGGATAGATCGGCGACCACGGCTGCAACGGGCTGTAGCCTCCGGGTGGCGGCGGCCCTTTCAGCAACGTCAGCGGGAGTGCGCCGCCAGCCCGAGCAAATGGCCAGTCTTGCGCCGACAGCACCTCGTCGCGCGTCTGGCCGTAGACTTCGAGCGCTGCCCGCGCCGCTGCGGTGCCCTCATAGATATTACCGATGCGCCGGGGATAGCCGATCGCGTAGAGCGCTTGGTTGACGATCTGCTCGACTGTCGTCGCCATCAGCGGCTCCGCTGGTTTTCCATGCCCGTCGTCATCGGCAGCCGCGGCGGCGTCGTGTCATTGACTGACGCGGCGTTCTGTTCGGTGATGTCCGAGATCGCCCATGCCTGCTTGCTGACATCGATGTTTTGCGAGAGCGACAGAGCGATCTTGGCTCCCAGCCTCGCGATGAAGGTGTTGGTGAACTCAGGCAGCCATTGCGAGGGGTTGGTCACGCGCCCGACATAGATGGCGATCGGCGGCGACGGTGTTGCCGGCAGGCTGCACAGCAGCGCCAGCCCCGGTATGCGCGGATCGTTGAAGTCCTGGAATTGCACCGCCTGTGGGTCGAAAGGATCTGGCACTTGGGATTGCGAGGGCTGTACGTAGTGAATGCGCAAGGCGTCCGATGGGTAGATGTATTCGGCGATCCATGGCCACGGTGGCGCAGGGGATGCCGATGTCAGCGCAGCCTCGCGCATTGCGAAAGGCCAATCCTGCTCCTGCAGCACCTCGTCTCGCACTTGCCCGTAGAAATCAAGGCACGCGCGCGCTTCCGGAGAACCGTCGTAAATAGAACCAATACGTTTGCGGCTACCGGCCGCACGGAGCGCTTGGTTGCAAATGTCCTCGACACTCTGGGCCATTGTAGCTTATCCTGATTTTGCTGAGGCAGCGCGGAATGCAGACGCGCAACAGAAAGCGATGCGAGGGCTAGCGACCTCGGGAAGATAGCTTGTCCGGAGGGTTTCGGGAGTTAGCTCCTTTTCGCCGGCAGTGCCAGGGTGGCGCCAAAAGATCACCCGCGTCGGAGTAGCGACCGACCCTCAGCAAATTCACGCACTACCATCCGCTCTTTCATCAACCAACTCGGCTAGGGCAGCATAACGCTCGGCTTCTTCGAGTAACTCGCGTGCGAAATCCGGGCGGCCGGCGATAGCCATCGCGAGCGGACTGGCGATACGGCGCGCAAAGGCTTCGACAAACGCGGCGTCAAACATCGCCTCGGTGACGTTGCTCGTGGTGTAGCTGAGCCACGCATTCTGCTGGTTGGTCAGGATCACCTTTTCGGGCGTGCTGACGCCGCCGCCGTTCGGATCGTAGGCGATCTCGCTGGGGATGGGCCTCGGGTCGAAAGGATCGGCCAATGATCCCGTCCCGGTGGGAGGGGGCGCTACCTGCCGTGCCCGCAGGCAATCGGCCGGATAGGCATACTCATACTGGAAGGGGGGCAACGGCGACGATGCGGCAGCGGCGACCAGAGCATTCGTCGTGCGGGCGAAGTCCGGATCGAGTTGGCGGAGCAGCATTTGCAGCGTCGGGGTATAAATTTGCGTCGCGGCATTTGCCTCGACACTGCCATCGTTGAGGGCGGTGATGGTCGCTTGGCTATCGATCATCGCCAATGCTTCGTTGACGATCCCGGCTTGCGTTGGCATGGGCTAAATCCTGTCTTTGGTTGCGGCGGCGATTATTGCCGCGCTTTCTGGAGCGCCTCGATCTCGCTCTGTTGCCGCTGCACCACGGCGACCAGCAGCGCGATCATCGCATCCTGGCGCCATGCCCTCGGCTGCCCATCGGCGCCGCGGGCAATCAGCCTTTCATCGGCATAAGCCGTCGCAAAGGCACCAAGTCCGATATGGTCGCCGGGATCATCCTTCGCCCGCGGGGCGTCGGGACGCCACCGGTACACAATCGGCTCCAGACGCATGAGCGTCTCCGTAGGATCGGCGAGCGGGGTGCCGATCTGCTTCAAGCGCTCATCTGACGAAAGACAGCCGAGAGTAGTATCGATCGTGATCGTGCCGCCCGTCGAGGTCGATCCGCAGAGCGTTCCGGCCTGCGCGGCGCTGGTCGCGGTCATAGTCAATGCCGTGGTCGTGCTGGTAAAGCTGGCATTGGTGACCCCACTGGCCAAGAGTGCCACCGTCCCGGCCGAGGTCTCTGACAGCCCGGTGCTGTCACCGGCGGCGAACGTAATCGCGGGTACCGTCGAACTGCCGTTCGTCGCCGTGAGCGCGCCGCCGGCAACGGTCAGGCTGCCTTCGGCCGTCGTTACCGATGTGCTCGGCGTGTTAGTGCCGGTGATCCGCAGCGAGTTGTCGAAGTTGATGGTGTTGGTCGCGGTCGCCGAGAGCGTGCTGGCCTGCGATCCGCTCAGTATATCGATGACGCCGCTGCACGATGAGCATGTGTCCCGCCCGTTGCCGCCGCCGGCCAGGATGAGCACATTGCTCGCGCTCGTCAGGTTCTTGCCGGTGTTCGAGCCAAAGCACGAAGCATTGGTGAAGGTGGCGCCGCTCGCGCCTTGGCACGCGCTGTCGCCAACCGCTGTATTCCACGGGAATGTCGTGCCGTTCCAGTTCAAAAGCGCATTGGCCCCGACCGCAACCGTGCCGAACGCCATGTGACTGCCCGGCGTGGTCTCGACGCCGGTATAGTTCTTCATCGCGCCGGAACCCCAAAGCGTGACCCGCTCCATGCCGCAGGAGTTGCGCGCCGCATCGGTGCCGCCGAGCGTGTCGGTGTCGAACACGACGGCCGTAACGCTGCCGGCGCAGTTCGCACCGCTCTGCGCCACGCCAAGGCCGAGGAAGGTATTGAAATTCCCCTGCGACCAGTACTGGCCAGTAAAGCCCCCAGCTATGATCGTCGTCTCGGTACCGATTGACTTGAAGACGGTCGGTGAAATCAGGAGATTGCCGTTGTTGATCGAAGACGATCCGGCTATGGATAGGCTGCCCATGTTGACCGGCACATAGGTCAAATTGAATGTCGCATTGGTGCTTCCACCGGTCGATGACAGGATGCCGACTGCGGCCGGGTTGGCCGGTGCTTGTGCGCACACGCCCTTGTTCGAGATGACCCAGCCGTTAGCCTGGATGGCGCCGCCTGACACAATGCTGACGATGATGACCCCGTGCGTCGCGCAGCCGTCATTCAGCGTCAGTTGATCGCCAACGGCAAAGCCCGTATTCGTCCCGCCGACTGTCGTCGTCGAATTGTCAGCGATGCCGAGTTGTGGCGTCCAGCCGAAAAGCTTTGTCTGCCACGACGCCGTTGGTGTGCCGTTCGTTTCGAGGATGCTGTTCGCGGCCAGTGTCGGGAGAACCCCGCTCCCCGTGCAGGAAAATCCCGCATCGCTGATCGCCCCGAACGACGACCCGGCCTTGAGACAGTCGCCGGCAGTGATTGGCGGATTGAGGAATGGCGGCGACGGCGGCACTTGGGCATGCGCCGGTGCCGACAGCACAAGCAGCGCCGCCGCAGCCAGCAATGATCTGATGCTTGAGAACATGGCGTGCACCGCTCAATTGGTCAGATAGTGACAGGTGCCGGTGATCAGCGTCGTATTGGTAAAATTGGTGTCAGCGATGTTAAATTGGCCGGCTGACCCAGGAAGGTAAAGTGCGATAGAAGTTGTTCCTGTTGGAATGGAACCAAATGGCTGTCCCGTTAGTGAGGCCATATTGCTATAGTCATTGATGCTACAGACGCCGGGATATGTGCCTTGCGGCTCGATAGGAAGGCCGGCAATCGTCGCGACGCCGCTCGCGCTACCCTTTGACGTGAGCGTCAGATTGAAATCCGCCGTGATCTCCTTGCCGTTCTGCAGGATCGCGCCGCTCTGCAGCGAATAGGTGATCCCCGTCGACGCCGAGCTGAAATTAAGCGCTGGTGTCCAAGCCACAAGAAGCCGGCCCAGCACATGGTTGCCGTTGAACTCCATGTCATGACCGGCAGCTCCGGCGGTGACATCGATCCAACCTATCCCGACTGAATAGCCTTCCGCTTCGATGTGAACACGATCGCCAATCGCGCCCGCGCGCGCCGACGCCCCTGATCCGGTCTCGAATTTGATCGCGGTGTTGTAGGGACCCTCGAACGTGTTGACGGTCGGCATGGTTATGTCGTTGTTATAGCCGAACTCGTCAAAGGCGATGCCTTTGTTCCCGGAAACGTCTGCTGACAGGCTGACGTTATCGAGCCGAAAATCATTGGCGAATGGGCCAGGATTGACGACCGTTCCCCCATCGATAACGCCGTTCACGCAATTATGCAGATCAAACACACGCACATGCGTGCTGAACATAGCCGTGTTCAGCGTCGATGGGCCTATCCGAATGCCGGCATTTGACACCGCTCCGGCCCCTGGACCATTGCAGTTGATCTCACCAACCGTGATGTCGGCGCGCTGCACGCTGGCGGTCGACGGGTCGATAAAGAGGTCATCGCCCGCAGCGACGGATGGCGCGCCACCGGTGCCAAAGGCGATGCCGCCGATGTAGATCGGCACCGCAACGACGATCGGGAAACCTTCCACCGGTGCGTTGCTCGTCGGCTGAATGCAGACGGCGTGGCTCGATGATGTCGGGGCATTGTTGCCGTCGACGATGAGACCGCCCCAATAGAAATTCGATCCGTCATTCATCGTGTTGATGGTGAAGGCGCAACCCGTCACCCCGGCGATCGTCAGGTTCACGCCCTGCGCAATGATGGATTGCTGCGCCATCTGGCCGGTGTTGATAGCGACCGTCGAACTCATATAGGGGTAGGTGCTGCTGCCTCCCCCGCCGCCCAACAGATTCTCGCCCGGTCCGTAAATCCGCATCGAGAGGCCATATTGCGCGCGGATCGCCATCGCTTCCGCAAGGCCCGCGCTTACCGTTGACGCGCAATTGACTGACGGCACACCAGGCGGCGATACCCATGTCCAGCATGCACTCGGTGCGGCCGGCGACCAATTGGCGGGCGGAAACGCCAGCATCGTCCCTGCCGGAACACCAGCCGAGGGAAAGCCGCTATCCTTGATGAGCTTCCCCGTCGTGTCAGTGAATGACGGCAGATCGTCCGCAACGCTGAGCGACGGCCCGACCATGTTGCCGCCGCCCGCGACCAGCGGATAGCGCACCCCGTTCAGGTTCACATAGGCGCTGGGAGTCTGGTTGACGCCGCTGATCGACAGCAAAGCGTTGCCCGAGCCGTCAAATCCCATGCAGAAAGACGACCATGCCGTCTGGTTGGCATAGGCGCTGAACCCGCAAGTGCCGAGACCGGAATTGACCCACTGGTAACCCAGCGGCGACGTGCCGGGGTTTGTCAGGTTCGTCGGCGGCAACCCGTTCTGCGTCGGACCGCCGGCATCCATGATGTAGTTGCTCTGCGGCCCGAACATCGCGCCGTGGCCGTAGACCTGCGGCTGGTACGCCTGTACGGCACCTTGCGCATCGGCATCGGCACAACCGAAAACGGCCGCCGCTAGGAGAACGGCGGCCGCTGCCAGCAGCGATCGAAAACTGAATGAGCAGATCAAGAACCTTCCCTCCAGATAAGCATCGCCATCAGACCGCAGGCGGTGGCGCAGGAGCATCGGGAACTGGCATCGGCGCGGCATCGGTAGCGGGTATCACCTCTACCGCAGGCGCCATAGCGGCCATCTCAGCCTTCAGACGATCGATCTCGGCCCGCGCTTCGTCGCGCTCGCGGGTGAGGGCATCGATGACATCATGCAGTCGCGCCAATTCATCGGCGTGCTCAGCGATGGCTGTCAGCCCCGACAGTGCCGTCTCGTGTGACGCCAGCACACCGCGCAGCTTCGCGATCTCTTCGTCCCGCGGATCGCGCACGCTGCCCACCGCAGCCGCCGGAAGCGGCTGCGTCCCCTCCGGCGTCAACTGGTGGTGCGGCCCTACCTCGTCGTCGTAGAGCATCACCGTCGAGCCCGCACGGTGAAGAACGCCATCGTGGGTGCCCTTCATCAGCATGCGGTAAAGCCGCTTTATGCCGCGTTCCTGCGGTGGCTCGGGAGGAACCGGGAAAGTTCCTGCAGCCCACGGCGCAGCCGCCGGGTTGTCGCCAGGATTGATGCGCTCGATGTGGCTGGCGCGTCCGTAATCGGTTTCGTCGCGGTTCGGGTTCGGTACCATCGCGGTATCGCGCGCGTCGCTCATGATCGGTAATCCCTGTCTATGCCGGCGCCGGCAATCGGAGCCGTAAGAGGCAAACGCCTCAGCCCGGCATGTCCTCTTCATCCATTTCGTTCTCTACCGCGAGCTGGGTTATCTGCAGCTCGATGCGGCACTCCGGTCCCATCGCCGTCTCGTTGCTCGAAATCGAGCACACGCGGGCGAAGGCTCGCAGATCGATCACGTCGCCAACCGAGCAATCATCGTCGAGGCCAAGCTTTTCAAGCTCGCGGTGCGTCAGCGTGATCCGCAGACCCCATGGGTAATCGGGCACATTCTCAAGGGCTGGCGGGCACATCGTCTCGACTTTGTCCTCATCGTCGAGCTCCATGTCGATCATGCGACTCCATGCCATGTCCTTGCGCTCCTTTACGCCGCTGCCGCTGTAGGAACGGCCTCGGGCGCTGTGGCGCTGCCGGGCTGGGCCTGCTCGGCCGCCATCAGTTCGTTCTCGTGGTTGCCATGCATCTGGTCCATCTCGACACGGTGGCGATGATGCGCGGCGATCTTCTTGTGAGCCTTCGGCCCTTCTTCTTTGTCGATCGCATCATGCTCGGCCCGGTGACGGCCATGCATGGCTCGGCGTTCGTTGCGGTGGCGCATCAGCATTTCGGCATGGGACCGCTCCGTACCGGTCATCTTGCCGACACCCTCGCCGTCGCCGCCAGATGCCGCCCGCTTCGGCTGGGCGCTGGCCTCGCGCCGCTTCTTGCTGTCCTCATGGTCGTACATCGCTTCCCGGCGGCTCTTGCGTTCGGGCTTTTTCTCAGTCTCAGCCATGTGGTATCCTCGTTACGCTGTGGCGGCGCGAGACATCGCGCTAGGAAGCTCTGGATTATCAGAAAGCGATACGAGCGAGGGGTGCAGCTTAAGAAGCGGCCCCAAACTGGGCCAACGCCCGAGACGCCGCCGGAGTAGCGCCCGGCCCGCAGCAATTTCCTACGAGCGCTTTGACGAGGGATGATCGTAGAGGGTGCGCCGGCGCTTCTCCTTGCTCTGACCAAGGCTGGGTTCGCCGAGTTCTTTAGCGCGCCTGTTGATCCATCGGCGAGCGGCGGCCGGGTCTTTCGCCCTACCAACATCATGCTTGGCCCGCGCAAGATCGGCGGCATTTCGTATCGGGAATGAACCTCCGCGCATAGTCTGGCCTTTGTTTTCGGCCTCACGCCGCCCGGCCGTGCTGACGCTGCCCTTCGGTGTCCAGAATTTCGCCACGGGCCTACTCCGTTGCGCTACGTCGATCATGGTGGGAGACGGCATTCGCGCTCTTCCGCTTGAAACGTCGACACCAGTCTTCCGGACGGATAATGCCTGCGACGATCTCGCAGCCGCGCGGGCGCTGGAAATGCCCACATTGGGCGCAGTGGTGCGGCCCCTGAGCCGGGCGCTCGTAGCCTACGCTGTGCTTCGAGACTTTTTCAGCCACGCTTGCTGCTCGGGTGGTCGTAGAGAGCGCGACGGCGCCTCATCTTGTCTGCGTGCTTATTCGCCGTCGCGATGCTGATGCCCTCGGGAACGCCGGCCTTGACCATCGCAGTCGCTTGGCGTGCGGCAGCCTCGGCCGCCGCGCCCTTCAGCTTCTTGTTGTGGCGGGTGGCGAATTGCTTCGCCGTCCACGGCATTCGGCTATTCCTCGGCGCTGGCCGTGATCTTTCCGCCACCGGTGGAATTGCCGCTCATCAACACGCCGGCAAGACCCGCCGTATCGCCGCTCGCGACCGTTGCGGTAATGAATACCGTCTCGGGCGTGGAAACGCCGTTTGTGGTGGCTGCCGCAGCGCAGGCGGTGAGGGCCGTATCCGTACCCGCGACCTGGCGTTTCAGCGTGCCGAAGGTACAGGCAACGGTGGGTGCCGCACGCATCGAGACCTTGAGCGGGATGCTGCAAACCGCCACGGTCGTGCTTTGCGCTTCGCATATGCCCGGCAGTGCCGCAGTGGATGACGCGACCTCGTCCACCTCGTAGTAGTAGCGCTGCTGCAACGCGATTTCGACGGCCTGGGAACGGCGCGCGAAAGACCTTGCGGCCGGCTGCTGATAGCTGTTGAGCAGGGTCGCGGTGCCGCTGGCATTGCTTGCCACAAGCGGCGTCAAGGCGCTGTTGCGCGTCAACTGCAGCCCGCTGTAGGCGACGTAATCATTGGTCCCGGCGGTGCCGACAGGCGTCCAGCACAAAGCCACGCCGATCTCGGCTGCCGCAGCCGGTACCGGGGCGGCGATGGTGAAGCGGTTGAGCGAGGTGACCGGGACGGTAACGCCCCAATTGACTTGCCCCGTCCAGCCCCCGGAACCGCCGCCGCCGGTATTGATGCCGTAAGCCATGTTGACGGCACCCTCATCGGCAACGGTGCCAGTGATGATGTATGCCGTCACATTGTCGCCTGCGGCGCTGAAATTGCCGCCGGGCGCCGCGTGGAAATCGAATTCCGCGGTCTGGCTCTGGAACTGGTACGCGTTGGAGCTCTCGACAACCTGGCCGATGCAAAGCTGGGCCAAGCCGGTCTGCGCGGAAGTGCGCTGGTGCTTCACCGCGTATTTGTAGTCGGCCGGGATATCGGCCGCAGTCGTGTCGCGGCTGAGAGTGCTGGTCGCCTGCGTGCCGGTGCCGCCGTCCCACGCAAAAAAGCGGTCAGGCGCGCCGTAGGTCAGGGTGGTGGTGACATTGCTTCCGGTCGTGCCGCGCTGAAAGAGATTGGTCGTGAAATCGCCGCCGATCAGCGCGTTGTCCATGTTTCCGCTCGGCACCGTGCCGGCGAAATTGCCGAGGATCGCTGCGGTAATGCAATGGTCCTGCGGCGTCGCCTGACCATTCACGATATCATTGCAGATGATGTCGTTGGCGCCGATCGACGGAACGAGGATCGGCGTCGGCTGCTGGGCATGGGCGGCAGCCGCGGCGAGCGTCACCGCTGCGGCGAGGGCGCCAACGAACCCGAAGCGCGGAATTTTCATGGTGCCTGTCTCCGATGAGAGCGGTTTAGAACTCGAACGCGGTAAAGGTGGTGAGAGTCGGGGTGATCGACTGTGAACCGGTGGTGTTGAGGGCGATCACATCGAACCACAGCGCGGTGCTGAGCGTCGCCCCGGTCACGATGCCGGAACAGGTGATGACCGCTTTTTCCGTGGTCGCCCCGGCGAGATAGGCCACGGCGGCGCTGTCTGCGGTGCCGAGCCCGGTTGTC
This sequence comes from Bradyrhizobium sp., assembly GCA_035308285.1. Lineage (GTDB taxonomy): Bacteria > Pseudomonadota > Alphaproteobacteria > Rhizobiales > Xanthobacteraceae > Bradyrhizobium. The sequence continues at coordinate 33,412 of DATGGY010000268.1, read as the reverse complement.
GCAGCATTCGCCGGTGCCGAGCCGGTGCCGTGATGGCATGAGAACGTGGCACCGTTGCTGGTGCTGGCGATGAGAACGGTGAAGGTGATCGAGTAATAGACGCGCCCGGTCGCTACCGGCGTCAGAACTGACGGGTTGCTATTCGCGCCAAGCCCGAATGCCTGTGCCGTCGATGTGCCGGGGCTGATCGCTGACGGGTTACCGGGGAGGGTGAGTGCCGATGCGGGCGTTGCAAATGCCGGGTCGCTTGCGGTGCCGATCAGCAATTGCCCTGCGGTGCCTGCGGTCGTGGCGACAACCGCGCTCGTTCCTTCGCCTACAAGGACACCGTGCGACGTGAGGGTTGTCGCACCAGTGCCGCCGCCGCCAACGACAGCGGTGCCGTAGGCCGGGTCCGAGGTCGCGCCCTTGGCGATGAGCGGAATGCCCGTCGTGGTCGGGCCGACAGCAGTAACCGCCGACGTGCCCTGCCCGAGCAATACACCATGCGCAGTAAGCGTGCTGTCACCGGTGCCGCCCTCCGGCACCGTCAACGGCGTTCCGGCAAGCCCGACACCGCCGGCCATGATCTGCCAATTGGTGCCGTCCGAATAAATCCGTGTGCCGCGGCCTTGGTCAATGGTCAGGGTGGCCGACCCGTTGATCGTCGATACGGTGGGCGTGATCGTGACCGCGCCGGCCCCGATATTCTCGACATCAAACCATTTGTTCGTCTCGAACCCGCTGGTGCCCGCTTGCGGCAACGTAACGGCGACCGGGCTGCTGTTGTTGAAAGTGACCAGCGCCCCCATGTCGCCGGTATAAAGCGGGCTGCCGGTTTGTGCGCCAGGACTGCCGACGATCGTGTAGCTCGTCCCGGTCTGTGCGTTGATGCCGTTCGAGGTGCCGTGCAAAAGACCAGACGTGAACTGCGCGCCGGTCGGATTTGCCTGATCGATGACGATCTCGCCATTGGTCAGCGTCGAATACAGCGTGAAGACGCCGGCTCGCGTCGCCGCTATGCCGATCATCACGATCAGCAGCGCTGCGGTGCCGACCAAGCGAAACTGTTTCATCTTGTCGTGCTCCTAAAGCGCGGTCGGAATGGAAATCGACATCGCCGCCGGGCCTGATGCCGAGAGGCGGTAATTGATCGGGCCGGCGGAAAGCGCCGTGCAATGCAGCCGGTAGGACATGCCGAACTCGACTTCACCAGCGGCAAACGACACGTCGGTGCCCGTCGCCCAAATCGCCTGCTGTCCCGCCCCGCCGATCCCGCAGACGATCCACGTCGTTCCGCCGTCAAACGAGCGCTCGAGCTGCACGGAACCGGTCCAGGCTCCGTTCGGGCCGCTGTTTCCCCAGATCGCAACGTTGAATGCGCCCATTGGGGAAAAGACCGCGCTGACCTGCGTCGCAGCACTGAACGCGCCAGTGACGACGGCGTTCGCGCGATCGCCGGCTGGCGGGGTCTGTGAAACGTTTGGGTTAGGGATGGCCATCTAATGAGACCGGGAAACGCCAAAGGCCATTCGTTGCAGAGGCGATGGGCGAGCGCCCTGTGGATGGATCGCCAACCTAGCGGTTGTGCCATCTAGGTCGACTTTTGCGCCTTGCAGGTCGAGACCCGGCTCTAACCCCATGAACTGGAATGGCAGCCCGCAATCGATGCAATTGACCGTCACATCCATGATGAACTGGCGTGTATCTTCGAGCCTGTTCACGGTCGCGGCGACTGAGAAATTCTTATGCTCACACATACTAGCTGACCTCGACCGGCTTGGTCAGCGTCCCGAGCACCTGAACCTTGGTGGTCGGTGCGCGATCGTGACGGCGAATCGCCGCAGTCGGCACCATATCGCCATCCTCGGTGAATTCCGGCGCGGTAGGCTCCTGGTCTCCAGCGCCCATATTGCGCGCGCCCCCCTTCAGCAGCACGCTCGCAGCCTTGCCGCGCACGACGGCACCCTGTGCCGTCAGTGCCTGCAACGGATCGGCTTCAGCCGGGCCATTAATCCCGGTCCACTCGCAAAAGATCTTGTAGACAGCTTTAGCTGGCTCGTTGATCGGTTCCATAAGAGGATTGGGAATGCCCGGCCAATCGATCTCAGTCGACTGCACGAGTTTCTGATTGTCGCGGTAGAGCGGATCGATCAGCACCTCGCCCAATGGCATCCCGAGATTGAGGTACACCTTGCCGATCAGCTTGTAGGCCGGGACGTATTCCTTGTTGCGACCGCGATCGCTCTGCGACCAGAGGTCAAGGATCAACTCCTGCAAGCGGCCGAGCGCCCGGCGGCGTTTCTCGACAATCTCCGGCGCCACGTAGATGCGACCAGTGCCCTGGCCCGTAAGCTCGGCAAGCTGCAGCGCGAGCGCGGAAACGAAATCGCCCGGTTTGTCGCTGCCGGGTGCTGCCGTCTGCGCCTGCGCCGCCGCCAGCCGAGCCATAAGCTCGGGGAGCAGGTTTTCGACTTGCACCTTGACCGCAGCATCGACGCGGGCATCGAACTCCGCATCGCTATAGCGCGGAGCCAGCCGCAAGCTTTCGCCGGCTTCGTGGGAGACATGCGTTTCCGCCGGCCGTTCCTCTGACATTGAACGCTCCGCTTGTGGTTTCCGTGGCTTGCCCTTGGGCCAGCCCATAGGGCTAAGCGACCGTAAAATTGTTCGGGATTTGGCGGTTCGTTTGATCGTCGCGCACCATCGTGAGGCCCGCAAACGACACGGTGCCAGCGCTGTTGTTCTCGCCGGCCGGAACGATCGCGATGAGCTGCACATAGCGCGGTGCCGGAACTTCCGGCGGTGCTGGCGTCAGGTCCATGCGGATGATGGTATTCGCCGCGAGCGCTGCGGCCGCATGCGCGTTCGTCTGCGATGACGTGTACCAGGTTCCGGGCTGATAACCGCCCGCCGCTCCGGTGTCCGCCGCATACTGCAGCGCAAATGCGGTGGTCGCGCCGTTGCCCGTGGCGACCGCCGTGCCGATCGTGATCTGAATGTCGGGCTTGACGCGCCCAATGCCGGGATCGTCACCCCATAGGGTCGTATTGCCGATGATGCCTTGCGGGGCCGTGCCGACACCGCTGCCGAGCAAATCGATGACGCCGCCGATCGAAATGGAAGCGCCAGCCGCCCCCACCAATGACACCGGCATGGCGTTCGGCTGAACGAAATTGAGGAGCGCATCAAGCTGCATTGTGGTCTCCTGAGCCGCGCTGTCGCGGTGTGATTAGCAAGGGAGAGATAGGCGCCGATCAGGTCACGCGGCTTTCCGAATTGACGATTTGGTCCACGATGCGGATCGGCACGTCGCGGTAACCCATCGTCGGATTGCCCGCATAATCGTCGATCGACAGCAGGACGTTGCGGTCACGCGTGGCCTGGATGTCCATCCAATGCCGGCCGGTGCGGTTGACATAGATGACGGCTCGGACGCCAACTGAGCGGTCGCGCGGCGCATCGGTGCTGCCGATGCCGCTGTTGCGCTTCCCGAGCGCCGGGAAGAGATACATCATCTGCGCCAGCAGCGAGAACAGGTCAGGCGCATTCGGCCCCTGCAACCCCGCAGCAGTCGTGTCGATGTTGGCGATGCGGACGCCGTTTCGCCAGTCCTGCGGGACAAGGCCGCCGCGCCAGCGGAACTCGGTCGTAAACGCCGCAAACGGGTTGCCGAGCGTGTCGTAGGCCGGAACCGTGTCGCCGCGGTCGAACATGTCGAGACCGGCTTTGCCGGCGCGCGGGAACACGCAATAGAACGTGCCCTCGTTCCAGCCGATGCCCCAGAAACTCGTATTGGAGCTTCCGACGCCTTTCGCATCGATGACATTGGCGGCGTTTTTCGCCGTACCGGTGCTGGCGGTGTTGTAGAACGGAGCCAGCCCCATGAACTGCGACGGTATGGCTGCCGTATTGCCGTAGATCAAGGCTTCCGCCCAGGTCTGCGACAGCCCCTCCATGAAGGCGATATCCTCGCTCTCGCGGAATGCTTCCGGGTCGCCGCTGTCTTCCGCGAGATCGCGGTCGACCTGGCTCCATGCCGCGAGCGTGCCGATGCCGACCCGCGACTTGCCTGCGGTCGACTTCGAGTAGCCGACGCCCATGTTGTACGAGCGCCATGCACCAGCGGGGATGCTGTCACGGAAACCGAACTCATGCCCGGTCTTTTCGTTTGCCTCGACAAACGGCGTGTCGTCGAGGATTTCGTTGGTCTGCGACAGCATTTCCGCGAGGAATAGCTGTTTGCCATCCGGACCCTCCCTTTGGGCTACGTCTAACAATGTTGGCCAGGCGCCCGTAGCCATGCTACAATCTCCTAGATTTTCGCCTAATGGGCTGCTACAGTCTCTCCCAGGCGTAAGGACAGGAGACCGTAGACATGAGAGTTGGTGTATCGGCTAATTTGTCGGCCGCTTTCGTTCGATCTGTGTTGGATTATGATCCCGTAACAGGTCGCCTTACTTGGCGGCTTCGGTCTGATCGCTTAAGAGCATGGAATAGTCGATTTGTCGGCAGAGAAACCGGAACCAGTTATCAGTACGGCGCGAAGCAAGTACGGATCAATGATCGTTTATACTTAGCGCATCGGGTCGCTTGGCTACATCATTATGGTGAATGGCCAGTCAGTGGGATTGATCATATTAATGGCGACCCAGGTGACAATCGGATTGTTAATCTTCGGCTAGCCGATCACTCCCAAAATGGTCAGAACAGAGGAGCCCAAAAGAATAATTCGAGCGGATTTAAGGGCGTCACGTACGACAAAAAGAATAAAAAGTGGCGAGCCAAAATATCAGTAAGCGGCAAGCATTACGATTTGGGTCGCCACGAAACGGCGGAATTGGCCGCCTTGGCCTATGAGCGCGCTGTCGTAGAGTTGCATAGCGGCTTCGGTCGGTTAAAGCCTGAAAGCGATCGCCCATGCAAACCAACGACTTCTTTGATCCGCGCCCCCGTCAACTATGACACCGCCGACTTGGTGCGCTCGGTCCTCGACTACAATCCAGATACCGGCATATTCCTGTGGCGGCGCAGACCCGACAGAACTGAGGCATGGAACGCCGAATTTGCTGGCCGCGAAGCTGGCTACCTAAATGCCGGCTACCGGGTAATTCGGATAAACAAACTCTGTACCTATCAAGCAACGCGGCTGGCGTGGCTGCTGACACACGGCACATGGCCGCCAGCCGACAAGCATGTTGACCACATCAATGGCAACCCACACGATAACCGAGCGATCAATCTCCGTCTTGCCTCAATCGCTGAAAATGCGCGAAACAGAGGAGCGCAAAGCAACAATGCTTTAGGTCTCAAGGGCGTCCGCTTTGAAGCGGCGCGAGGTCTTTACCGGGTTCAGATCGTCGTCGACGGCAAGCAGCGGATCGTTGGTCGTTTTCGGACGAAGAAAGAAGCGTCTGACGCCTATGAGCGCGCATGCCTGCGTTATCATGGTGAATTTGCGAAAACCTAACTGACCTTGGACCGCGGGTTGTCATAGAGATCACGCAGGCGGCGGCCGCCGCCTGCGGCCCGACCGATATCGCGCGGCGGTGCCACGGGGACGAGCGGGGTTGCCGGCGCATCGAACTTTTTGGCGAGATTGGTCAGAAACTTGATGAAAATGTGCCGGTTACCTACGCCCGTATCCGACATCATCTGATCCCAGTCGTCGCGCTGCGATGCCGGAACGAATTCGTCGATCATGCGCACCGCTGCGGCGAGCGCGGGCTGATCGGGCAATTGGAGGCCCGGCCGCCATAGCTCGGGGTCAGCCTGAACCTTTTCCTGCTCGGCGCGCTGCTGATTGTTGAAGACGCGCCATTGCTCATCCCGATAATGCTTGTCGAGCCGCTGCATCTCGGCGATGTGCTCGCTGTAGAGCTCGTTCCTCAATTCGTTGGTAACGCGCGCCGATGCCATCTTCCCGTCGAGCGCCGCGACGCGTTCCGCGTCGAGCGTGAACCCTTCCGGTGGTTGGTACGGCTCGTAAATGATCGGCTCGAGAGCAGGTGCCGGCCCTGGTGGCGTGGCGGGCGGCGTTGCTGCGGCCGGCTCTGCGGCGGCTGCCGGGGTTGCGGGTTCTGCCGCCGGTAAGGGTGTCGGTTCAGGCGACGCCGGAGCATCGACGGCGGCTGCCGCAGGTTCCGGCTCAACAGCGGGTGTCGCCGGGACAGCCGCAGTCATGGCCTCGCTCAGCAGCGACGGGACCGCACCTGCCGGCTCAACCGGCTCTACGACCGCCGGCACATCCGCTACAGGCGTGCCGCCGCCGTCTGCCTGTGGTACAATGTCAGGATCAGCCAAGAGGGGTTCCTATGGGCGATAAGGGCAACACGATCTGCACTGAAGCTGATCGGCGGATTTTCGAATATTGCGGCGACCGCATTGCCGAATACTTCGGCCGAGAGCCGCGTGAACCACGGATGGCAGAAGTGGAACTGAAAAGTTTAGAAATCAGAGACGGCGATGTATGGTCTATCGCTGATTTCCGCCAACTACTCGCCGACATCGAGAAAGAGGTGCCTCCAGAATACCATTCGTCGATCGTAATGAGATTTCGGGTTTACGGTGGCGACCATGCCAATGCGTACATGGTGTTTGACATGACGCGACCAGAGACAATCCCGGAGCGTAACGAAGAGGTGCGTAAAGCTCTTGAATGGGCGCTGAAAGAGGCCGTCCTATGAATTCAGTAACTTCGGGTTGGCCGAACCGCTGATGCTGCCGCAATCTGCGGATGGTTCTCCTGCAGCATCAGCGCCACCCCCTCCGGATCGAGCTTCATCCACGACAGATAAAGCCTGAACGCCAGCCGTTGCTCGCCTTCCTGGCGCTGCGTCTCGATCGGCTCCGACGAGCCGTTGGCCGTCGTGCCGTAGCGCTGCTCGAACGCGCCTCCGGACGCAAGCAAGCCCCACATTTCGCGGCGGCCAATCTTGTCGGCGAAGACCCGCTTCCAGAATTCGGCGCTTTCGTCGACCAGCCGTTTGCCGCGGCGGCGCGCCCTTCGGATTTGAACCGGGTCAGCAACGTTGATGGCACCAGTGCCAACGGCATTGGGCGCGGCATCATCATCGGCGGTTTCCGGTACAGGACGATCATCGCTCACTGTGGCCCACGATTGCAGACGCGCGGATAATAGGCGTTGTCGGTGGGATAGATCGACCGCGGGAACACCCTGTTCCACAGCATCGACACGATCCTCAATTCGTTCGCGTGCATCAGATTGCGCACGATGTCGGATGAGCAGAACTGCGTCTCGATTTCTTTCTGCGCCGCCGTCAATTCGGTTATCTGCTGCTGTTGCAGCGAAAGTTTCGCTTCCATCTCTGCGCTGCGGCTACGCATCTCGCTGATCGCCTGGGCGCTTCCCTGCACCTGAGCCGTCAGCGCGCCGTATCCCGCAACGGCCGCGACCAGCCCTAATCCGGCACCAAGCAGGGAAGCGATGAGGCCCCATCGGCCATTTCCGAGCGCGGCCATTGTTCAGAACAGCCGCCTCGTCGGCTCATGCCGGCAGCAAAACCCCGCCGGGCGAAATGACCTGTACCGGGCGCCCGACGCGGATTTCCGGCTCGGGGAGCGGCTTCGGCAGGATAGGCCCGAGACGGCCTGTCTTCGCCGTCTTGGTGATCTGTGCATCTCCCGCCAACTTGCCCAACATATCGGCCAGCGCCACGAACTGCGGATGCGCCATGGTGCGGGCGTCCTTGCTGGCCGAGTCTCTGAGCCATCGGCCGGCCATCAGCCTCACTTGCTCAAGCCCCTCGGCGATGTAGAGCCAGCGCGCATCGTAGTTCCGCCAGTAATAGGCTTGCCGCATCGCGCCGGCGGCTTCCGAGAGGATCGCGAGCAGCTTGCGGTATTCCGGGCCGCGGCGTGGGTGCCAAGCCAATTTCCCGCAAATCTCCGATGCGCCCTTCAGCTCGGCGATCTTCGCGAAAATCTCGATTTCTGTGAGCCCGCTGCTCATCAGGTCACGCGCGGCTCGTCATTGTGAAGTTCGTCGACGACGCGAACCCAGACGCCATGAATGAGCGGCCTGTCGCGGTCAAGTCCTTCGTCGACCAAGGCATTGAAGACATCGCGATTGACGTAAAACATTGGCCGCGTTCCTTTTCCGCGGTACGGAACAGAGCCTAATGCCGTCAGAAAAAGCGTCATAAGCGAAAAATCGCGCGACCGATGCACATCGATATTCGCGATCCGAGCAACCATCCGCCAATCGGCGACAACAATCGCGCTCTCCGAGCCATATGATGCTGGCTCGCCATCGGGCGACACCATGTAGCATCCGCGTAATGACCAAGCGATCAACCACCCGGAAGCGCCGCCATCGCCTTTGGCATCAAAAACATTGACGGTGTTTTGCCGTTGGGTTGCGTCGGTCGTGCAGAACATCTCCGATAGCCCCAACATTTCTCGTGCGGCACCCAATTCCTTGGGCGTGACGCCGTAAAAAAGCTGGCGAAGCGTGTCTTTCCCCGATGGAGCGCTTAAATAGGTGTGGCACCGGGGAAGGCTCCAGCCTGGAGCACGGACGTAATATTCGTGCCGGTGCCGATGGTTGGCCTTGACCCAGGGAGCATCCGCCACCCACGAGCATTCGCGCGGATCGCATGGTTCAAATAGAAATCCGTCATCCATCATGCGCTCCCTGCGACCGGACCATTGCCGAGCAACGCACTCACCGCATTCTGGCCGCCCCCGACCTGTATATTGCTGAGGCCCTGACCCGCCGACACTGCGGCCATCCCGGCTTGCGCCGCCTGCGCTTGCTGCGCGGCTTGCGCGTTGGCCTTGTCGATCGCCGCGACCTCGCGGGCCGAACGCATCACCGTCATCGGGAACCCGACACGCTCAGCATAGAAATTCCACGCCTTGTCCAAATTGACGGTACGGATCGGATCTGGCTGCTGCGCGGCTTTCGAGGCTTCGGACAGTGAGCCCAGCACCGAGAAACCTCGCTCCATGCTTGCCGTCTCGGCCGCACGCTGGGCCAGTTCCATCATCGATAGAAACTCAATGTTGAGCGGCTTGTTGCGTACCGAGGGGGGCGGTGGCGGAAAGAGCCGGCGCCGCTGCATGATCCCCAGCACGCGGTGAATGACCGTTGGCGCGAATTCGGTCTGAAAGTGCAGGATGACCGGGCCAAGCTGCTGAATTTTCTCACCCTTGCGCTCCGCAAGCTCAAGCTCGTTCCGCGGCTGGATGCCCTCCATCTGCGTAATCATCAGGAAAACATCGGTATAGAAGCAGCGATTGATACGCTCCTGAACTTCCTTGATGTCCTCGATCATCGGAGCCAGGTGCGCCGGGTTGACCTCGAATAGCGGCCAGAAGCCCTTTTCGCCTGTGCTCGTGTTGACGAAGGTCAATTCACCGGGAAGGATCGATGCCGGCTTATGCTCGAGCTGCGGATGCGCGCCCATCGGCGGCCGAACACCCTTGTCAATAAATTCGCCCTTCCGCTCCTGCTCATGCTGCAACTGCCGGGTGGCAGCCAATGCGTCCATCCCAGGACCGCGGCCGTAGGCATCGTTGCTCGTGCGCGTCCACGCCGCTACCGCAAATGGCTGATCGTGCTCCCCACGAGCTTCCAGCGGCGCCATATTCTGCTCGCCGCGTATCCAGTAGACCGAGCGCCAGGTGAAACCCTTCGGCACCAGATAAACCGCATTCCCCCGCGTGCCTTTGCCGGCGATCGGGAAATTCGGCTCAATGGCGTGGCAAATCACAAACTCGCGCTCAAGCGAAGCACCACCGGTGCGCCAAAACTGCTGGACTTCCTCGGGGCAGTTCTCAAGTTTGAAGCGATCGACGATCTGCGCAACGGTAAATGTGAATTCGCGATAGAACGTGTCGACTGCGAGCCGGCCGCCCACTGCGAGGTAATACTCCCCGGCGCACGGCAGATAGCAGCGGATTACGTCCTCGAAATCCTCGTTGATAAGCACGGGAGCCGTTCCGAACGTCGCCACGTCGCGCATCGCCTGCGCCATGATCGTGTAGAAGTTCGAGCCGTCGAGCACCGCATAGAGCCGGTCCTGAACGGTCTTCAGCCACTCACGCGCCGCAGCGTCAGGCGGTTCCTCGCCGGCAAGCCCGAGACCGAGCTTGAACCACTCCCCGCCCATGAGCCCTGCGAGCAACCCATGCCCGCAGACTTGCATCGCCAGAAGCGCGGTCTCGTCGATGATGCGATCGTTGACCGGGTAGCCGCGATTGAAGGTATTCGCGGTGACAAGCCACCGGTAACGGTAGGGCAGGATGAACTCGGCGCAGCGAGCCCAATGCACCCACCACGAGTATCTCCATACCCGGAGCGCCCCCAAGCGCGCGGTGTAGTGAGCATAATAGGCCGGCCACGGCTCAATGCGCTTCGGTGCAGGGGCAGAGACTGGCTGCCGCGCCAGAAACATCGGCCCGATCGTACCCGGCTCGCTCCCTACTGATATCCCGTCGAGGGGCATTCAAATTGACCTGTCGATCCGTCTGAGTGCGTTCGGGTTGCTTAGCGGATAAATCTCGGTAAGGCGCTCCGATGTCTCAGCATCTTGTGCGCAGATGAGCCCTTCGGCTGTTTTCACCGCGAGTAATCCATTCGCAGTTCTCGGGCACATAATTGAGTTGGGGATTTTCACGCTCGATACTCAGCCCCTCTTTGTAACCATTAGCGAGCGCCCAATCACGAAACGGCACGTAAGTTGCCCACTCGGTACAAACGGTAATGCCCTTCCCGCCATAATACTTCCAACTCGTGTTGCCTGGGTCGCGGCATCGACTATGCATGCCTTTCCAGATCATGTAGAGTTTTGTTTTACCGCCGTTCGAGTTGCCCCTGCTCTCGCCGTGCTTTGACTGTACGGCGGCGCGGCGCTCGGTCTCACAACTTTTGCAGCCTACATTTGGCGTGCGCTTCAGTCGCGAAGTTGTGGCCTCGCATGAACCACCGCAGTCGCATTCACAGTGCCAGAGACTTCCACTAGGCGTAACCCTCACGAGGGCTTTAACGCAAAGTCGCCCGAAGCGAAGCCCAATCAGATCAATCCGTGCGAATGGCATGCAGCGAAGATAACCTTACCAAAGATCATCGCCAACAAAATACTTTGCCCGAGTAACTCTTTGGTCGCCGTGGCTGGCGCGGGCACACCCTGCCCGGAGGTGAGCAACGTCCCCCCATACGCGCCCCCTGCAGCCGCAGCACTGGCCCCTGCCGCCGCACCTGCGGCCTGGGTGCTAGCGTTGGCGATTGTCGGCGGCGGTGGTGGTGCCGGTGGCGGAGGCGGCGGGGCCGGTACCGGCGCTGGCGACAGGAAACCCATGTCAGCCTGCTCCATACGGACGATACGGTCCGTTGGCGACGTTGCGGCCACCGCCGCGCGACTGGTCCCAGGCTTCGATCGGGCGGTAGTCGGCCTTCATCTGTGGGCCAGAGCGCTGCTCGCGCGGCTTGAATGCCGCGATGTCGAGACCGGTCATCACGAGATAGCGGCAGCAGTCCATCAAATGATCGTGCTCCTTGACGACGCGCCCCTTCTCGTCTCGACGATAGAGCCGATATTCCGCCCGCCAATTCGTGAGCGTCGAAAAGACCTTGAGCCGTCCGGTCGAGAGGCGCGTCCAAACCTCATAAATGCCAGCCTCGACGGCGTTATCGGCAGGGCTGAGCCTGAGCCCGAGGTCGGTGTAGATGCCGAAGAGGTCTTGGCCATCGCGTTGGCTCCTGCCCCGTGCCGCCGGATCAATGACGCCCGGTATCCACTTGCCGCGCGCGAGAATTGCCTGTGCATGGATCGGCGGTTCGGCTTGCGCCCGGTAATGCTCGCTCACCAGATAGGCGACATCGTGCTCGCTGTCATAAGCAGCCCAAAGCGCTGCAGTACGATTCCATCCGACATCGAGCGCGTAGCATTGCTTCCAGAAATGCGGCCACTCGAATGGCTCGACGACGATCTCCGTCTCAGGAACCGGATAGATCGCCCCCGAACCGAGCTGGGGCACCCCGCGAGTGCGTGCGTCGCGCTCATGCGGGGGATAGGAGTTGATGAGCTGCTGGCGGGCTTCTTCGCTCAGATGTGGCGTTTCATCCCAGCCGGCCTGAACGACGGCCTTGGTCACCTCACCACCCCCAGGCTTGCTTGCGTAATTCCTCCGTCGCAGGGTAAGCGCCACCTGGCAGGAATTGCAGCACCGTCTCGCTGACACCCTTCAGGGGCGTGAAGGCACACAGCACCAAGCCGTTTGCCTCTCCCGGCACCGTCGATAGCGTTCGTGTCAGCGTCTCGGTGTAGATGTGCAACGGTGGCTCCTCGTCGAGCAGGGCGAAATCGATCCGCGAAGCCTGGAAGCTCTCTCGCCCCTGCTCGTAAGCCTTGAAGACCAAGCGACTGCGACCGCCGGATGAATGGTTCACCTCGACGAAATCGATCGCGTCGGGGATGCCGCTGCGCGTTGGGGAGCGTAAAATCATTTCGCCAGGGATCAGCCCCGTCCCGCGCGCCTCGGCTGGCCCGCAGAGCGTCGGCTGCAAGGACTCTCGCACAGCCTTCGCATCTTCGCCCGCCGCCCAACCTATGACAGGCCGATTGAACCGGCGGCCGGTCCACCAATCGGGGTACCAGCCGATCAGGTGGCACGTGCCCTCATACCCGATGCAAAAACTTTTCCCAGTATTGTGATGGATCACGCCGCCAGTTTCGTAGCAGTGCGTGCCGTAGACCTCGATGTCGAGGATTGGCTGGAAACCTAGCGCCTCGGCGCATACAATCCTATTCCCACCAATCAATGGGATGTGCCGAAATGGGAAAAAGAGCCGACAATCTGGCTGCCAACTTGATCGATCGAGATCACCTCCAGATGCTTCTGCTGCAAGAGGGCCTAACTCAGCGACAAGCCGCTGATATTCTCGGCGTTCATATTCGGTCAATAGAGCGCCGGGTACTGAAATGGGGTCTTCAAACTGCCCGATCAGGTCCGCGAGCTGGTCCGGGTCGTCAAGAATGGAGGGGCCGCCGATCCCTGGATAAGCATGGATATATCGGAATTTTTGCTCCTCTTCACCAGCACGCTCGATCATCGACAGGGCGCGTTGGCGAGCATCGCCTGGTGATGGAGGTTGTGCTTGGCCGTTATCTCGATCGCTCTGAGGTGCCCGATCATCTCGACAATGTGCCGTGGCACAATTGGCCGGATAATCTAGCGCTCTATCCTTCAAACGCAGACCATCTGAGAGCGACATTAACAGGCCGAACTCAATCCAGCCCGCGACGCTCAATACCCGGTGCGCACCCGAGCAATCAAAAGCTTGTCCGTTGTCCAAGTGAACTCGAAACGCTGGCTCTATGCCCTTCAGAAATACGCCGGAGGCTTGAGCACCACATCGCGATCCATCAGCCCACGATCGAACATCTAGGCTACGCTCGCCGAGAATTTCTGCGGGCAGGCGCGTGGACCGCGCCATTTCAATGGGCGTCCATGGGGTAATGCAGCGATTGCCGCCTATGAACGCGCGTTCGCTGTGTACTGCGCCTAGCGCAAAGAACTCCATGTGCTTCGGGTAGAGCTCGCGGCGCAACGGTCCGGTTTCAGGGTACAGCCGGTACAGCCGTGTGCGACGCTCTGCCTGTGTCAGATAAACCTCACGCGCCCGATCGGCGTCAATGGCGCGTCTGGCTTGTTCCTGGCGGAGTATCTTCGCCCAGTCCGCCGCCATTTTCGAGCGCGGCCTCTGCTGCGGCAAGGTGTGCTGCCAGCTCGTCATCGGTCATGTCTTCGGGGCGGCGAATTTCGACCTTCGTCGAAGTCAAATGCGGGTGCATGTAGGGCGCGGCGTCCTTCGCCACACGCGCTGCGTCGTCGAACCGGCCATCGGTGAAATGCCACCGCATCGTGAACAGCATCACCTCGAGCGGCGTCTGTCCGCAGAGGATGGCCTCGGAAATGATCTTCTTGGCGACGGCCGCAGTCAGGATCGGAAAGCGCTTGTTGGCGCGCCGGCCGACGTGGTCACGGCTGAGGATGCGATCTTCGAGGGAGCGGCTCTTTGCCCCCTTGGGGCGACCCGCGCCCGGTCGGAAACCGCCTGATTTGGCCATCGAATTACCAGCTTCCCGAAAGCTTTCGAGGGCCTACACCGAACGTGTGTGGCCCCCAATGCAATTCATGAATTGGCTGATAACTCCCCATTTGGCAATTCGTCAATCTTTTTTTTCGGCAAAAGCCGATTTCGGAACAAGCACGTTTGGCGCAGGATCGCATTTTGTTGCCCCGCGCGTTCGCATGAATTCCTCTATTTGGGCGCGCTCGGCAGGCGTGGTGCGATCTGTCCTCGACCAAACACGGCGGCTCGTTGCCAGCCCAAATATGTTCGCCATGCGGCGTTCCCCTCACAATTGGGCACGGTAAGTCAACGGAAATTTTTCGGCGCGCTTGCGAATTTCCGCAATTGTGGCGTCGAACTTGGTGTGTATGGCGTCGAGGCGGTCCTCAAGCGTGCGTGGATATCGCCATCGTTGGGCTAATGGCGGTGTATGCCATTTGAAACCGCGGCGACGCGCCCTACCCATCGCTGCGTTACGGGTTATTCCCAAAATAGCCGCGCACTCGGCCGATGTCTTGCCGGCGGCGATTAGCTCGTAGAGGCGATCGTCCAGCGTTGGGTCGCTCGAAGCCATCAGCGCCATCAGCCGTGCTCCCCGAACTTGCGCGGAACGAACGGCGCCGGCTCGGGCAGCTGCGGCTTCGCGGGCAGCGGGACGAGACCGGCAGCGGCGTCCTGGTGTGCCCCCATTGAGCGCGAGACGACATTTCGCATGTGCGCAAGTTTTTCCTTGTGCCGAGCTATTTCAGCCGTCAGCGCGTCCATGCCGGGACTACGGCCATAAATCCATGGCGTACCCGAGTCTCGGCAGGTGGTTGCGTCCCAGCGCTCTGACGTTGGCCCCGGCTTTATTTCCAGCCACCCGCCAATCTTGGCGTCGAACTGCATCACCCGATTGCCGAATTTCCATAGCCAGCCATCAGGGACGCAACCCTTTAAACCATGCTGCAAACCGCTGTCGGGATCACAAGCCCATGCGTCTACGGTTCGCCATCCGTGCTGAATGAGCTGACCAGCATGAGACGAGAAGCCAACAGCGTGTCCTCCTACGTCGGACAGCCCGATCACCCAGCGGAGCCGGTCGATCGCCTCGACGATCCGTTGGGCATCGACGCACTCGTCGAATTCAGTCCAGCCGCTTTCGTAGCCATCGGCGGTGGTGTAGCCGCTCGAGGAGCAGCAATCCGTCATCCAGACGCTTGGTTTGTCGTCGCCCCATACGTGCCATGGATCGAGATGCTCGCCATTTGGCTCCCGTAATCGCGGCTCCGGCCATCCGCGCTCGCGAAGGCCGGTCAGCACTGCGGCGCGGAGTTGCTCCATCTGCGTGCGGCGCTGCTCCTCGGCCGGGGGATCCTGCATCTGATTACCGCATCCCTTGCAACGCATCGCGTCACCCTCCTGCGGCCAGTAGCGCCTCTTGCTCAACACGCATCGGCGTCACGCGGCCGAAAATCATCACTTCGACTAGGGCGCGCCCATCGGCGCTAAGCTCGCGGAGCACAGCTTGCATCGGAATGCTCCCAATGTCTACGGTCATGACATCGCCAACGGAAACATCCTCGCGGATCATCGCCCGGCCTTGGCCCGCAGCGTAACGCATTTCGTCGAATGAGCTTTCGCGGTCGCGAATGGCTTGGATATCGGCGCCGCTGAAGAGCGCATGCCGGCTCGAGCCGCTGCGGTGCAGCAAACCCTCGACGCCGTGCACAGTCTCGCGCGGCCATCCGCGCCAGTCCTCGGCAAACAAGTAGCCCGTGAACAGCGGCCGCATCGAAGTTACCGGTCGCCGATCGCGGCCATGCGGGCTCAGCAGCTTGCGATACCGCGGCAGATACACGCGGTAGCCGGCGCGCCGCAGATCGCGCTCGGCGATCTCCTCGGCTGCAGGCTTGGTGATGACAACGACCCAGGATGTCATGGACGACGACGCTGGTGCCGGCACAATCTGGCCAAGCGCCGCAGGGTAGCTCGAGCCCCGCCCTTGATGCGGGCTTGGTAACTCACGGCGGTGTGGTGTCCCAGCCCGTCAGGGCGTCCGCGATTAGGGTCTTGGAAACGGCTCATGCCTCTTCCTCCATCCGAGCGACCAGCGTCTCTATCCGCGTGACCACGCGGGCTGCAGCGTTCCGCTCGCTCTCAGTGCCGTGGGTATCGATGATCAGGTGCTTGATGTCGATCAGCAACTGCACGATCGCCAGACGCTGCGCATCGGTTAAGTGATCCATCCTACCGTCCTGCCATGAGCCTGGCGCGCGACGGGGCGGCGATCGGCTCCCAAGGCAATGCCTGCGCCACCGGCTTTGTCGACCGCGGCTCGAGCGGCTCGAGCGGCTCGAGCGGCTCGAGCTTCTTCCATCGCCGGCTCGGCGCCGGCGCGCTCGTCCGCGCCCTTGATCGCCGCCTCTTCGACTTGTACGGCCGTTCGGCAGCGCTCAAGCCCAGCCGATGAAGCTTGCCGATCACCATGTTCTTCGTCAGCCCGAGCTGCGCGGCCATCGCATCTGTCGCAAGGTCCGTGTTTCTCCACATCGCAATCAGCATGTCCGTGCGCTCCAGAGGCCACATGTTCCGGTCACTTGACATCTGGTCCGATCCAATCTCCGCGCCGTTCGCAGCCTTCCCTACACCTGGCCGGCGACCGCAGACAAGCGTACAGCGTCATCCCGCTATACTCGCACTTTGGCGTTTCCGCCGCACGGATTTCCTTGATCCGCGCTGTGTGATCGGCGTTCGCGACGAAATCGGCCATCATTTTTCGCACACCGCCAATTGTTCGAGCAATAACTCGGCGAGTTTTTGCGCCACGGCATAAACATTAAGATCAGCGACAGAGTTTTGTCCGATGTCAATTGATGCGATCCGCACCATGTCGGCTGGCGCGTGAACTTGCAACGGCGGGCGTTGGTCTTTCTCGTAGATGACCGTGATTCGTGCCATTAGCGGCCAGCCATGCCGCGAACTCAGCCATTTTCGCTGGTTGTTTGCGGAGATGATTTCATTTCCCGGAGCATTTCGTACTGAGCTATTTGCATCGCCGAGAAAATCTCTGCGATTACTCGACGATACGAAACCCATGATGGCAGCGCGTCGGCGGCACCGATATATCCGATCAGTACGTCTTCGCCGGCCTTGAGCATGTGCTCGGTGATCTGGGGCATGGGCTTCGGCGGCTTGCGATCGGGCATAGCAATTGTTGTCACGGACGGAGCGGGTTTGTCAACGCAGGAGTTTCGGCCGGGTCGGAGAATTGCCTTGATGGGATGGGGTCGAATTTGCACGCAACGCCATGACGATTTTGTCGGGGTTGGAGACTGTGACTTTTCCGTAGGAGTCTCTGATTACCCTTTCCTTACCCTTAACGCTAACTATCTGTTAACTATCTGCGCTGCGTGTGTTGTTTATTTTCAATAGCTTATACCCATTGCGGGGCGATTTTTTCGGCCCCGCACGTGTTTTTCGCTTGCAAAAAAGCAAGCGCTTGACACTCGCGGCATCGCTGCGGCATAAAAAAACGGCCAGCAAGATTTGGGCTTGCCGGCCGTCAAGGAGGCATTCCGCGTGGGGCGGAATTGACCTCGGGATGCTGCCCGATAGGAGGGGCAACACCCATGGAAAATAGCATCGACGATGCATTTACGCAATTGCTGCCAGAGCCATTTGTTCCGGCAGATGCCAATCTGCGCCATTCGATTGGGATGGCGATTGATCCAGCCGTCTACTTTACTGATCCGGCTTACGAATATGAGACTGCTTACGCGGGATACATGGCTCTGCGGCTCATGATCGCGAGCTGGCACCAGAGACCTGCGGGGAGCCTGCCAAACGATGATAGAGCATTGGTGAGGCTGGCCCGATACGGGACGATGCGATCGTTCCAGCAAGCGCGCGCAGGCATCATGAAGGGCTGGGTTCTGTGCTCGGATGGCAGGCTGTACCATCGCGCCGTGGCCGAAGATGTTATGCGCCGGCTCAACTGGAAGCAACGGCCGGCTCGAGCTCGATCAGGTTCGCGCGCCGTGACTGACGATGAGTTTTTCCGCTGAAATGAGCCAAATTTTTTGATTTCCTCCAAGTCTCTGCAAGTAAAGCGGAAACTGGCGGTTTTGGGATTTGGGAAATCAAATTAGGGGCGAAAACGGTGATTTCCGGGGCTGTTTTAGGGGATGAAATCAAAACAATCAAAACGGCATGCGATTGCAATGTCTTAACGGGGAAATTCAGCCGATGTCATTTTTTACGATAATTCAGCTTGCACGACATCGGGAAAGGGCGCATTGTGCGTTGGTCAAACGGAGGTAGCGCGATGGACATGCAAACGCTGCGGCTCGCACAGACGCAAGACAATCCCAATTGCATCGACAATCTGATCGCATTGGCGGTCGGTTGCCGCCGGCAGGCAAATTGCGGCGCCGCGCCGCTTACCGCTGAGGATGCGGCGATCATCCTTGATCGTGCGCCGGCTGGCTTGAGGATCGACGAATACGGCAATTATGTCGCGTTCGGCCCGCGCCAGAATGGCGCGCTGCGCTTCGTTCGCTCGCTCAACCTTTAACAAATGACCCTCGGTTAGATCGATGAACTGTTAACCCTGGAAGAAAGGCTCAATCTTATGCAAAAGGATTACAAAAACCACACTATCACCATTGAAGACATAAATCGCGCACATGACGCTTTGGGTGCTCTGATTTTGATGGCGGAATCAGCCAAGGCTTACGCCAAAGGCTATACATACGCTTACTTTGCGCTTATCTGGGCGCGCACCGAACGGGATCGCTTGGCCCTGCTTATTAAGCAGTGGGAGGGCTGACACATGGTCAATCATCGATTTAGCGGGAGATACCAAATGAGCTACCCTCGGTATTGGGCGAAGTTCCCCCGGCAATCATTCGATTACTCCCGTCCCGTGCGGGGATGGACAACGGATATGGCGAAAAAAGCTCGCCAAATCGAAGAATGCTATCAGCCTGGCTACACCAACGAGCCGTTCGTGCAACTGATCGAGGAAACCGCCGACGAATACCGGGTGGTAGCTGAGTGGATGCCGGGGAAGGGCTGGACATCCCCTCTGATCGCCGCCGGTTTTCTGCCCCATCCGGCCATCACGCTACATTAAGCTCCCGCAGCCCGCGCCTCGGGGTTTTTCAGGGGCGGAGTAAGGGAAATGGCGACGATGCAGCAAGTAAACGAAATCTTCCAGCGCGACATGGGCACTCCGAAGCGCAGCGGAGACTGGCTGGTCTGGGATCAGTTCGGCTCCCGGCCCTGGATGCAACAGATCGTTGGCGAGATCAAGAGCGCCGGCATCCCCGCATTCTTTAATGCGCGCGACCGGCTCATTGGTATCAAGGCCGACGCCGTAGAGGCAGAAGACGCCAATCGCGTAAGGCTGTTGACTGAGCGGGAGCAGTTGCTGGCACGGCTCGCCGAGATCAACCGGCTTCTCGGGGAGTAAGATGATGCCGCACGATCAAATACGCGTCCCGCGACGCCTATGGGAGGAAATGATGCTCGCGCTATACCAAGCGCTCGGCCAAATCGAGGTCTTGGCCGCGCTAGAGCAGGTGTGTGAACCGAACGAGGGTGGTCCGGGGGTCGTGACGCGACAGATACATGAGTTTGGCCAACGCGTGCTGGTCGAAGCTCGGCATCGAGAGCGCAAAGGAGCAACGGCATGATCCAAATCAAGATCGCTCTGTATGGGCTATCGCTCGCTCGTGCAGTCCATCGGCCAGTTGTCGCGCATCGGTATGCCGTATGGCTGGGATAGCCAGGCGGTCAATTGGTCGGAAGACGAAACAACGACTGAGTATGACCGGAACGAAATCCCGTGGCGCACGACGCACATCAAGCGGGAGATCGACGCATGAGCGGCGAAAAATACTGGACGTATCAGTCGTCCTTTCCCACGCCGTCTTTTGAGGAATTGCCAGAGGGTTGTTTCGGCGGCACTGAGGCGCAGTGGTTTCAGCTATCCCCAGGGATGCGTCGCGAGATTGTCCGGTCGTTCAAGAAGCTGCCCGACTATGAGCGGCTACAGCGGCAAGCGATCACCACTAAAAAGGCGGAAACGCAGATCAAAGCCAGAGAGGCGTTGTAATGATCAACGACGAAGACGACGATGCGATGTTAATCGCGCGGAAGATAGTCGAGGACCATATTGAATGCTATGGCATGGTCCCGCATCCAGACCGAATTAAAGAACGTATCGCGGGTGCACTTCGTATTTCATTTGAGCAAGGGCGCGCGTTAGCGCGTCTGCGCGATATCGAATTTTGAGGAAAGCGCCATGAGCGACTTGTGGGAATGCTATGAGCCAGAGGAAGAGATTGACGATGACGGAATGGAGCCCGACCCTGAGTTCGAATCCATTCCCTGTCCGACCTGCAAGGGTCGCGGCACGGTAAACCCGCTGACGACGCCAAGTTGGTATTTCTGTGTCAGCACAACGACGTGTCCAGCTTGCGAAGGAACGGGAGAATTTGAATGAGCAATCGACCATCTTGGGACGATCAATTCGCCGAGAGTGAAGATGAGCGCAATGCACGCTTCGCAACCAAGCGAGCGGCAGCAAACGGTATGTTCCGCGATCACTCTTGCTGGAAATGCCTTGATGGCAAAAAGTCGTGCGTCATCGGCAATCCGCGCCAATGCGAATATCCGCACGCCAGGAATGATTGAGTCATGCCTGGTCCGGTGAGCGATAGCTACGAAGGTCCGCCGGACGACGGCCCTTATGTGCCGTCGTGGTGCTACGCGAAAGGCCCAAAGATGTGTCCTTGCGGGCATCACGAGGGCTACCACGCCGATGATGGTAGCTGTATTCTCGGCTACCGATGCGGTTGCCGGGGATTGCCCGAGCATTGCCGGACACCGTTGGAGGAAACCTGATCTATGTCCGTAGCCCGCGCCTCGGGGCCAATCAGGGGTGGAGACAGAAGATGGCAATAATGATCCTGACCGGCGACACCTACGAGTATCGCCAACTGCTCAGCAAGCATGGTGGGTGGCGCTATGAAGACTTCTGCGGACGGTGGCAGTCGCATCCCTATATTGCCGGCGCAATGAACCCGCACATGCTATCCCTGTGGCTCGAAGCCGAATGGGACAACATGTTATCCGGCCGCTCGAACCTCGGCTTTTATCGCCAGTGCGAGCGGGATGTTGAGGTGGCGAAGTCCGCGGCGAGGGTATGGACTTCTGTTTACGCGAGGCTTTTCCAATGAGTAAAATTAGGGAATTATTGCCCGAGCCTGCATCATCGATCATTCCGGCCGAGCGGCTCGCGCTCCTGAAGAGGCTAACGCTGTTCCGCGGTGCGCATCAGGGCAGGACTGGCGGTCCCGACTGCGAGCATTGCGCGCGCGAATTGCTGCACGAGGTGGTGACCGGCGTTCATGCCGATGCGACGCCGCCGGGAGTGACCCGGCTCACCGATTTGCTCCCGGCGCTCAATGACGGGCCGTGGCGCGACGACGACCACCGCACGGCGGTATTGCGGCCCTATCTGCCGAGATTCCTGCCGCCCGCGCTCGGCGGTCTTGACCCGGCGCAGGACGATCGCCGGGTTTACGCGCTGCTTGATCACGCCTACCGTAAAATGGCGCCGGCGCTGCTCGACCTGCTGCAGCTGCCGGAAGAGGCTGCGCGGTTGCGCGCCTTGGCGCCGATCGGCGATCCGGCCGCCGCCAAAAACGCGATAGAGCAGAGCGACCGCGCCCTCGCCCGCGCCCTCGCCCTCGACCTCGCCCTCGCCCTCGACCTCGCCCTCGACCTCGCCCTCGCCCTCGCCGATCGTGCTGCCGCCTGGGAGCACGTGGTGCGCGAACTGCTTGACGCGGTCTGCTCGATCCCATGACCCCGCCATATGAGGCTGTTCAAACCAGAGGGGACTATGCCTGACATTAGTCCGATCTTATGTTTTGTCTGTGCAGCGGTTGGTACTCTAATCGCATTGAAGGGTGCCGAGTATGCCGCTAGTCACGGACTGATGATCCTCTCGTGGACGTGGTTTATCGGTGTTATTACCCTGGTATTTTGGCTCGTTATTATCCTGTTCCCGCCCAGATGATCATGCTCCCCGATGACCGAGCGCCACCGATAGGCTGGATATGGATCGTCGCCATGCTGATCGCCGCGGCCGGCTTCTGGTGGGTGACATGATCAATCTCGCTTCGTTCTCTCTTGCGATAGACGGTGAAACGCGCCTATCGTAGCCAGACGAAAAAGCGAACCGCCCGAGAAGCGCAACTTTCTCGAGCGGTTCAAGCCAACGACGTTGGAGGCGTCGCTCAAATGGCTGAGCAATTTATAATTCCCGCCGGTGACAATTTCAAGTCGCCTGTTTCTAAATGGCGATCGACGCAGATCGCCGCCGAAATAGCCCGCGTCGATGCCGCAATCCGCGCGCTGGAAAATCCCCGCAACGAGCCTCTCTCATTTGCTGCATGGCAGCCGCTGGGCCAAGTCTCGCGGCTCGTATCGCTGCAATCGTTGAAACGGTATCGGCAACGTCTGGGGCGCGCGAGATGAACTCGGATGACGAAGCTCATGGCGTTAGCGATACCATCAAAAAAACATGGGTGCCGCGCAATTCTCGCTTGCCGCGTGTGACGGTTTCGATTGATCCGAAAACAGGCGAGCGCCTCTATAAGATCGGCGATCTTCCGATTCCGAAACATCTGCGCGATAAGGTGTGAGATGGCCGTTAAGGGACGCCCGACGACATGGTCTCCAGCGGACATTCTCCATTTACGATGGTATGCTGAGAGAGGGTTTTCTACTACGGAAGCGGCTCTAGTCATGGGGCGATCACCGAACACCGTCCGGAACCTAGCGTCGCAATTGAAGATCAGCTTTCACGGTCAGCCTGGAGCGCCGTTTCTCAATCGAAACAACAGCAAATGGCGTATCCGTGAAAGCGTTTGTGCAATCATTGGCAAGCCCACCGCTCGGCATCCGAATAGAAGCCGAACCTAAAAAATGTTCAGCGACACCGAAATAGCGGCGGCACGCAACCGGATTGGCCTCGTCCAGCTCATCGGGCGAGATGTGGCATTGAAACGCTCCGGCACTTGGTATGTCGGCCAATGCCCTTTCCACGATGACAGCAGCCCGTCATTCGGCATCACCGGAGATCGCTGGAAATGTTTCGCCGGCTGCGGAAGCGGTGATGCGATCGAATATGTGATGAAACAGCGCGGGCTGAAATTCCACGAAGCAATTCGGGAATTGCTCGAGCTTCCGGAAACGGCGCCGCAGGCAGCGGCGGTATCTCGATCGACAAAGTGTCGATCAAGCCAGTCGACCGACATCGAGCGCGTGCATCGGATCATCCATGAGAGCGAGCAGGTGGCGAGCACTACGGCTGCCTGGCTGTACCTTTGGTCTCGCGGGCTGTCGACCGATCAGCCGGCGCTCCGGGCTCATCCCGGGCTCTATGTCGCCGAGACTAACGAACGGCTGCCGGCACTCGTTGCCCCGATCAAAAACAGCGATGGTCATGTCATCGCCTGTCAGCGGATATGGTGCCTGCCGCGGGTGGAGCTTGCCACAGCCAGGGACAGCCGCGCGCCGCTGCAGGCCCGCAAGAAGGTGCTGGGCAGCATGGGCGACGGTGCCGTACGACTGGCGGCCGCAGGCCCGGCGCTGGGACTTGCAGAGGGTGTCGAGACTGCCATAGCTGCTGCTATGCTGTTCCGGTTCCCCGTATGGGCAGTATGCGGGGCTGCGCGGCTCGGCTCCGTTTGGGTGCCCGATTGCGTCGACCAGTTGTACATCTTCGGCGATCGCGGTGAAGTCGGCGAGCGCATGGCTGATGCCGCCTGGCGCGAGCACAGCCAGCAGCGGCAATGTGATGTCGTGCTCCCGGACGAGAGCTACGACGACTTCGGTTCGATGCTCCTTGGGCGCGAGGTGATGGCGTGACGTATGAGGAATTTCTCGCGGCCAAGTCTCAGATCGGTACGGATGACGGTTTTTCACCTGGAAAACTCCCGTCTTGGCTCTTCGATTTCCAAGCGCATCTTGTGGAATGGGCTTTGCGCAAGGGACGAGCCGCCATATTTGCCGATTGCGGCTTGGGGAAAACCGCAATGGAATTGGCATTTGCCGATGCTGTGGTTGAGCACACAGGCGGGCGCGTGCTGATCATCTGCCCATTAGCAGTGTCAGCTCAAACCGTTCGCGAGGGTGCGAAGTTTGGGGTTGAGTGCGCAAGGTCATCGGACGGAAGACCCAAGACCGCGATTACCGTTACCAATTACGAGCGTCTGCGTCTATTCGACGCGGAGGATTTCGAGGGCGCGATCTGCGATGAAAGTGCGATCCTCAAATCTTTCGACGGTGTTAGGCGTGCCGAGATAACCGAGTTCATGCGGCGGCTGAAATACCGCCTTCTATGCACCGCTACACCATCGCCGAACGAGTATGTCGAGCTCGGCACCAGCAGCGAAGCTCTTGGCTATCTCGGCCATATGGACATGTTGAGCCGTTTTTTCAAAAATGACCAAGGAAACTCGATCAAGCCTTTTCGGTATAGAGACAAGGGCCGCAATTACGCAAATCTTGACGAAGCGGGCAAATGGCGTTTCAAGGGCCACGCCGAAATGCCCTTCTGGCGCTGGGTGTGCTCTTGGGCGCGAGCCTGCCGCAAGCCATCCGATCTAGGTTTTGAAGATGATCGCTTCGTGTTGCCCCCGTTATCGGAACGTGTTCACGAGGTCGAGGCGCGCACGTTACCCGATGGCGCATTGTTTGCGTTGCCGGCAATCGGCCTGACCGAGCAGCGCGAAGAGCGGCGCCGAACCATTGTCGAGCGGTGCGAACGTGCTGCGGCATTGGTCGCAGACACCGGCGAGCCGGCGGCAATATGGTGCCATCTCAACAACGAAGGCGACTTGCTCGACCGGATGTTGCCCGACTTCGTGCAGGTCAGCGGAGCCGACAGGGACGATGCTAAGGAAGAAAAATTCCTCGCATTCTGCGAGGGACAAGCCCGCGGTCTTATCACCAAGGAAAAGATCGGGGCTTGGGGTCTTAATTTCCAGCATTGTGCTCACTCCGTCAGTTTCCCGACGCACAGCTTCGAGGGCTACTACCAAAGCATTCGACGCTTTTGGCGCTTCGGTCAGCAGCGGCCGGTGACATCTGATATCGTCACCACGCAGGGTGAGAAAAGCGTGCTGTCTAACCTGCAGCGCAAGGCTGCCGCGTCCGATCGGATGTTCGCCTATCTGGTCGAACAAATGCACGAAGCCGAGAGCATTAACCGCACTTCTAATTTTCGCCAAAGCGAGGTCATCCCATCATGGCTTTAGTGCTCGACCAAAAGATCACGAAGGAATACGCGGCTTATAACGCGGACTGCATTGATGTGATGCGCGACCTGCCTGACGGGAAAATTCATCTCAGTGTATATTCACCCCCGTTTGGCGGGTTGTTTTGTTATTCATCGTCCGATCAAGATCTGTCAAATTGCACCGACTACAATCAGTTTTTTGAGCACTACGCTTTCGTTGTGCATGAACTGGCACGGCTGACGATGCCGGGGCGTATGACGGCCGTGCACTGCATGGATGTGCCAAGCGGCAACACCGGAACCGATCACCTGATCGATTTCCCCGGAGACATCATCCGTCTGCATGAGCGGGAAGGGTGGCAATTCATAGCGCGCTATGCGGTGTGGAAAGAGCCTCTCGCCGTCCGCAACCGGACGATGGCGAAGAACCTGGCTCATCGCTCGCTCGTCGAGGACAGCTCGAGATGCAGCGTTGCCTCTGCCGATTATCTTCTGGTCTTCCGCCGCAAAGGTCAGAACCCGGTTCCGATAACGCATGCAACTGGCCTGATGGAATACGCCGGCGAGCGCCAGATGCCGGCCGAACTTCTGAAATATCGTGGCTGGACGGGAAATCAGATCGAAAACCGCTTTTCACACTGGATTTGGAGGCAATATGCCTCGGCCTTTTGGGATGATGTGCGGATCGATCGCGTGCTGCCCTTTAAGAGGGCGCGAGATGAGGATGACGAACGGCATGTTCACCCGCTGCAATTGGACGTGATCGATCGCATTTTGGTGCTGTGGAGCAATCCTGGCGAGACGGTGCTCACGCCTTTCATGGGGGTTGGTTCAGAGGTCTATTGCGCTATTCGTTCCGGACGGCGCGGCATCGGTATAGAATTGAAGCCGACCTATTACCGACAGGCGATTTCTAATCTCGACATGGCCGAACGACCGCGACAAGAGGGCGATCTTTTTTCCGCTGTCGCCGAGTAACGGGTCATGCAAGGGCGCGGTCCTGGTGCCAACGTCGTCCCGCTCAATCGCGAGCAGCGGGCGCCGACGATCGCGCCGTTCGTCCCTACTTACGCCGCGTCGCTCGAGGGGAAAGTACCGCCCCCGCTCGATTGGCTTGTCCCTGGCGTGCTGCTGAGGGGCGAGGTAACGCTATTTGCGGGCGCCACGAAGCTCGGCAAGACCTTTCTGTGCCAGGACATGATGACGGCCGCTGCGCTGGGGCGCCGCTGGCTCGGGCGGGATATCGGCCAGTTTCGCAGCTTCGGATACTTCGCCGAGGATCGCGAGCAGGCACTTGCGCACAGGCAGATCAACATCAACCGCCATTACGACATCAGCCACGCCGATCTCGAGACGGAAGTGTCGTGGCTGTCGCGCGACCAGATCGGGGCGAACGGCGGCAATGCGCGGCTCTGCGAGTTCGAGCGGTTCAGCGCGATCCCCAAGATGACGCCGCGGTGGGATCAGATGGTCAATTTCTGCAAGGATACTGGCGTGCGCGTGGTGCCGATCGACACCAGCGCACGAACATTCGGTGGCGATGAAGTGAACCGCAACCAGGTCACGGCTTATGTCGAAAAGCTGGCTTGGCTCGCCGATACGCTGGGTGGGGCCATCCTGCTCAATGCGCACCCGAACCGTAGCGGCGGGTGGTACAGCGGTTCGTCGGCATGGGAGTCGACGGTGCGTATCACGATCTCGCTCGAGCGCCCGAAGACTTACAACCGCGAGACAGGCACCGACGAGGATGTGCGCATTCTCTACGGAATGGGGAGCAACTACGGCTCCAAGCTCAATGCAACGAAGCTGCGATGGCAGGACGGCGTTTTCGTCACCGAGGAAATGCCCGAGCGCAAGAGGGCGCTGAGCCACACTGAGCGCCTGGACCTGGACTACCGGATGCTGGCGGCGCTGCGCCGGCTCTGCGGCAACGGAACACTGATCCCCGCCGACCCCGAGCTCGATCGCTCGCTCCCGAAGCGTGCCAAGCGGAGCACGCCCGAATATCGGGACTTGCCCTTGCTCGTGCTCGCCGACAGCGTCGAGCGGCTTGTCGCGGATGGCCGTATCGTGAAGGTGGAAATCCGCGGCAATTGCATCCTCCGGCCGAGCGATATTAAGCTGCCAAACGAAATGCCGTGGATGGCGATATGAATTGACATCGCTGCTGCGGATGGGATAACCATTCCGCTGCCCGCGCCTCGGGGCTATCCCAGGGGTTTGGAGAAGACGAATGGCGACGCACCGAGGTCGCAACCGTGCCGCAACCAAAATAGCAGCGGCATCAATCATCGCTCATGATCATGAACACGACTACTCTGCCCTCTTGCTGAAGGTGCGCGAGAGTTTCGATGGGCATAGGGGGCCGTTGTTCAAGACCGACGCCGATGGTCTCTACGAAATTTATCTCGATAGTCTGCCGCAGGAACGGCAGACGCATACTTGTCATGCCTGCGCTCGATTCTTTCGATCTTACGGTTTTCTTGCGACCACCAACGATGATGGCACATTGCGCTCTGCTCTTTGGTCGTCCGATGATGTAGCTGATTTCTATGCAGACGCATTTGCGAAGCTGCGAGCGCGCGTCGAGAAAGCCCGCATTGTGGCACCGTTCTTCTCGAAAGAAAGGATATGGGGAACACCCCTTACAGGGGAATGGTCTCATCCTGCCGTAATTCCGCCGGAAGGAATAGTTTATCGTGAACGCGCCATAACTGCCGGGCAGGCGATGGCCGCAAAGCGAGAGAATTTTGAGACCGTCGCTCGCGCGTTAGCCGTCTACAAGCCAGCGGCTCTTGACCAGCTCATAAGGCTGTTCGATGCCGAGGCTTTGCGCGGCGCTGAAAAGTTCTCCGGACCAATCAAGTGGTTGCGCGCTCTATACGGGCATCCAAAGGGGCGCAAGGGAGAAAATTTGCTGTGGCGCGCCATCGCCACAGCACCGGAGGGGTTCTGCCATCCTCGCACTTCGGTTGCGGCGCCGTTGCTCGAAGCGATCGAGGCCGGTTTGCCGTTCGAGGCTATCAAGGCAAAATTCGACGAGATGACGCACGGGCTACGCTACCAGCGTCCGCAGAGCGCGCCCACTCCGGGCAACATCAAAGCGGCCGAGGCAATCGTCGAGAAGCTCGGGATCGCGCGTTCTCTGGAGCGCCGTTTCGCGCGTCTCGATGAAGTGCCGGCAATCTGGCTTTCGTGCGCTCCAGTTAACGCTGCGCAGACCCATGGAGTGTTCGGACACATAGTGGCCAAAGGACGCGAGCCGATCCCGGTTGTTGATCTTCCTGCCATTACAATGACATGGGAGAAGTTCTCTCGCGCAGTCCTACCCAATGCCGAACGGATTGAGGTATTGGCGCCGGCACGCGGTAATTACCGTGCATTATTGACCGCGCAGCACGCCGATGCCCCTCTGATCTTTAAATGGAACAATCCGATCAGTGGATACGTCTACCACAATGGTTCTCTGGCATCTCGTTGGGGGTTGCCTTCGGGTGGCTGGGTTCCGGTCGTTGCCATCGTCAATGATCCGAGCCAGCAAGAAAATGACGAAGCACATTACCTATCTGGCGATCGTCTGCTGTTGGTTCTGGAAAATGCCTGCGATAGCGGTACTGATCAGGGAAACGCGCTGTTCCCTGAGTGTTTGCGCGGTGACCTATTTCCGATACGCGCGACCATTGAGGCTTATTCCAAGCGAGCATCGATTGGGCCTGCAGACTGTCAGCTTGCTTCGGGATTGGATTTGTCTCGTTCTGTACCAAATTGTACCTTGCGCGCGTTCTTAAATGGCGCGTGGAACCGCTACAACATCGATCGTTGGGATTGAGTTTGTGAGGGGCGTAGCTCAGTGATAGAGCGTCTGTGTTGGAACAGAAGGCCGCAGGTTCAACTCCTGCCGCCCCGACCAATATGATAGGCCCGTAGCTCAGTGAATAGAGCGCCGGCATCCGCAGCCGGAGGGCGCAGGTTTGAATCCTGCCGGGTCTACCAAACTCAGCCACCAAATAGCGGCAACACCTGCGGGGCGGCCGCAACCGACCGCTGCTGATCCCGCGTCTCCACGATGATCGTGAGGCCAGGATGCTCGCTATACCGCTTGATGACACGCTCCTCGCCAATCTGGCTGTCGTCGCGCCAGACGATCTCGTTGAGCCCGTCTAAAGTTTTGCTGATATTGTTTGTGTCGGGCTTGGTCGTCGGCCAGATATGACCGGCGAGCGCAGCCGCTCGATCGCGCTTTGACCATGACTTCGGAACCGCAAACCGCGCCTCGATCGTGACGATCACCGACTCCTCGGTCGGTGGCTGGCCGTTCATTGCATCCCTTGCGAGCATCTTTAGCTGCGCTTCGTAGGATCGCGTCTTGCTGTCCGTGAAGATGGCCGCTCTCAGGCCACCACTTTGGCCAGGTCCGCGCACGACGAAGGCACGGCCTGCGCCCTTGCCGCGAACCGGACCTGGCAGCTCTATGACGATTTGCACCTAAGCAGTCCCGTGTTCGCCCTGCCGCGCCCGGTCGATCTCAGCGCGGCCAAGAAGGTACGAACTGTGACCTTCATTCCCCTGGGGGTACAGGCCGGCATGGTTGTCGTGGCCTTCGGAGGCATCAAGGCGTCCGTCCCGCCGCGCCATGTCATCGATGCTCATCGTCGGCTCGCCTGCGGCACCATTTGTGGTGACGGGCACCGCAGTCTTTCGCGGACGCCCCGGCCCGCGCTTCAGTTCCGGGGGCGCAGGCGGATTGGCCGGCTTCTCGCCATCGCCGCGGAGCCAGGCATTATCGAACCTGACGTGTTCTTCCGTACCCGGCGAATAGGTGTTGCTCCCGTGCCGATCATGCCCGACTTTCCCGGCCGCATAGCCAGCAACGTCGATCGCCTTGAGATTATGCACGGCGAACGCAGCGCGATCCTCGTCGGTTTCCTCGGGCATGATGAATGATCCCTGGAACCCGATCGGCTTGTCCAGAAACGCCATCATGCGGGCCTTATGCTCGTATCGCCGCTGACGCTCGGTCCCGGACATTTTCGCGTCGCGGATTGCCTCGTCGAGTATGTCGAGCGGGATGCCGAGCGATTTTACCGTTTGGTCGCGGAAGACGCGCAGCGAGCGCGCCAGCGACGAGACGGTTTTCTTTGCTTCGACGAGCGCTTGGCCTTGTTCCTCGAGCTTGTCGACGACTTCGAGCAGTTGCGCCCGGCTGTAGGTGCTGTTGGCCGTCGTCGATCCGTCAGGCATTGCCTTGTCCTTGCTGTGGTGCTGGGAAGATGTCCGGGCGCAGCTCATGCAGAGGAATGCCGGTGAGCTTCGCAACGGCCACCGCGTGCTTTGGAGGCACCCGGCTCCACATCGAAACGACGTTTTGTCTGATGCCGATGTGAGTGGCGATCTTGCCGATCCCGCCGGCTGCGGAGATGACGCGCTTCAGCACGTCCGAGCGATCTTTTCTCATGGCGCGGAACGATGCCAGAAAATAATTTCGGTTGCAACGGACAAATATCAGTTGCGCGAACATCCGCAATGTCGTAAGTGTTGAGGTATGACGAAATACCTAGAGACCCCGACATTGAGCCTCGAGAAGCGGCGCGATGCGTTGATAGCGATGCTGAAGACGATGTCGCTGAATGATCCTGGCAGACCCAAGCTTGCGCAGCTCATTGTCAGGATCGAGGATGAGATCGCGGCGAAGGAGCAAGTCAATGGCTGAGGGCACGCTAGATACCACGAAGCTGCCGTACACTGTCGAAATCGACGATTGCGGCTGTGGCTACCACCGGTACCATATCGTGGGGCCTGGTCAGATTGCTATTACTACCTTTCACAGTCAAGACGAGGCTGAGGAATATGCTTTTAATCTTTCCCGCGCCTATCTCGCCGGTGTCGCAGCCGCGCTTACGACGCTGAAACAATGACCCCGCGGGACGAGCATGGCCGCTTCACCCGCGCCGGCCGAGCGAATGTCGGTCTCCGCGTGCGCGAGACGCCGTGTCGTCATCGTAAGTTCACGCGTAACCAGATAGCGCTTATCGTAGTGCTGGCGCTTATGTCGGCAGCGTTCGGCATGATCGTCGGCGCGGCGCTCGAAACCTACATGGTAGGAGTTTGCCGCGATAAAAACTCTTTTTTTAACGGAGACAAAAGCTGATGACTGACACCACCGAATTGCGTGCCGAATTGGTCGCATCGAGAGAACATGCGGCGGCCGAAGTCGAGCGGTGGGCAAAGGAATTCGACATTGCGCGTGCGGCTCTTGCCGCGCATGACGCCGCCGTCGCTGCGATGACCGAAGCCGATCCTCCCCGTGAGCCGCTGTCTCCCACCAACCTCGGTCCGACACAGAAATCCGCCCGCGCACCGCGGCGCAACATCGCCGAGGAAGTCTATTACCGGCTGAGCGGCATGCCTCAGACGATAGAGGCATTGGCTGAGATGATCGGCGGGACACGGCCCGCTCAGGTGCAAGCTGCGATCCTGAAGCTCGGGGATAAGGTGTTGGGCGTTGATGGCGGATTCATTCGAAGCGGGGCGACACCGCCCGTGCCGATGGCAGCCGAAGAATGAATCTCATCCCACCAAGCATCGACGAGCAGATCGCCAGCGTCGAGCGTGAGATCGCCATGCGGCTGCGCGTCTATCCGCGTTGGGTTGCCGATCGACGGATGACGCAGGAGAAAGCCGAGCACGAGATCGCCTGCATGAAGTCGGTTCTTGAGACGCTGAAAGCGGTCAAGGAAAATGCCGGAAATTAATTGGGCAGCGCTATGGCGCCAGGCCAAGGAGCAATCGATCCTTGACTGCGAAAGAGAAACGCCCAGCGTCGGGTTCTGGGCCGTTGCGCTGGTCAACAGAGGGCCGCTTGTTCCTGTCGCGATCATGCGGATTGAAACGGCGAGTGAACCCGGCGAGCCTGAGAACGACATGAGGGGCACGCGCAGCCCATTTCTTGCGGCATTCATAGCGGGCGAGATCGTCGGGATTGATGACGTGCGCCGGCTTCTGATGAAGGCCACGCCGATTACCGAGAGCGAGTATGCCTTCCGGGTTGCTGACCTGAAATATGCGCAGCGCTATGCGCCCGACGAGGCCCAGGCACAGCCGCACAAGCCGGTGGACTGGCTGCAAGCCGCATTGCCGTTCTGAAAAACAGGAGGTAACCCCCATGCGCATGAAGCAGGTATCATCGAGCCAAATCAGCCGGATCGGCTATGAGATCGCGACCAAGACGCTCGCAGTCGAATTTCATCCGCGAAAAGACGAGACTGTCGGGGCAGTCTACCATTATGACAATGTGAGCGCCGAGGATCATGCCGCGTTGATGTCCGCGAAAAGCATCGGCTCGCACTTCGGCAAGCACATCCGCAGCGACCCGGCGAAATATCCTTACAGGAAAGTGTGAGATGTCGAAGCGCAAGGGTGATCCGGGCTATGCTCCCGGCTGGTGCATTCACTACCGCTACAATGGGAATATTCGGCTCGGCGATCCGGCGGATACATGCGAAGCGGGCGTGAAATACAGTCTCTTTCGCGATCACAGGTTCGATATTAGGCCGCGTTTTCTCACCAAGGATGGGAAATCAAAACCGGGCGCAGTTCATTGCGAAAATCTGCGCTTGCCCACGCCCGAGGAAATCGAGGCCCATGAAAAATGGATTAATGCCCGGATGAGCAAGATGGCCACAGTGCAAACCGGAATTGCCGAGTGGCGAAAAGCTCATAAAGGCCGATCGGCCAGCGAGATTGTCGAGTGTCCGGCATGCAAGGGACGCCTGCATCTTTCTATCTCGGCTTACAACGGGCATATCCATGGGAAATGCGAAACCGAGGGGTGCGTATCATGGATGGAATAGAAAACGATCTCGTAGCCTCTTCGCACGGTCTCAATTGGATTTGGCTCGATGAGCACGGCCATGTCCAGATCGAGCCGGAAGCGCTGATCGCGTATCTTGCCGAGGGGGCAGAGCCGTATATCGTCCGCAGAGACGAGCTGCTTGCTGCGCTGGATCGTATCCCTGCAGTGATCGAAGACGAGG
>DATGGY010000267.1:0-16332 GCA_035308285.1 Bradyrhizobium sp. | reverse complement strand
ATGACCGACGCGTGGACTTGCGCGGAGCCGCGCTGGTAATCGCGGTTTGCCGTGGTCATGCTCACATTGGACATTTCCATCGACATGCCGTCGGCCTTTTTACCCTGCCAGCCGTCGAGATCGACGAAGAGCGGCAGGAAGCGCTGAAAGGCCTGCTCGGCGCGCACGGAAGAAATCGCGCCAAACAGCGAAAGCGTCAGCAGAAACGAAAAGATCAGGGATCGCGTGATGGTCATGCCTCTCTCCCCCTTGGCTGGGCTCCGAGCATAACCGCCCCCGGCGGAGAAAGCGACCTCGAGAACCGCGCATAATAAAGCGGCGCCTAAGGCCCAGCTTTTCGACGAGAATTCGAGATCAGCCGTTACGCCGCCTCGGCTTTTTTCTCGGCCACGGGGCCGGAATCCTGGCCCTTGGCATCGGCATCGCGGTCGACAAACTCGATCACTGCCATGGGGGCATTGTCGCCGTAGCGGAAGCCGGCCTTGATGATGCGGGTATAGCCGCCATGGCGGTCCTTGTAGCGGGGGGCGAGAACATCGAACAGCTTCTTGGCCTGGTCGATATCGCGCATCTCGGAGATCGCCTGACGGCGCATCGCAAGGCCGCCCTTCTTGCCGAGCGTGACAAGCTTCTCCACGATCGGGCGCAACTCCTTGGCCTTCGGCAGCGTGGTGACGATCTGCTCGTGCTTGATCAACGCCGCGCACATATTGGCAAACATCGCACGCCGATGTTCGGCGGTTCGATTGAGCTTCCGATGGACCTTGCCGTGACGCATGACGTCCTCTCCTACATTCTTTCCGTGTCCCGGACGCAGTGCAGCGCAAAGCGGTGCACTGCTGAGCCGGGACCTATTTCAGACTGGACCCCGGTTCTGCAGCGCTGCACTTCGTGCTGCGCCGCGCCCGGGGAACGGCTCAGTAATGGTCCTCGAAGCGCTTGGCGAGCTCGTCGATGTTCTCCGGCGGCCAGCCCGGCACTTCCATGCCGAGGTGCAGACCCATCTGGGCCAGCACTTCCTTGATCTCGTTGAGCGACTTGCGGCCGAAGTTCGGGGTGCGCAGCATTTCGGCTTCCGACTTCTGCACGAGATCGCCGATGTAGACGATGTTGTCGTTCTTCAGGCAGTTGGCCGAACGCACCGACAATTCGAGCTCGTCCACCTTCTTGAGGAAGGCGGGGTTGAAGGCGAGATCGGGAATGATCTCCTGGGCGACTTCCTTGCGCGGCTCTTCGAAATTGACGAACACGTTGAGCTGATCCTGCAGGATACGCGCGGCATAGGCCACCGCGTCGTCCGGCGAGATCGCGCCGTTGGTCTCGATCGTCATAGTCAGCTTGTCGTAATCGAGGATCTGGCCCTCGCGGGTGTTCTCGACCTTGTAGGAGACCTTGCGCACCGGAGAGTAGAGGCTGTCGACCGGGATCAGGCCGATCGGCGCATCCTCAGGCCGGTTGCGCTCGGCAGCGACATAGCCCTTGCCCGAGGAGACCGTGAACTCCATGCGGATTTCGGCGCCCTCGTCCAGCGTGCAGATCTGCAGCTCCGGATTGAGCACGGTGATGTCGCCGACGGTCTGGATGTCGCCGGCGGTCACGACGCCCGGGCCCTGCTTCTTCACGACCATGCGCTTGGGGCCCTCGCCCTGCATCTTGATCGAGATGTCCTTGATGTTGAGCACGATGTCGGTGACGTCCTCGCGAACGCCCGCGATCGAGGAGAATTCATGCAGCACGCCGTCGATGTGCACCGATTGCACCGCGGCGCCTTGCAGCGACGAAAGCAGGATGCGGCGCAGCGCGTTGCCGAGCGTCTGCCCGAAGCCGCGCTCAAGCGGTTCGGCGACGAGCGTCGCAAAGCGGGTCGCATCGGTGCCCGGAGCTACATGCAACTTGTTCGGCCGGATAAGTTCTTGCCAATTTTTCTGGATCGTCACTGTTTTCACCCATGGGCCAGATGATTTTTGGAATTCAATCACCGGCGTTGGAGCCCTCGCGGATCAGTCCGCGGCTTGCATTCTTCCCAAAACCAACGCAGGCGGTAAAACCGACTGCGCCTCGATGCATCAAACCCGCCGGCGTTTGCGCGGACGGCAGCCATTGTGCGGGATCGTCGTCACGTCGCGGATCGACGTAACGGTGAAGCCCGCCGCCTGCAGCGCGCGAAGCGCCGATTCGCGGCCGGAACCGGGGCCGGCAACTTCAACCTCCAGCGTGCGCATGCCATGCTCCTGCGCCTTCTTGGAGACGTCTTCTGCTGCAACCTGCGCCGCATAAGGGGTCGATTTGCGCGAACCCTTAAAGCCCATCGTGCCCGCCGACGACCAGGCAATGGTGTTGCCCTGCG
Source organism: Bradyrhizobium sp. (assembly GCA_035308285.1). Classification (GTDB taxonomy): domain Bacteria; phylum Pseudomonadota; class Alphaproteobacteria; order Rhizobiales; family Xanthobacteraceae; genus Bradyrhizobium. The sequence continues at coordinate 13,985 of DATGGY010000267.1, read as the reverse complement.
CATCGGTGATGGTGATGGTCGTGTTGTTGAACGACGAATTCACGTGCGCAACACCGGAGGCGATATTCTTGCGCTCGCGGCGGCGTACGCGGGTGGTATCCTTGCCCATTTTTCGAAAAACCTTTCTTCGCGATCTCAACGCCGCCGTAATGCCAGCGGCTACACCTGACGAGCGAGTAGCGAGTGGCGAATTGCGAATGGTGGGGATCGCGCCCTACTCGCTGTTCGCTACTCCCTATTCGCCAAATTACTTCTTCTTGCCGGCGATCGACTTGGCGGGTCCCTTGCGGGTGCGCGCGTTGGTATGGGTCCGCTGGCCGCGCACCGGCAGTCCGCGACGATGGCGAAGGCCGCGATAGCAGCCGAGATCCATCAGACGCTTGATGTTCATGCCGGTCTCGCGTCGCAGATCGCCCTCGACCATATAGTCGCGGTCGATCACTTCGCGGATTTGCAGTACTTCCTGGTCGCTCAACTGATTGACGCGGCGGTCAGCGGGAATCTTGACTTTCTCCATGATCTCGGCGGCCTTCTTCTGGCCGATGCCATGGATGTACTGGAGCGCGATCTGCACGCGCTTGTTGGTCGGGATGTTCACACCGGCGATACGGGCCACGAACTCTCTCCTGTCGCCGATCCCTCGTGGGAGCGGCCGTTTTCTTGCTATGTCTCGGGCAGGTGTCCACAAACGCGAACACGACGCCCTTCCCCATTATCTTGGGGGCCCGGCATCGTCTTGAAACTATCCGACTTGGATGAGCGCTTATTAAAGGATTCAATTGGGTTTCGTCAACCGTCTCTAAGCCTTAGCTCGCTTTTTCGTGACCTTTTTCGCAGCTTTCTTGGGCGTTTTCCCGCCGCCTCCGGCGGATGGCTTCCGGGAACCGGCGGCGGCCCTCGGGGCCGCCTTTTTGGCCTTCCCGGGGGCTGCTTTCGGAGCCTTCCCGGAGGCCCGGGAAGCCTTCTTTACGGCCTTTTTGGCGGCGCGGCCGGTATTTCCGGCAGATTTGGCGGCCTTTGGTGCGGCCAGCTTGCCGGCCTTTTTGGGGTTGTTTGCTTCTGTGGCGCCAATGGCGGCCAGGATGCGGTTGATCTCCCGCGTCACATGCTCGATCGTCATCATGCCGTCGACCGTGAGCAATTTGCGGCGTTCCGAATAGTAGTGAATCAAGGGCTCGGTCAGCGCGCGGTAGCTCGCCAGCCGCTTGGTCAGCACCTCCGGGGTGTCGTCGACCCGCACTTCCTCCCCCCGCGCGCGCATCTCCGCGACCCGGGTTTCGACCCGCGCCAGCAATGCGCTTTCGTTGACGCGAAGTTCGATCACCGCATCGAGCTTGAGACGTTTCATCTTCAGGAGCTCATCCAGCGCCTCGGCCTGCGGTACCGTGCGCGGGAAGCCGTCGAGGATAAAGCCCTTCTTCGCATCCGGCTGGTCAAGCCGATCGGAGATGATTCCGATCACGATTTCGTCCGGCACCAGGCTTCCACTCGCCATGATGTCCTTGGCCTTGAGGCCGACCGCCGTCTGGGCCGCGACTGCGGCGCGCAGCATCTCGCCGGTGGAAAGCTGGACAATGCCGTAGCGATCGATCAGCCTTTGGGCCTGGGTTCCCTTGCCCGCGCCCGGAGGGCCCAGAAGTATCAGTCTCATATGCGTTCGCCCCCCGGCTTGGTGGGCGTTTGACCGCGCACCTCATTTTCAAAATCAACAACAACACCAATGACGAGCCGCACCCAGCGCGGAATCGCTAACGCGACACGGTACAAAATCCGCGTCGCGTCAGCGACGACGGCCCCGCAACTTCGATTTCCTGATCAATCCCTCATACTGATGGGCGAGCAGATATCCCTGAACCTGCGCCACGGTATCCATGGTCACGCTGACGACGATCAAGAGCGAGGTTCCGCCAAAATAAAACGGCACCGAAGCGTAGGAAATCAGAATTTCCGGGATCAAGCACACCAATGCGAGATAGATCGCGCCCAGCACCGTGACTCGCGACAACACGTAGTCGATATATTCGGCGGTGCGTTCGCCCGGCCGGATACCCGGGATGAAGCCGCCGTGCTTTTTGAGATTGTCGGCAGTCTCAGTCGGGTTGAACACGATCGCGGTATAGAAGAAGGCGAAGAACACGATCAGGGCCAGATAGAGCATCAAAAATAGCGGCCGGCCGTGGCCGAGCTGGGTCGTGATCCACTGAAACCATTCCGGCCCGTGGCCAGCGTTGAAATTGGCAACCGTGGTCGGCAGCAACAGCAGCGAGGAAGCGAAGATCGGAGGAATCACACCCGAGGTGTTCAGCTTGAGCGGCAGATGCGAGGATTGCCCCTCAAACATCTTGTTGCCGACCTGGCGCTTCGGATACTGGATCAGGAGCCGCCGCTGTGCGCGCTCCATGAATACGATGAAGGCGATCACCCCGACCGCCATCAGGATCACGATCAGAATGATGCCGGTCGACAGCGCGCCCTGACGGCCGAGTTCGAGCATGTTGGCGAGCGCTGAGGGCAATTCGGCAACGATGCCCGCAAGAATGATCAGCGAGATGCCGTTGCCGATGCCGCGCGAGGTCACCTGCTCGCCCAACCACATCAGGAACATGGTGCCGCCGGCCAGCGTGACGGTGGTCGACAGACGGAAGAACATGCCGGGGTCGCTGACGACATTGCCGGCGCCCTCGAGCCCGACCGCGATGCCATAGGACTGGAACGCGGCGAGGATCACCGTGAGATAGCGGGTGTACTGGTTGAGCGTCTTGCGGCCCGCCTCGCCTTCCTTCTTCAAGGCTTCGAGCTGCGGCGAAACCGTGGTCAGGAGCTGGATGATGATCGATGCCGAGATATACGGCATGATGTTGAGTGCGAAGATCGCCATGCGGTGGATACCGCCGCCGGCGAACATGTTGAACATGCCGAGAATGCCGCCGGCCTGGGTGCGGAATACCTGTTCCCAGATGTTGGGATCGATACCGGGAAGCGGGATATAGGTGCCGAGCCGGTAGACGAGCAGCGCGCCCAGGGTGAACCAGATCCGCTTCTTCAGTTCGTCGGCCTTGGCGAGCGCGCCGAAATTGAGGTTTGCCGCCAGTTGTTCCGCTGCTGAGACCATGTTTGGCTTTCTCCCGCGCGCCCCTCGCTGCAAGGTCCCGAAACCGACGGGACATCCAGCAGACGCCGGACATTATTTGGTGCTCGGCTTCGATAAGTCCATCGTTCCGTCGTGCGGACCGCCCGTTTGATGCGGGCGATGACGCAGATGTTACGCCGCCTCGCCTTCGTCCTTCTTTGCCGGGGCAAGGATTTTCACCGTGCCGCCGGCCTTTTCGACCGCCGCGATGGCGGATTTCGAGGCGCCATGCACCTCGATATTCAGTTTGGCCTTGAGCTCGCCGCGGCCGAGCAGCCGCACACCGTCCTTGGCGCGCCGCAACACGCGGGCTTTCACCAGCGATTCGGCGTTGATGGCGGCCTTGGGGTCGAGCAGCTTGGCATCGATCGCCTGCTGGAGACGATCGAGATTGATCTCGGCGAATTCGAGCCGGAAGATGTTGTTGAAGCCGCGCTTGGGCAGGCGCCGATGCAACGGCATCTGACCGCCTTCAAAGCCCTTGATGCGCACGCCGGTACGCGCGGTCTGGCCCTTGCCGCCGCGGCCCGCCTGCTTGCCCTTGCCCGAGCCGATGCCACGCCCGACGCGCATCCGTTTCTTGCGCGAGCCGGCATTGTCGGCGATATCGCTGAGCTTCATCGCCCTGTCTCCTTGCTACTTCCTGTTACTTCTCGCCGACGACGCGGACGAGATGTTGAACCTTGGCGATCATGCCGCGAACCTGGGGGGTATCCTTCAGCTCGGTGATGCGGCCGATCTTGTTGAGCTTCAGCCCGATCAGCGTCGCGCGCTGCGAGTGGTGGCGGCGGATTGCGCTATGGGTCTGCTCGACCTTGATCGTCTTTGCGGCCTTGGCCATCGTCCTTAACTCCGTAACGCGCGACAAGCGCGGTGTTGTTATTCAGCGACCGCTTCGGCGTCGCCGCCGACCCGGCGCGACTGCAATGTCGACACCTTGATGTTGCGGCGCGCCGCAACCGAACGCGGCGAATCCTGGTGCTTGAGCGCGTTGAAGGTGGCGCGAACCATGTTGTAGGGATTGGACGAGCCGATCGACTTGGCCACCACGTCCTGGATTCCGAGCGTCTCGAACACCGCGCGCATCGGACCGCCGGCGATGATGCCGGTGCCCGCCGGCGCCGCACGCAGGTAAACCCGGCCCGCGCCATGCCGGCCGGCGATATCGTGATGCAGCGTGCGGCCCTCGCGCAACGCCACGCGCGTCAGGTTGCGTTTGGCGGCATCGGTCGCCTTGCGGATCGCCTCAGGCACCTCGCGCGCCTTGCCGTGGCCGAAACCGACGCGCCCCTTCTGGTCGCCGATCACCACCAGCGCCGCAAAGCCGAAGCGCTTGCCGCCCTTGACCACCTTCGCCACACGGTTGATGTGGACGAGCTTGTCGACGAACTCGCTGTCGCGCTCTTCGCGATCCCTGCCCCGTTCGCGTCCGCCTCGTTCGCGTTCACCTGCCATGGTGTTTTCCAATCCTTGAGAGGCTTATGGGCCCCTGTCCTCGTGTCAGTTAAAAACCAATATTCCTTAAAAGCTCAGCCCGCTTTCGCGCGCGGCATCCGCGAGCGCCTTGACGCGGCCGTGATAGAGATAGCCGCCGCGATCGAACACGACCTCGGTGACGCCGTTCTTCACCGCGCGTTCGGCCAGCAGCTTGCCGACGGCCTTGGCCGCGTCGATATTCGCCCCGGTCTTGCCGCTCTCGCGCATCGTCTTCTCCAGCGACGAAGCGGACGCCAGCGTCTCGCCCTTCAGGTCGTCGATGACCTGGGCGTAGATGTGCTTCGACGAGCGGAACACCGACAGACGCGGGCGGCCGCCGCCCGAACGGCGCAACGACAGCCTCACGCGTTGCTTGCGCCGGGCATTCGTAACCTTGATTCTCGACATGGCCGGCTCCGTTACTTCTTCTTGCCTTCCTTGCGGAAGATGAATTCGTCGACGTATTTCACGCCCTTGCCTTTGTAGGGCTCCGGCGGACGGTAGCTGCGGATTTCGGCGGCAACCTGGCCGACGCGCTGGCTGTCATTGCCGACGATGACGATCTCGGTCGGCTTCGGCACCGTGATCGCGATGCCTTCCGGGATCGGGAAGATGACGTCGTGGCTGTAGCCGAGCGCGAGCTGCAGGTTCTTGCCCTGCAGCGCGGCGCGATAGCCGACGCCGTTGATTTCGAGCCGCTTCTCGAAACCCTTGGTCACGCCGGCGACCAGGTTGGCCACCTGCGCCCGCGCCGTGCCGTACATCGCTTGCGCTCGGTTGGTCTTGACCCGCGGGGCAACCTTGACCGAACCGTTCTCGAACTTCACCTCGACGTCGTCATGGACGACGAAGGAAAGCTGGCCTTTCGGCCCCTTCATCTTCACCGTCTGTCCCTCGACGGTGGCGGTGACGCCCGAGGGGATCGTCACCGGCTTCTTGCCGATACGTGACATGGCCGAACTCTCCTTAGAACACCGTGAAGAGAATTTCACCGCCCACATTCGCCTCGCGCGCGTCGTGGTCGGCCATAATTCCCTTCGGCGTCGATAACACCGAAATGCCGAGACCGTTGTTCACGCGCGGCAGGTTCTTGACCGAAGCGTAAACCCGCCGCCCCGGCTTCGACACCCGCTCGATCTCGCGGATCACAGGCTCGCCGTCGAAATATTTCAGCTCGATCTCGAGCTCGCTGCGGCCCGAGGCATGCTCGACGCTGGCATAGCCGCGGATATAGCCTTCCGCCTTCAGCACCTCGAGCACGTTGGCGCGCATCCTCGACCCCGGGCTTGAGACCTTGGGCTTGGCGCGCATCTGCGCGTTGCGGATGCGGGTGATGAGATCGCTGATCGGATCGTGTGTTGACATGCCCGACCCTCCTTACCAGCTTGACTTCACGAGGCCGGGAACCAGGCCCTTGGAGCCGAGTTCACGCAGCGCGATGCGGGAAAGCTTGTTCTTGCGATAGATCGAGCGCGGACGCCCGGTCATCTCGCAGCGATTGCGGATGCGGGTCGCCGACGAATTGCGCGGCATCTCGGCGAGCTTCAGCGTCGCCGCAAACCGCTCTTCCATCGGCTTGGTCTTGTCGGCGATGATGGCCTTCAGCTTCGCGCGCCGGGCGGCGGCGTTCTTGGTCATCCGCTTGCGCCGGTTGTTCTTCTCGATCGAACTCTTCTTTGCCATGCTTGGCTCCTTGCGTTTCCGCGTTTGAGAGGCTCTTGCTTAAGCGTCTCACTGCCGGAACGGGAAATTGAATGCGGTCAACAATGCCCTTGCTTCGTCGTCGGTGCGCGCGGTGGTGCACACCGTGACGTCCATGCCCCAGGTTTCCCCCATCTTGTCGAAGTCGATTTCGGGGAAAATGATGTGCTCCTTGATGCCGAGCGAATAGTTGCCGCGGCCGTCGAAGCTCTTCGGGCTGAGACCGCGGAAGTCGCGCACGCGAGGCAACGCGACGTTCACGAGGCGGTCGATGAACTCGTACATCTTGGCCTTGCGCAGCGTGACCTTGCAGCCGATCGGCTGGTTTTCACGCAACTTGTAAGTCGCAATGGCGATGCGCGAATAGGTAACGATCGCCTTTTGGCCCGCGATCAGCGACAGATCGGCCGCGGCCAATTCCGCCTTCTTGCGGTCGTTGACGGCCTCGCCGATGCCCATGTTGAGCACGACCTTGTCCAGGCGCGGCACCTGCATCATGTTGGAATAGCCGAACTGTTCGGTCAGCTTGCCGCGAATGCTTCGGTCATATTCCGCGCGCAGGCGCGGGACGTATGCGGTCTCAGCCATCGATCTCTGCTCCCGAGCGTTTGGCGACGCGAACTTTGGTGCCATCCGCCTGAATCTTGAAACCTACGCGGGTCGGCTTGCCGTCCTTGCCCACGATTGCGATGTTGGACAGGTGGATCGGCGACTCCTTCGAGATGATGCCGCCCTCCTGCGCCTGGGTCTGCTTCTGGTGCCGCTTGACGAGGTTGATGCCGCGTACCAGCGCCTTGCTCTCGGCGGGACGCACCTCGAACACCTCGCCGGTGCGGCCCTTGTCGCGGCCCGACAACACGATGACCTTGTCCCCCTTCCGGATCTTGGCAGCCATCACAGCACCTCCGGGGCAAGCGAGATGATCTTCATGTGGTTCTTGGCGCGCAGCTCACGCGGCACCGGCCCGAAGATACGGGTACCGACCGGCTCAGACTGGTTGTTGATCAGAACGGCGGCGTTGCGGTCGAAGCGGATCACGGAACCGTCGGGGCGGCGGATGTCCTTGCGGACCCGCACCACCACCGCCTTCATCACGTCGCCCTTCTTCACCTTGCCGCGCGGGATCGCTTCCTTGATCGACACGACAATAACGTCGCCCACGGTGGCATAGCGGCGCTTGGAGCCCCCAAGCACCTTGATACACATGACACGGCGTGCGCCTGAATTGTCGGCCACGTCGAGGTTGGTCTGCATCTGAATCATTGATGCACCTCGTCCTCTTTCTGTTGCGCAAAGTTGCGCCTAAAAATCCTCGAAAATCCGCCCGGCCAGGCCGAGCCGACTTCAGGCCGTTTTCTGATGTTCGCCCCGGACCACGGTCCAGCGCTTCAACTTCGAGATCGGCTTGCTTTCCTCGATCCACACCGTGTCGCCCGGCTTGAACTGGTTGTTCTCGTCGTGCGCGTGATAATTCTTCGAGCGGCGGATCGTCTTCTTGTAGATCGGATGGGTGAAGCGGCGATCGACGCGCACCACCACCGTCTTGGCCTGCTTGTCGCTGACGACCACGCCCTGAAGCGTACGTTTCGGCATATCGATGCCCCCTACTTCTTCTTCGCGCGCGCTTGCGCGGCAATGGTCTTGATGCGGGCGATGTCGCGGCGGGTTTCACGCAGCCGCGAAGTGTTCTCAAGCTGCCCGGTGGCGCGCTGGAAACGCAGGTTGAAGCGCTCCTTCTTCAGATTGAGGACGGCGTCATCCATCTGATCGGGGCTCATCGCGCGGATATCGGCAACTTTCATCTCGGCCATGATCACACCCTTATTCGGCGATGCGCGCGACAAAACGCGTCTTGATCGGCAGTTTGGCGGCGGCGAGCGAAAGCGCTTCTCGCGCGGTCTGCACCGGCACGCCGTCGATTTCGAAAAGCACCCGGCCCGGCTTCACCCGCGCCACCCACAATTCAGGCGTCCCCTTGCCGGAGCCCATGCGCACTTCGGCGGGCTTCTTCGACACCGGCACATCCGGGAAGACGCGGATCCAGACGCGGCCGGCGCGCTTCATGTGACGGGTCAGCGCGCGGCGGGCGGCTTCGATCTGACGCGCGGTGATGCGCTCCGGCGCCATCGCCTTCAGGCCGAACTGACCGAACGACAACGCCGCGCCCGAAGTCGCGGTGCCGTGAATGCGGCCCTTGTGCGCCTTTCGGAACTTGGTTTTCTTTGGTTGCATCATGGCGTCAAGCCCTCAAACCTTCTCTCACTCGCCTCACGCCGCGGCATCGCGACGCGGCCGCCCGCTGTCGCCCTCGGCCATCTTCTTGTCCTGGGCCATCGGATCGTGCTCGAGGATCTCGCCCTTGAAGATCCAGACTTTGACGCCGCAGGTGCCGAATGTGGTGAACGCGGTCGCGACCCCATAATCGATGTCGGCGCGCAGCGTGTGCAGCGGCACGCGGCCTTCGCGGTACCACTCCATGCGCGCGATTTCGGCGCCGCCGAGACGTCCCGAGCAGTTGATGCGGATGCCTTCGGCGCCCAGACGCATCGCCGACTGCACGGCGCGCTTCATCGCGCGGCGAAAGGCGACGCGGCGCTCGAGCTGCTGGGCGATCGATTCGGCCACCAGCGTGGCGTCAAGCTCAGGCTTGCGGATTTCGACGATGTTGATGACGACGTCGGAATCCGTGATTTCGGCCACGCGTTTGCGCAGCTTGTCGATGTCGGCGCCCTTTTTGCCGATCACCACGCCGGGACGAGCCGAGTGGATCGTTACGCGGCACTTCTTGTGCGGACGCTCGATCACGATACGCGCGACCGCCGCCTGCTTGAGCTCCTTGTGCAGGATCTCGCGGATCTTGACGTCCTCGTGCAGGAGCTTGCCGTATTCGTTCTTGCCGGCGAACCAACGGGAATCCCACGTCCGGTTGATGCCAAGACGCAGCCCGATTGGATTGATTTTCTGACCCATCGTATTCTCCCGCGCCCCTTAGGCGCTCGCCTCGACCTGACGAACGACGATCGTCAGTTGCGAGAACGGTTTGAAAATCCGGCCCGAACGGCCACGGCCGCGCGGTGCAAAACGCTTCATCACGATGCCGTTGCCGACATGCGCCTCGGCGACAACCAGATCGTCGACATCGAGATCGTGATTGTTCTCGGCATTGGCGATCGCCGATTCCAGGCACTTCTTGACGTCGACCGCGATCCGCTTGCGCGAAAACTGCAGATCGGCGAGCGCTGCCGAAGCCTTCCTGCCGCGGATCAATTGCGCGACGAGATTAAGCTTCTGCGGGCTCACCCGCAGCATCCGGGCGACTGCCTTGGCCTCGTTATCGGCGAGGCTCCGTTCGCGCTTTGGTTTGCTCATCGCTTAAGCCCTCAAACCTTCTTGGCTTTCTTGTCGCCCGAATGGCCATGGAAGGTTCGCGTCGGCGAAAACTCGCCGAACTTGTGACCCACCATTTCCTCGTTGACCGATACCGGCACGTGCTTCTGGCCGTTGTAGACGCCGAACACCAGGCCGACGAATTGCGGCAGGATGGTCGAGCGGCGGCTCCAGATCTTGATCACGTCATGACGGCCGGACGCGCGCGCCGCATCTGCCTTCTTCAGCAGCGAGCCTTCAACGAACGGGCCTTTCCAGACTGAACGAACCATGTCCGGCGTTCCTTACTTCTTCCGCTTGTGGCGGCTGATGAGAATGAATCGGGTGGTCGACTTGTTGGTGCGTGTCTTCTTGCCCTTGGTCGGCTTGCCCCACGGGGTGACCGGGTGACGGCCGCCCGAAGTGCGGCCTTCGCCGCCGCCGAGCGGATGGTCGACGGGGTTCATCGAGACGCCGCGGTTATGGGGCTTGCGGCCGAGCCAGCGATTGCGGCCGGCCTTGCCGATCGAGATGTTCATGTGATCCGGATTGGACACCGCACCGATGGTGGCGGTGCAGCGGCCGTGAACCAGGCGCTGCTCGCCGGAGTTCAAACGGACGATCACGTAGTCCTGGTCACGGCCGACGATCTGCGCGTAGGTGCCCGCGGAGCGGGCGAGCTGGCCGCCCTTGCCGATCTTCAGTTCGACATTGTGGATGATGCTGCCGACCGGCATGTTGCCGAGCGGCATGACGTTGCCCGGCTTCACGTCGACATGGTTCCCGGCAACCACCGTATCGCCGACCGCAAGCCGCTGCGGCGCCAGGATATAGGCCTGGGTGCCGTCGGTGTATTTCACCAGCGCAATGAAGGCGGTGCGGTTGGGATCATATTCCAGCCGCTCGACGGTGGCCGGCATATCGACCTTGGTGCGCTTGAAGTCGATGATGCGGTAGGCCTTCTTGTGACCGCCGCCGCGAAAGCGCACCGTGATGCGCCCGAGATTGTTGCGCGCGCCGGTGGAGGTCTTGCCCTTGGTCAGCGCCTTGACCGGCTTGCCCTTGTAGAGCGCCGAACGGTCGACGACGATCAGCTGGCGCTGACCCGGTGTCGTGGGATTGTAGGTTTTCAGTGCCATCGCTGTGCCGCCTTATAGTCCGGTGGTGACGTCGATGCGGTGGCCCTCTTCGAGGGTTACGACCGCCCGCTTCACGTCCGACTGCGAACCGAAAGTACCGCGGAACACCTTGGTCTTGCCCTTGCGTACCAGGGTGTTCACGCTCTTGACCTTGACGTCGAACAGCTTCTCGACGGCTTCCTTGATCTGCGGCTTGGTGGCCTTGCTCGCGACCTTGAACACAACCTTGTTGTGCTCGGAGGCCATCGTCGCCTTTTCGGTGACGACGGGGGCCAAGATGATGTCGTAGTGGCGCGGATCGATAGTCTTCATTTGAAGCGCGCCTCCAGCGCATCGACCGCCGCCTTGGTCAGCACCAGCTTCTGGCGACGCAGGATGTCGTAAACGTTGATGCCCTGGATCGGCAGAACATCGATGTTGGGAATGTTGCGGGCGGCGGTGGCAAAACCGCTGTTGAGCTCGGCGCCGTCGATGATCAGCGCGTTGGTCACGCCAAGACCGGAAAAGTGTCCAACCAGCGCCTTGGTTTTTGCGGTCTTGAGGTTGGCCGACTCGATCACGATCAGGCCGCCATCCTTGGCCTTGGCGGACAGTGCGTGGCGCAGCGCCAGCGCCCGCACCTTCTTCGGCAGATCGGTCGCGTGCGAACGCACCACGGGACCGAAGGCGCGACCGCCGCCGCGGAATTGCGGCACGCGGGCCGAACCGTGACGGGCGCCACCGGTGCCCTTCTGCTTGTACATCTTCTTGCCGGTGCGCCAGACTTCGGCGCGGCCTTGGGTCTTGTGGGTCCCGGCCTGACGCTTGGCGAGCTGCCACTGCACGCAGCGAAGGATGATGTCCTTGCGCGGCTCGAGGCCGAAGATTTCGTCGGAAAGCTGAACCGAACCGGCCGCTTTGCCTTCAAGGGTCGTGACCTTCAGTTCCATCTCACGCGCCCTCCTGCTGGGCGGGCGCTTCCGCCGCCTGCTCACCGCCGGCAACCTTGAACTTGCCGGGCTTGGGAGCCTCCTTCGGCAAGGGCTTCTTCACGGCATCGCGCACCGCGATCCATCCGCCCTTCGAGCCGGGAACGGCGCCCTCGACCAGGATCAGGCCGCGCTCGACATCGGTCTGCACCACGCGAAGGTTGAGCGTGGTGATGCGATCGACGCCCATGTGGCCGGGCATCTTCTTGTTCCTGAAGGTCTTGCCGGGATCCTGGCGCTGGCCGGTCGAACCGATCGAACGGTGCGAAACCGACACACCGTGGGTGGCGCGAAGGCCGCCGAAATTCCAGCGCTTGATGCCGCCCGCAAACCCCTTGCCTTCCGAGGTGCCGGTGACGTCGACGAACTGGCCGACCACGAAATGGTCGGCCTGAATCTCGGCGCCGACCGGGATCAGCGCGTCTGCCGAAACCCGAAACTCGGTGACCTTGCGCTTGGGTTCGACCTTGGCGACCGCGAACTGGCCGCGTTCGGCCTTCGGCATATAGACGGTCTTGCGCGTGCCCGATCCGAGCTGCAGCGCGACATAGCCGTTCTTCTCGGTGGTACGGTGACCCACGACCTGGCAATTGCCCAGTTTCAGCACGGTCACGGGGATATGTTCGCCGGTCTCGGTAAAGACCCGCGTCATCCCGACCTTTTGTGCGATCACTCCGGAGCGCATCTGCGTGCTTCCTGTTGTTTCTGTCCGCAGATCTTGCGGACTGGCCTAAAAGTTAGAGCTTGATTTCGACGTCGACGCCGGCCGCAAGATCGAGCTTCATCAGCGCGTCCACGGTCTGCGGTGTCGGATCGACAATGTCGAGAAGGCGCTTGTGCGTGCGCATCTCGAATTGCTCGCGGCTCTTCTTGTCGACATGCGGCGAACGGTTGACGGTGAACTTCTCGATGCGGGTCGGCAGCGGAATGGGTCCGCGAACCTGAGCACCGGTCCGTTTCGCCGTGTTCACGATCTCGCGGGTCGACGAATCGAGAATCCGATGGTCGAACGCCTTGAGACGTATGCGAATATTCTGGCCGTTCATTGCCGTTGTCTTTCTTCTAGCGAGTGGCGAGTGGTGAGTGGCGAATAGCGGATGGAGCAAACCACTCGCTACTCGCTATTCGCTATTCGCTTATTCGATGATGGCCGCGACGACGCCGGCACCGACGGTGCGGCCGCCCTCGCGGATCGCGAAGCGTAACTGCTCCTCCATCGCGATCGGCACGATCAGATGCACTTCCATCGAGACGTTGTCGCCCGGCATCACCATTTCGGTGCCTTCAGGCAGGTGCACGACACCGGTCACGTCAGTGGTGCGGAAGTAGAACTGCGGCCGGTAGTTGGTGAAGAACGGGGTGTGACGTCCGCCCTCCTCCTTGGTGAGGATGTAGGCCGAAGCCTTGAACTTGGTGTGCGGCTTGACCGAACCCGGCTTGCACAGCACCTGACCGCGCTCGACTTCCTCGCGCTTGGTGCCGCGCAGCAACGCGCCGATGTTGTCGCCCGCCTGGCCCTGATCGAGCAGCTTGCGGAACATTTCAACGCCGGTGACGATGGTCTTCTGCGTCGGGCGCAAGCCCACGATCTCGATTTCCTCGCCGACCTTGATCACGCCGCGCTCGACGCGCCCGGTGACCACGGTGCCGCGGCCGGAGATCGAGAACACGTCTTCCACCGGCATCAGGAACGGCTGGTCGATCGGACGCTCCGGCTGCGGAATGTAGCTGTCCACAGCCGCCATCAGCTCCAGAATGGAGTCGTGGCCGAGCTTCTTGTCCTTGTCCTCGAGGGCGGCCAGCGCCGAACCCTTGACGATCGGGATTTTGTCGCCTGGGAAATCATATTTCGAGAGAAGTTCGCGGACTTCCAGTTCGACGAGCTCGAGCAGTTCCGGATCGTCGACCATGTCGCACTTGTTCAGGTACACGACCATCGCGGGAACGCCGACCTGCTTTGCCAGCAGAATGTGCTCGCGGGTCTGCGGCATCGGGCCGTCGGCGGCCGACACCACCAGGATCGCGCCGTCCATCTGCGCGGCGCCCGTGATCATGTTCTTCACGTAGTCGGCGTGGCCCGGGCAATCGACGTGGGCGTAGTGACGATTCTTGGTCTCGTATTCGACGTGCGCCGTCGAGATCGTGATGCCGCGCGCCTTCTCTTCCGGCGCCTTGTCGATCTGATCGTACGCCGTGAACGTCGCA
>DATGGY010000266.1:0-14391 GCA_035308285.1 Bradyrhizobium sp. | reverse complement strand
GGCTATGGCAGCAACCCACGGGGGATTATCCGAATCCGACCATAGTGCGCAATTGCGCAAGGCGGTCGTCGCATCGACCATCGGCACCGCCATCGAGTGGTATGACTTTTTCCTCTATGGCACCGCCGCCGGCCTGATCTTCGGCAAGCTTTACTTTCCCAACGAGGACGCGCTGACGGCGACGCTGGCGGCCTTCGGCACCTATTTCATCGGCTTTGTCGGGCGCCCGATCGGCGCGGCGATATTCGGCCACTACGGCGACCGGATCGGCCGCAAGGCGACATTGATCGCCACCCTTTTGACCATGGGCATCGCGACCTTCCTGATCGCCTTCGTGCCCACTTACTCATCGATCGGCATCTGGGGCGCGGTCATCCTCACTGTGCTGCGGATGCTTCAGGGCATCGGCGTCGGCGGCGAGTGGGGCGGATCGGTGCTGCTGGCGATGGAATGGTCGCGCACCCATGGTCAACGTGGGCTCGTGGCATCCTGGCCGCAATTCGGCGTGCCGTGCGGCCTGTTCCTGTCCAACCTTGCCGTCCTCGGATTCAGCCAACTCACAGGCGACCAGTTCGTCACCTGGGGCTGGCGGCTTCCGTTCGCGCTCTCGATCGTTCTCGTCGGCGTCGGCCTGTGGATCCGCCTCGGCATCCTCGAAACGCCGGTGTTCCAGCAGCTTCTGGACGACAGGAAGATCGAGAAGGCCCCCGTCGTCGAGGTCTTCAGGAAGCATCCGAAGGAGATCCTGCTGTCGGCCCTGCTGCGGATGGCCGAGCAGGCGCCGTTCTATATCTTCACCGCTTTCATCTTCGCCTACGCGGTCGGCACCCTGAAAATGTCGCGCGATCTGATCTTGACGGCGGTGCTGGCTGCCTCATGCGTCTCGTTCGTCACCATCCCGCTGTCGGGCCACATCTCCGACCTCATCGGGCGCAAGAAGATGTACCTGATCGGCGCGGCGACGGTGGGCGTGTTCGGCTTCCTGTATTTCGGAATGGTGGACACCGCATCTCCATTGTTGGTGTTCATCGCGATCGTGCTGTCGCTGATCCCGCATGACATGCAATATGGCCCGCAGGCGGCCTTGATTGCGGAAGCCTTTACGCCGCGATTGCGCTACAGCGGGGCCTCGCTCGGCTATCAGCTCGCCTCCGTGATAGCCGGCGGTCCGGCGCCGCTGATCGCAACCGCGCTGTTCGCCCACTATCACTCCGGCTATGCGATTTCCGTCTACATCGCGGTCTGCGCGGTCATAAGCCTTGTCTCGGCCTCGCTGATGCCGGACTACACCGGCAAGGACATTTCGGTCGAATATGATGAAGGAGCATAGGCTAATCCTGGCTTATTCGTGACGATGAGACGCGCGAAACGCGCGTCTCATCATCAGGATTGGTTCAGCGCCCGGCCGATTTGGCCGCCGGCGTCACGCGCCAGACCGCGTTGCCGACGTCGTCGGCTACCAGCAGCGCGCCCTGCTTGTCGATGGCAACGCCCACGGGCCGCCCCTGCGCCTCGCCGTCCGCGTTGAGGAATCCGGTCAACACGTCGCTGTGCTTGCCCGCGGGCATGCCGCCTGCGAAAGGCACAAAGATCACCTTGTAGCCCGATCGCGGTTTGCGATTCCACGAGCCGTGCTGGCCGACAAAGGCCCCATTGGCCATCTCAGGCGGAAACAGTTTGCCGGTGTTGAAGGCAAGCCCAAGGGAAGCGGTATGCGCGCCAAGCGCGTAATCCGGCGCGATCGCCTTCGGAACCAGATCAGGCCGCTGCGGTTGGACGCGGAGGTCTTCATTTTGACCGTAATAGCTGTATGGCCAACCGTAAAATCCGCCGTCCTTCACCGAGGTCATGTAGTCGGGCACCAGATCATTGCCGAGCTCGTCGCGTTCGTTGACGACGACCCACAGCGCGCCGCTCTGCGGCTGCCATGCCGGGCCGTTCGGGTTGCGCAGCCCCGAGGCGAACACCCGCCATTTTCCGGTCGCCCTATCGACTTCGAACACGGCGGCGCGATTGGTCTCGGCCTCCATGCCGTTTTCGCCGATATTGCTGTTGGAGCCGACGGTCGCATAAAGTTTTGAGCCATCGCGGCTGGCGACGAGGTCCTTGGTCCAGTGATGGTTGAGGGGGCCGGCGGGCAGGTCCGTAAGCTTGACGCCCGGCGCGGCGATTTTGGTATCGCCGGGACGATAGGGGAATTTCAGGATCGCATCGGTATCGGCGACGTAGAAGTCGTTGCCGACCAGTGCCATGCCGAATGGTGAATTCAGGCCCTCGATGAAAACGGTCCTGGTCTCGGCGATGCCGTCGCCATTGGCATCTCGCAACAACGTGATGCGGTTGGCGCTCACCGTATCGGCGCCGGCGCGGCCCATCACCATTTTCGTGATCCAGCCCTTGATGCCCTTGGTCTCCTCGGGTCGTTCGGGCGCGTTGGTCTCGGCCACCAGCACGTCGCCGTTCGGCAGCACATAAAGCGTGCGCGGATGGTCGAGCCCGGTGGCAAACGCGTTGACCGCCATGCCATTGGCGGCAACCGGCTTGCCGCCCGCCGGCCAGCCGATCGCCTTGGCGACGTTGACGGTGGGCAATAGCGAACTTTCCGGCTTCGGCAGCAGGGGTGAGGGCCCGAAGGTTTGCTCGGCGGCAACCGTTTCCTGCTCGTCGCAGCCGGCAAGCGGCAGCGCCAGGCCCAAGACGCAGATGGCGGGCAAAAGATGGTTGAGAAGCAGAACGGGTTTGCGCATGCTGATCCCTCGCTAGTGCTCCGATTCCGAAGTTCGTAAGCATATGCGGCTCACTCTTATACGAACTTCGGAATCGAAAGAGCACTAGCAAATTTATGATTCTAGTGCGGATTTGAATTTGAAGTTCCTATGAAGAGGTTGCCGCGAAAACCGATAGGAACTTCAAATTCACCGCACTAGTGGCATTACAATACGGGAAGCCGGAGTACATTCACAGCGCCACTCGTGAATTTCACGTGACATGGCTCCACGCCCGCGACCAGACAACGCGACTTGACCGACGTGAGGGAAAAATGACGGCAACGCATCCAAGCGCGCAAGAGATCGAATGGCAGCGATGGCGAGCCGTCGCCGAGCTTTATCACGCCTATTTCACCGGCCTCATCCTTACCGTGGTGACGCGGCGCGGCACGCACGACGCCGCGGAGTTCGTGTTCGGTGTGTTTCGACGCCAGCAACAGGAGCGCTTTCTGCCGGGCTTGCAAAAGCTCGGCCTCAGCCACCTGCCGCCGGCGGTGGCGGCCGCGCAATACCACTATCTTTCCAACTGGATCGGCGGCGTTTGCGTCGAATACATGTACGAGTCGGGCCGCAAAGCCTGGATTCGCTATCCGCCGCCGCGATGGATCTGGAAGGGAACGGCGATCTGCGGCGTGCCCGGCGAGGTTTCGCGGGCGATGCTTCGAGGCTGGCACGCCAACAACGGCGTTTCGCTCGGCAATCCCAAGCTCGGCTTTGTCTGCACCAAGCAGAGCGTGGACGGCCAGGACGGGCTGGAGGGCTATTACTGCGAATACGACCACGCGCTCGAGGTCGACCAGCGGCTGGTGTTCGCGCGTCACCTCGAAGCGCCGCTGTGCGATCCCGCCGCCGCGCCCGAATTACCGGTGGCGAGCTGGCCGAAGCCGCGGCTGGAAAAGGCCTATCGGAATTACGCCATGGAATATGTGCGGACCTCGGCACCCGTCATGGTGCGGTTGTTCGGACCCGAGGAGGCGGGTCACCTGCTGCATCTGACCGGGAAGTTGATCGGCATGCAGTATTTCGACGAGACCGCGCGGTGCTTTTCCGCCGACAGAGGAAGCGCTGCGGCTTTCGCGGCGTTCCTGCACGCGCTGTTGCAAGCGCAAGGCGATTCGGCCGACATCGCGCGGTCCGGCGGCGTCTTCGAAATCAGCCAATCAACATGGAAGCTGATGTCGGACGTCGCCGATTATCACCCGGCCTGCGCCGGGGTTCTGCAAGGGCTATGCGAGGGCCTCGCGGCCGGTTGCGGCCGGCGCATCGGTATCACTATGAGCGCGGCGGCCGCCGGTGGGCCGCCCTTCGTGTGGTCGATCGGCTGACCGGGCCCGCGTGCGCGTTCGGATCAGGAATGCGGCCGGTGATGCCGGCGGCCGTGTCCGCCACCCGAATGCGCCATCTGCATCAATTGCGGGATCATGCTCATCATGTCGGCACCGCCTTCGCCGCCGAGCATGCCCATGACGTCGCCGCCGCCCATGCCGACGCCATAACCGTCGGGCACAAAGCCCGTGCCGCCGCCGAAGCCGCCGGGGATTGCGCCGCCGCCAAAGCCGCCGCCGTCCATCATCTGGCTCATCATCGGCCCCATGGTCCGCATCAACATGGCAAAGCGCTTCTTGCCCATCTTCGCCTTCATCATCTCGAGCATCGGCGCCATCTGGGTCATCATGTCGCCGCCGCCGCCGCCAAATCCGGCGAGCTGGGCCTTGGCCGGCGCGGATGCGAACGCGAGCACCAGAAGCAGTGCCGCAGCGGCGCAAACAACCTTGCGAGCTCCAATCATGGTTTTTGTCCTCAATGCGTAGCTCCGCGGGAGGCGGAACAAACCGGACGCATCATGTAGACTTAGGGAGCTGCGGGCGCCAGTTCTGTGAGAAAGATCACACTGCCCAACTGGGGGTGAGGCCTATGCGGCGCGCCTGGCGGAGAAATCAACCTGTAGACGCCAACCCGCTCCCCCGTCGGCCGAGATTTCGCCCGTCCATCGAAACGAATTTTGCATGATTTCCGAAAAGCGCCACCGGATCAGTTGACCGTCCGGTCGGGTCCCGAGCTGAACGATATCGCCGCCTTCCTCGCGGCCGACCATCCGGAGGAAGTTCTGAGTGACCGGATCGGTCCACTGGATTTGCCAGGCATCGATCCTGGGGTCGTAGACCCGAAGCGTCGTGCCGTAGGAATTGACGCCGGCCGCGGCATCGCCGTGACGCAATTCGCCGCGCGGCGGGACGATCCAGACGTCCTGGATCGCGCGGCCTTCCAGCGCCCAGCCGAAATGCCATTCGCCCTTGCGACGACGCTGCGAGCCGTCTTCGGCAATTTGCGTGACGTCGAGCTCCCAGGAGCCGACGAAGCGTCCGTAAAGGTCCATCTTGCCAACGCGGTCGGCCGCAGGGCCGTCCGCGCCGAGCGCATCGAGGAACGGAGATGCTGTCATGCGGCCCCCCGCCGGAGCGCCTTCTGCATCGCCAGCACGCCCTGATCCATCTGGCCTGAGATATAGGGCGCGATTTCGTTAGGCAGCACGTCGACGATCCAGATCACCCGGCTGCGCGCTGGCCCATCGTCGATGACCTGGACGGATGCGCTGTAATGTTTCACGCGCTCGCCGACGATCGCATAGACAAGGCGCCGCCGCGCGTCGTCGCAATCGACGAACAGCTCGCGCGCCACGTTGCCGTTATGGAAGGTCACGATGCGCGCATCGCCGTCGAGACGCGTGTCGGTCACAAATCCCGGCGCCAACTTATGCACCGCGCCGAAATCGCGCACCGCCGCCCAGACGTTGTCGGAGAGGGCGTCGATCGGGAAGTCCTTGGTGATGGAAGCCATCGGGCGGTCCTTTTTTAAATGGTCGTTCCGGGGCGCGAGCAAAGCGAGCGAACCCGGAACTTCGAGATTTCCCGATGCGCAATTGCGCATCTGGGGTCTTGTGCTGACGTACATCCCGGAATGACGTTGCTGGCACTACGCACACACCGCCTCGACATTGTTGCCGTCGGGATCGATCAGAAACGCGGCGAAATAGGTCGGGCTGTAATCGGCCCGCGGCCCGGCCGCGCCATTGTCGCGGCCGCCGGCCTTCGCGCCGGCATCGTGAAACTTCCGGATCGCGGCGTGATCGGGACCGCGGAACGCAATGTGGGCGCCGGCGACCGGCCCCTCGTGCCGATAGAGCCATAGCGCCGGTTCGCCCTTGGGCCCAAATCCCGCGCCGTTTTCGTCGCGCGAGCACAGGACATAGCCGAGCGGCGCGAGTGCTGCCGTGTAGAAACGCACGCTGGCGTCGAGATTGCCGACTTTGATGCCGATATGGTCGTACATGATGGTCTCCATTCAAAGCCCGCGGGTTCAATACCCGCGAAGATGGAGACGAGCCTAGTCAGTGCAGGGCGGGCCGATCTTGGAAAATCTTGCGGTTCCCCCGCGCGGCCTCGCGGAAGGCCCGCGGGGAGACGCCCGCCGCACGGTGGAACGTCCGCACGAAATTGGAGAGATCGTTAAAGCCGACATCGTAGGCGATTTCGGTGATGGCGATGTCTTCGTTCGTCAAGAGCCGCGCCGCGTGACGCAGCCGCGCCCGCACCAGATATTGATGCGGGGTGACGCCGAGCACGTTGGCAAACAGCCGCAGGAAGTGGAACGGGCTGATCCCGGCCTGGCGGGCCGCGGCGTCGAGGTCGATCTCTCGGTGCGAATTCGCATCGATCCAGAGCGCGGTTTCCACCGCGCGGCGGCGGTCGCGGGCCTTGATCTCTATCGCGCGGCGCGGGCGTCCCGACATCACCTCGATAAAGCGGCCGGCCAATTGCAGCCCGACCTCGTCAAGGCCGATGTCGCAGCGCGCGTCGGCCGCGGCTTGAGCCAGCTCGCCGAGTACCACCAATCCGGGCAGCGGCGGCGCGGCGCCGGCCCGCCATGCCTGCGGATGGTCTCCGATCATGTCGACCAATTCCGCGCTTAAGAAGAATGACAGGCATTCGTCGCCGCAGACGTGATCGTGGGTGCAGATATATTCGTCGCCGGGAAACCCAATCAGAACCGATCCCGCCACCAGCTCGAAACTGCGGCCGCGGGTTTTGCACCCGAAGCTGCCTTTGCGCACGTAAGAGATGGAGTGGCAGCGATACTGTTCGACGAACGGTTTGTCGTCCGGCCCGGCGCTACAACGGAAGTCGGACACCGCGATCGACGGACGATGCAGAAGCGTGGTTCTGTTCATGATGTGAAATTTAGCTGGGCAGCCGCGGCGGCGCAACCGGGAGCAACACGTCGAACAGGGTCTTGCTGTTCGGAGAGGCGGTGCCCTCGATCGAGAGCAGCCGGCGCTTGGAGATAATCCCGCCATGCGGGGAGATTTTGTCGGCGTAGCCGCCGGGTTCGAGCACGCGATGACAGGGAATGATGATCACAAAAGGGTTACGGGCGATCGCCTGCGCTACCGTCCGGACCGTGGCGGAAGCCCCGAGCCGCGCCGCGATCTCGTCATAGGTAAGGATGTGGCCGCGCGGAATCTCGCGAGCAATCCGGTAGACGCGCTGATCGAAAGCGCGAATGCCGGTCATGTCGAGCGTGACGTCGGAGAAATCGCAGGCCTTGGCGCGCAGCAGCGCGGCGATGCCCTCGATTGCGATTGCGATGTTCGGCGGCGGGCGTGTTTCGCGCGCGTCGGGATAGAGGTGAAACAGCCGCTTGCGGGTCTCGATCTCACGGGCCTCGGGGAGCTGCACGCCGACAATACCCGCATGGCCCCATGCGATGCCGCATCGGCCGATCGCCGTGTCGAATATGGTGTACGCCCGCCCCGACATACGCAACTTCCCCGCGAGCATCATATCACCGTCGCAAACGGCCGCACTTAAAAAATTTTGGATTCGGTTGAGGCGACGGGGTCTCCGGTCAAACGCCTTTGGCGGGCCGCACGGTCTCGGCCAATAGAGCATTATCGGTTCTGATTGAATCAGAACCGAAGCTCTAGATTGTTGTTTTGGCACGTTTTCTTCACGCGAACCGGCGTTGATCGCTATACCCGGCGCGTTTCGGCCGCGCTTGGTTTGCGCGCGCCGCACAAAGATCGGCTATCGCAATTGAGCACGAAAGAAAGCGATGTTGGCGACGAGGCCGGGCAGCAACCACTGGAAGAGGCGCACGACCGAAAGAACTTCGCCTTCCGACGCGCTGCTTCGGGCGGTTGCCCGCAGCGCCTCGCCGCGCAAGTTGCCGTAGTTGGGTAGCGACCGAACGGTCGAGACCGCGGCCTCGTGAATCCCGGCGACCAACGTCTCGTATTCGCCTCGCTGGAGCCTCGGCCGCAAATCCGCCCAGGCAAGCGCGAAATAGCTGGGCCAGCGGGCCAGCGCACGGTAGTCCGTATTAAGGAAAGGCAGGCCCAGCGCCGCTTTCACGTCGTCGAAGACGAGGCGCGCCGAGGCGTCGGCATGATGATATTCCATCAGGACGAGTTTTCCCGCGGCCCTCGGCGACGCCGGTTCTGTTTGAATACCGATGTCGTGTGGGGTGTGGAGTTCCCCGCCTTCAAGCAGCAAGCGCGCAAGCGTCGCCAGCAGAAGGTAGGGGAAATTTCCCTCGGAGAAGATCTCGATGCTCTCATCGATCTCCTGGAGCTCGCGCTCGGCATAGCCGATTTGCGCGAGCCGCTTGCGAAGGGGCGGTGGCCCAAGCGCGCTCACCTTTTCTTCGGCCAAATGCCTGAGGCGATGACATGCATCGGTGAAGTCGCGCGACGCGCAAAGCGTACGCGTACCCTGCCAGAGGGCGTCGTAGAAAGCGCGATAATGCGCGAAGCTCATCGTCACGACGCCCATCCACGGCACGCCAAGGACGGCCTTCATGTCCTCGTAACGCGCCTTGAGCTCACCCTCAGCCAGGAATTCCGGCACGGGATGGAAGGGCGGAATCGGGTCTGGTTTAAGACGAGGAAGGTTGGCCATCGCTTATCGACGATTAGTGCAAGAACGAGGTCTGACGTTACACTGATTTTCGCGTCTGCTCCAGAACGGGCGCCGCTTAGACCTCTCCGGCGACTTGGACCTTCACCTAACCTGTTTGCCGCCTAACCTGTTTGGCTGCGGCGACATTCTGGGCAGTGCGACAGGCGCCGCCGGTCGACGATCTCAGAGACAAATCCGCGCGAGCTAGCATGCGTTTTTGTTGCCGCGCCAGATGGGTGATGATGGCACGCGTCGCTTTAGGGGCAAGGCTGACATCAACCTCGATGCGTCACGCCACCCGGTGTTATTGGGTTCTGGGGTTTTCGGGGCGCATCGCAACCGATATAAAGATCGCTGGAGGATGGGCAGCCGACATCACGATGACGCAATGATGCGAGGCGAATATCAGGCCAAAAGTACGAGAAGTCCCTGATTTTATTAAATAAGTACGCGGGCGTAGTTCAATGGCAGAACGGCAGCTTCCCAAGCTGCATACGAGGGTTCGATTCCCTTCGCCCGCTCCAGCCTCTCTGGTCCTTCAAGATTTCGTGTGATGCGCCGATTCCGCCCGTCCCGGGCGGCTTCGGCCTTGGCCCGCGCGTAACAACGCAAGCCCCGGCCGCGAAGAAGGTGGACCGACAGTTAAGGAGGATCGCCATGCTCTCGCGCCTTGTCATGTCCATCGGATTGATCGCAGCTCTTGGTCCCGCAGCGGGCTTTGCCGCGGAGCGGCCCGTCGTGGTCGAACTGTTCACCTCGCAGGGCTGCTCGTCCTGTCCGCCGGCGAACGCCTATTTGAACGAATTGTCGAAAGGGCGGCGCGATGTGTTGGCGCTCGCTTTCCACGTGACGTACTGGGATCGTCTGGGCTGGAAGGATCCGTTCTCGCTGGAAGCCGCGACCCAGCGCCAGGACGTGTATGGCCGCCGCTTCGGCGACGGCTCCTATACGCCGGAGATTGTCGTCGACGGCGCCACCAGCGCGGTCGGCTCGGATCGCGGCGACGTTGGCCGGGCGATCGAGAACGCCAAGCGTAGCGGTCAAACGGCGGCCGCGGTCAGCGTGACCAAGAGCGGCGAGCAGGTGTCGATCGAGGTCGGCGCCGGCAGCGGCAAGGGCCGCATCCTGCTGATCGGTTTCGACCACGAACACACGACCGCGATCGGCCGCGGCGAAAACGGCGGGCGAACGCTGACGGAAGCCAATGTCGTCCGCTCGATCCGCTCCGTCGGCCAATGGTCGGGAAGCGTGCTGCGCATCAACGAAAAATTCCCGGAAGGGCAGGATGTCGCAGTCGTGCTGGAAGCCCCCGACGGCCGGATCATCGGCGCGTCGCGGTTGGGTGCGGGTGGGTCGACGTGAAGGCATGGCCGCAAATGCAGTCCCGTAGCCCAGGGTGAGCGAACGCGACATCCGGGGTCCGCGCCACGTTCGTCCCCGGATATCGATGCGCTCATCCGGGCTACGATGTGCTGTTTGAAAAGTGGATCAGGAGCATCCGCCGCGCGCTGAAAAATTACGCTGTGAACCCGAGCCGCTTCAGCACCGCCTCCGTCAGGCGATCGCAGCGCTTGCCGGCAAATGGAAACGCCTCCATCACCACGGGGCCGACTTTGTTCTCGACGTTTTCGCGCAGCATGGTGCGGGCGCGGTGCAGCCGGGTCTTCACGGTTTCCGGCTTCAGCCCAAGAAGCTCGGCCGTTTCCTCGACGTTCATGCCCTCGATCACGCGGGTGACGAAGACGATGCGAAAGGCTTCGGGAAGGTCGTCGATGGCGTGCTCGACGACTTTTTGAATTTCACGTTGTGCCATGGTCTTTTCCGGGTCGGATGCAGCCGAGAGGGGAAACTGAATGATCTGGGCCTCCAGGACTCCCGGCGCCAGCGATGTCCATTCGACGCTTGGGCGCTGGCGTCGCAGCCGGCCCAAGGCCTCGTTCATGGCGATGCGCGACAGCCATGTCGCCAGACTAGAGTCGCCGCGAAAACTGTCGAGGTGAGTGAAGGCCCGCACGTAAGTCTCCTGGACGACGTCCTCGGCCTCGGCGTCGTTGCGCAGGATGCCGCGGGCGAGCCGGAAAAGCCTGCGGTTGTTCGATTGCACGATCAGGCGAATGGCCGCTTCATCACGGCCGCGGGCGCGTCGGACCAATTCGGCGTCGCCGGTCGTTGCGGGGGGGATTTGTGGCGCGTGGGCGTGGGCCATGATTACTCCAACCGGTCCGAGGACGATTTGGACTGCCGACAGGTTAGATACCGCAAAGCCAAATAGGTTCCCGGCCTTTCGGGGGCATTATCGCGCCGCGGTCACCATGATCTCGACATTGTAGCGGGCTGCTGCAAGTTTGACCTCGACGGTGGCGCGCGCCGGCGTATGTCCCGGCGAGACCCAGGCGTCCCATACTGCGTTCATTTCGCCAAACGTCGTCATGTCGGTCAGATAGATCGTCGCGCTCAGAAGCCTGGACTTATCGCTTCCCGCTCTTGCCAGGTGACCATCGATGATCGAGAGCACCTCCTGCGTCTGTTTCGTCACGCTTTCTCCCGCCGTGTTGTTGGCTACGATGCCGGCGAGATAGACGGTATCGCCGTGGACGACGGCCTGGCTCATGCGCGGCCCGGTATCGAAACGCTGGATGGTCATTTTTCCTCTCCATTTGGATGTCGCCGCTACTTAGCGCGCCGGAGCGTTGTTCGCCACTGCGCGCTGGGCTCCGCGCGCCCGCCGCTCGAACGGCTCGGCAATGCCCGGGCAGGTGCCCCAGGTGACATGGAACCGGCACCGAATTGCCGTGGCTCATGGCGTCATAGCCGCCGCGCTCAGGCCGGCCGACCACCGGAAAAATACGGTGGCCCATCGCCCGCAGCCAGCCGCGTTTCTCGCCGGCCGCAAAGGCCACAAGCCGGCGCTGCTCGGAGGAATCGACCAAAAATAGCCCGCCAAACGACCAGAAGGCCTGGCCGCCGAGTCTCAGTTCGCCCTCCTGATCGACCCCGATGACCCGCTTGCCGGCGTCAGCGATCTCGGTGGCGGCGACAAGGCCGGCAAGGCCGCCGCCGACCACGATGACGTCAGCATCCTCGGCCATTGCCGGTCCCCCATTTGGGAACCGATTGAAGCCCGCGGCCCCAAGGGCGGTCAACGGGAAATGGGCCTTTGGCCTACCCCGCCATGAGAACGCCATGTTCAAGCTTACGACCCTTCCGGGGAGGGTGCAGCCTGCCTGCAACACTTGATTTGAATTTGATTTGGGGAGCGCCCTGCATCTGGACAAAACGGCCAACTCGCAACACGCTGGCAGTGCATCACAGCAAGGCGGTCGGATTCGCTTTCGACAGGTTCGGACTCGGGCAGGAAGCTAAATATGAAGTTAATGACGGGGGTGCTCGCCGTGGTTCTGTTGCTGGCGGGCATGGGGGCAAGCCAGGCGGTGGTGCGTATCGGCGAGGACCGTGGCGGGCGGATCGGCACCTATGTCGACAAGTACCAGGAAGTGCGCAGTTCGGGCGAGATGGTGATTATCGACGGCCTGTGCGCCTCGGCCTGCACTATCGTTCTCGGCGCCATTCCCCACGACAAGATATGCGTGACGTCCCACGCGGCGCTCGGGTTCCACGCGGCTTGGGACCTCAACGAAGACGGGCAAGCGATCACCAACCCCGAAGCGACGCACATGCTCTATTCAATGTACCCGCCGCCTGTGAAGAAGTGGATCAACCAGCGCGGCGGATTGACCGCGCGCATGCTCTATTTGCGCGGCAAGGAACTGACGAGCATGTACCACCCGTGCTACCTCGACGCCCGGGCCTCCGCTCAGCGCTAAACCCGCCGATCCGATCAGCACGACGTGATGACCGCTGCGGCCGTGGCGCTTGCCCGGCCGCACCCCTCGTTTTATCTGAAAGGACTGACCGGCCGCGCGGTGGCCCAACACCGCATGGCCGGTTCCTTTGGTCAGATGGTCGATAGATGGCTCTCCCGCTTTCCGCGCCGCAGCAAATGCACGGGCAAACCCCGCGCCGGGTAGCGCGGGCCGTGGTGGCCGGGGCCGCGGCGCTTGTCGCCGTCCTCGTGCTTGGCGCGCTGGCGTTGTGGCTCCATTACGGGACGGCGGTTTTCTTCGAGACGATCGCCTCCGGCATCTCGGCATGCTTCTGACCCCGCAATGGGAAATGTGACGATGGATCGGACCGCCCGCCCGCTGGTCGTAATTGGAGCGTTTGCCGGAAGCCTGGTTGTCGGCCTTGTGCTGATGCTGTGGGCGCTCGGCGGATTGCGGCACGTCGCCTCTCCTGCCGCGATCGGCGGGCCGTTCCAGTTGACCGACCAGAGCGGTCAGACCGTGACCGAAAAGAGCATGCAGGGGCATCCGACGCTGATCTTCTTCGGCTTCACCCATTGCCCGGACATTTGCCCGACGACGCTGTTCGAGATGTCCGAGGTGCTGCGGGCGATGGGCAAGGACGCCGACCGCCTCAACGCCTACTACATCTCGGTCGACCCCGAGCGGGACACCACGGCGGCGATGAAGGACTATCTGTCGAGTTTCGATCCACGCCTGAAAGGCCTCACCGGCAATCCCGAGCAGATCGCCAAAGTGCTTTCCGAGTACCGGGTCTATGCCAAGAAGGTGCCCTTGAAGGACGGCGACTACACCATGGACCATACCGCGCTGATCTATTTGATGGACCGTGACGGCAAATTCGTTTCTCCGTTCAACCTCAACCGCAAGCCCGAGGACGCCGCAGCCGACCTCAGGCGCTACCTCTGAAGCCGCGAAAGGGCCTGCGGGCTCGAATCGGGCGGCCCAACGGCGTTCGCCTTGTCGGGCAGATGGTCTATAAGGCCGTCGATCTCAAGAGAAAAACGGCGGCGATGCCCCTCCCGAGAGCTTCTTTCTTGGACGACAGATGGCCCAGCCGAGCCGGCATCGCGCCGGCCGTCGGCTGGCTGGCGGCCACACTATTGGCCCTGGTTCTGGCTGGCGGCGTGGCCCATGCCCAGGGGGCCTCAAGCCAAAGCGCGGCCAAGCCCGTCGTGGAAGCAGCACCTCAGGCGGTGCCCGGTTTCTGGGATCCGCGGCGGCGGCCGGAGCGGCCGGATCTTTCGCGCCTCACGGTGATCCGGTTCTTGACCGAGACGGATTATCCGCCGTTCAATTTCACCGGCCCCGATGGCAACCCGGCCGGCTTCAACGTCGATCTGGCGCGGATGATCTGCGACGAGATCAAGGTCACCTGCACCGTCCAGATGCGGCGTTTCGAGACGCTGGTCGATGCGCTCACGAGCAACAAGGGTGACGCGATCATCGCCTCGCTCGCCGTGACGCCGCAACTGCGCACGCGGCTCGACTTCAGCGATCCGTATTACCGCGCGCCGGCGCGCTTCGTGTCGCGGAAGGATTCGGCGATGCGCGAAGTGCGCCCCGAATTTCTCGAAGGCCGCAAGGTCGGCGTCGTCGCGGGCACCGCGCATGAGGCGTATCTGAAGGCGATGTTCACCGATGCGGAGTTGCACAGCTATCCGAACGACGAGGCGGCGCGCGCGGCGCTGCGGCGCGGCGAGGTGGATTTCGTTTTCGGCGACGCGATCTCACTCGCGTTCTGGATCAACGGCACGGATTCGGGTGACTGCTGCACCTTCTCCGGCGGCCCCTTTGTCGAAA
>DATGGY010000265.1:0-55484 GCA_035308285.1 Bradyrhizobium sp. | reverse complement strand
TAAAGACACAGCAGACGCGCGGCGCCGAGATAAGTCTCGGGATCGGGCTTGTAATGCTCGAACAGTTCGGCCGACAGGATCAGATCCCACGGCAGGCGTGCAAATTTCGCCATCTCCGTCAACAGCGCGACGTTGCCGTTGGAGAGCGGGCCGATGATGTATTTTGTCTTTAGCCGCGTCAGCCCGCCGACGGTATCGGCCCAGGGATGAAGCCGGTGCCAGCCCATTGTCAGGTAATGCAGGTCGGCCTCGGTCAATCCGGAAATCTCGAGCTGGGCCACGAGCTTTTCCAGGGACCTCCGATGCAGCGTGTCCAGGATCACATAACCATGCTCCGGATGCTTGCGCACCTCGTCCATCGACGCCGCATAGACCGCGCGCCAGCCATCTACCAGCGCTGTCCAGTCCGCATGCACGCCGCGCGTCAGGCTCCATTTGGTGAAATCATTGATCAGGCTGGTGCGCCAGTCGACGCAGGTGCCGAACACATCGAACACCAGCGCTTTCACTTGCGAAATGTCGGACATTTTCGCTCCTCCTTAGTCCGTCATTCCGGGGCGCACGTCAGCGCGAACCCGGAATCTCGAGATTCCGGGTCTGGTCCTTCGGACCATCCCGGAATGACGGCATCTTTCAATCAAGATGAAATTTCTCAAGCTGCCGATGCTCGGCCTTGATGTAGCGGACCGTTCCGGTCACCGAGCGCATGACCACGGTATGGGTCTCGATCACGTCCTTGCGGAACTTGACCCCGGCAAGCAGCGATCCGGTCGTGACGCCGGTGGCGGCGAACAGGCAGTCGCCCTTGGCCATGTCCTCGATGCCGTAAATCATACGCGGATCGGTGACGCCCATCTTGCGGGCGCGCTCGCGCTTCTCCTCGCTGTCGAGGATCAGCCGGCATTGCATCTGGCCGCCGATGCAGCGTAGCGCTACGGCCGCCAGCACGCCTTCGGGCGCGCCGCCGGTGCCGATATACATGTCGACCCCGGTATTGTCGGGGTCGGCGCAATGGATGACGCCCGCGACGTCGCCGTCGGTGATCAGGCGAACTGCCGCGCCGGTCGAGCGCACGCCGTTGATGATGTCGGCGTGGCGCGGGCGATCGAGCACCAGCACGGTGATGGCAGAAGCGTCGACGCCCTTGGCCTTGGCGAGGCGGCGAACGTTGTCGGCCGGCGGCGCATCGAGTTCGACGACGCCGGCGGGATAACCCGGACCAATGGCGAGCTTCTGCATGTAGACATCGGGCGCGTGCAGCAGCGTGCCGCCGTCGGCCATAGCCATGGTCGCGATCGCGCCCGGCATGTTCTTGGCGCACAGCGTGGTGCCCTCGAGCGGATCGACGGCGATATCGACTCTTGGGCCGGCGTTCAGCCCGACCTTCTCGCCGATGAAAAGCATCGGCGCCTCGTCGCGCTCGCCCTCGCCGATCACGATCGTGCCTTCGATCGGCAGTTTGTTGAGCTCGCGGCGCATCGCGTCCACCGCGGCCTGGTCCGCGGCCTTCTCGTTGCCGTGCCCGCGCAGCCGCGCCGCCGACACCGCCGCGCGCTCCGTCACCCGCACGATCTCCAGCGTGAGAACGCGCTCCAGCATGAGCTGCGGCGGAACGGAAATATGGGTCGACATCGGCGTACTCCTTTAGAACTTAACGCACGGACCTCCGCGCAAAACGCGTGGCGTTTGTCGCAAGGAACCGGCTTCGACTTTTTTCGGATCATGCTCAGTTCTTTTCGATCCGTATCACCTGCGGCTTGCCGCTGATCACCTTGTCCCGCTGCACCGCTTCAAGCGCGCGATGCACCGCGTCTTCGCTGGTGGCATAGGTGATCAAAATAACCGGCACCGGCGCAGCTTTCCCGGTCATCCGGCCCGCGTCAACGCCGTCGCGATGGCGCTGCACGATTGATTCAATGGAAATTTTTTGTTGCGCCAGCCGGGTGGCGATGGTGGCGGCGGTTCCCGCCAGATCGCGCGCCATCAGGCGGATGTAGTAGCCGCCCTCGTGGCGTTCCATCGGCGCCTTTTTGGTCGCTCGCAACCGCTCGACCGGGCGGCCGAACGGAAGAGCGCGGATGCCGCGGGCGACATCGGCGATGTCGGCGACGACGGCGGACGCGGTAGCCGCTCCGCCCGCGCCCGGACCCACCAGCGTGATCGGCGGGATCCCCTCGCCGTCGATGGTCACCGCATTGGTGACGCCCATGACCTGCGCGATCGAGGACGATTTCGGCACCATGGTCGGGTGCACGCGCTGTTCGATGCCCTTGGCGGTCCGCACCGCGACCCCGAGCAGTTTGACACGGTAACCGAGTTCCTCGGCCGCGCGTAAATCTTCCGGCGCGATCGACGAGATGCCTTCCACATAGACCGCGCTCTGGGCGACCTTGGTGCCGAAGGCGAGGCTGGCGAGAATGGCGAGTTTCTGCGCGGTGTCATGGCCGTCGACATCGAATGACGGATTGGCCTCCGCATAACCGAGCCGCTGGGCGTCCTTCAGGCATTCGGCAAACGACAGGCCTTCCTGTTCCATCCGGGTCAGGATGTAATTGCAGGTGCCGTTGAGAATGCCGTAGACGCGATTGACGCTGGTACCCGCCAGCCCCTCGCGCAAGGTCTTGACGACGGGAATGGCGGCGCCGACGGCGGCTTCGAAATTCAGCGCACCGCCGTGCTTTTCGGCGGCATGCGCCAGCCGCAGCCCATGCCGGGCGATCAGCGCCTTGTTGGCGGTGACGACCGACTTGCCGGATTTGAGCGCGGTTTCGATCGCCGACAAGGCCGGCTCGCCCGCCCCACCCATCAATTCGACCAGGCAATCGATGCCGGGATCGCTGGCCAGCGCTAAGGCACTCTTCGCCCAGGCAATGTCGCGCAGATCGAGGCCGCGCTTTTTGACCTTCGAACGGGCCGTGACCGCAACGACGCGAACGGCGCGCCCGCTGCGCGCCGACAAGGTTCGGCTCTGCTGCTCGATAAGACGGACCACCTCGGCGCCAACGGTGCCGAGCCCCGCAATACCCACTTTCAGGGGTGCGACCATGACGGAAGAACCTGCCGGAGAAATTTAGCGCCGGTTGGCGAGAGGAACGACGTTGTGCAACGTTTCGATCCCGCTTTCAAGGAAGCGGCGTACTCCGCGGGCGGCCTGACGAATGCGTTGCTCGTTTTCCACCATGGCAATCCGGACAAAGCCCTCGCCATGTTCGCCAAAGGCGACCCCGGGTGAAACGACCACGCCGGATTTCTCGACGAGCAGGGTCGCAAACTGCATGCTGCCGACGCCGCGGAAAACCTCCGGCAGTGGCGCCCAGGCAAACATCGAGGCTTCGGGCGGCGGGATCACCCAACCGGCCCGTCCAAAGGACTCCACCAGCGCATCCCTTCGCTTGCGATAGGTTTCGCGCATATCGCGAATACAATCCTCCGGACCATTGAGCGCCGCGGTCGCCGCCACCTGGATCGGCGTGAACGCGCCATAGTCGAGGTAGGATTTCACCCGCGCCAGTGCCGCAATGATCCGCTCATTGCCGACCGCAAATCCCATCCGCCAGCCGGCCATCGAGAAGGTCTTCGACATCGAGGTGAATTCGACCGTGACATCCATCGCGCCGGGGACCTGCAGCACGGAAGGCGGCGGGTTCCTGTCGTCGAAATAAACCTCCGCATAAGCGAGATCCGACAGGATGAAGATCTCGTGCTTCTTCGCGAACGCCACCAGATCACGGTAAAAATCAAGGCTCGCCACGTAGGCGGTGGGATTGGAGGGGTAGCAGACGACGAGCGCAAGCGGCTTTGGGATCGAATGGACGATCGCCCGCTCCACTGCCTGGAAGAATAACGGCGTCGGTTCCGACGGCACCGAGCGGATCACGCCGCCCGCCATCAAAAATCCGAAGGCATGGATCGGATAGCTGGGATTTGGACACAGCACCACATCGCCCGGCGCGGTGATCGCCTGCGCGACGTTGGCAAAACCCTCTTTCGAGCCCAGCGTCGCAACGACCTGGGTCTCCGGGTTGAGTTTGACGCCGAAACGCCGGTCGTAATAGGCCGCTTGCGCCTTGCGCAGGCCGGTAATTCCCCGCGAGGCCGAGTAGCGATCGGTTCGCGGTTTTCCCAGCGTCTCCTTCAGCTTTTCAATGACATGGGGTGGCGTCGACAAATCCGGATTGCCCATGCCGAGATCGATGATATCGGCGCCGGCATTGCGCGCGGCCGCCTTGGCCCGGTTGACCTGCTCGAACACGTAAGGCGGCAGACGGCGGATGCGGTAAAAATCTTCCATGGGACCTTGCTCCGGCAACCCGTAAGGACAGAATCGCCGACATATTTTGCAACGAAGCGTTTTCGGTTTCGTCCGGAAATCGCTCAAAATCAATGATTTAGTGCGAATTCAGGCGCAAATTATGGATTGTGCCCTGATTGGCGGTTGAACCAGCGTCCTTTTAGCACGGACGCCCGTTCGCGCCAGCGTCAGAGCACTTCGCAGCCGCGTCTTTTGCGGCCACCGCGGAAGCCTGGCGGTCTCGCGCGGCAACGAGTTCGCTTTGGACCTTGGCCCGCTCGGCGGGGTTCATCGCGGCCTCATCCCGATCCGGCGGCAGTTGATTCACCGGAAGGTAGCCGCCACTGTCCTTTGGGCGCGCTTGTGCGTCTGCGGAAGTTCCACCCGGCATGTCCGAGATCGGAATCGAGCAGCCGCCCATGGCCAGCGCCGCCAGCAGCAGCGCTCCCACAGCGAGTCCCCTCGATTTTCGACCGATCGACACGCGTTCGCAGTCCTTAAAGCCGCCAATTGTGGCACCACCGCCATTGAACCAGTCGGCAGCAACCATTGTCGCCCGGATTCATTAAAACCCAAACAACAATCCGCATCCATGCGGCCTCAATGTGACGAGACAAAGGTAAAATATCGCAGTGCAACACGCAACTTGTTGTCAGCGATTTTTTTGAGCGCGCCAGCGTCGAACTGCGCGGTGACGAAGTTGAAATGAACCTATAGTGTTGCGTCATGACTGACGTCACGACTGAAACCGAGACGGAACAGAAATTCGACCCCGAGGCTTTCGCGTTGAACCTCGCACGGGCGATGGAGAACAGCGGCAAGGCGCTCGCCGCCTATCTTGCGCCGCGCGAGAACGGCGAAGCCAAGGACAAGCCGCCGAATGAATTGACCGAGCTCGTCAAGACATTCAGTGCGGTGGCGGAATATTGGCTGTCCGACAACAATCGCGCGGCCGAGGTTCAATCGAAAATCGCCAAGGCCTATCTCGACCTGTGGGGCTCGTCGATGCGGCGGCTCGCCGGCGAAGATGCGCCGCCCGCGATCGCGCCGTCCCCGCGCGACAAGCGCTTTGCCGATCCCGAATGGAAATCCAACCAGTTCTTCGATTTCGTGCTGCAACTCTATCTGCTGACGACGCAGTGGGCGCACGATTTGGTGCGCAATGCCGAGGGCCTCGATCCGCACACCCGCAAGAAGGCGGAGTTCTACGTTCAACAAGTTACCAATGCGCTGGCGCCCTCGAATTTCGTGCTGACCAACCCGGAGGTGCTTCGGGAGACCTTGACGTCGAACGGAGACAACCTTGTTCGCGGCATGCAAATGCTGGCCGAAGATATCGAGGCCGGCCGCGGCATGCTGCGCATCCGCCAATCCGATCCCTCCAATCTCGAGGTCGGCGTCAACATGGCGACGACGCCGGGCAAGGTGATTTTCCAGAACGATCTGATGCAGCTAATTCAGTACGCGCCGTCGACGGAGAACGTGCTGCGCACGCCGCTCCTGATCGTGCCGCCCTGGATCAACAAATTCTACATCCTCGACCTCAAACCGGAAAAATCCTTCATCAAATGGTGCGTCGACAATGGCGTCACCGTGTTCGTGATTTCCTGGGTCAATCCGGACAAGAGTCTCGGCGCCAAGACCTGGGAAGACTACATGAAGCAGGGCCCGCTGGCGGCGATGGACGCGATCGAGCGGGTCACTGGCGAGATGAAAGTCCACACCATGGGATATTGCGTCGGCGGCACCCTGCTCGCCACGACGCTGGCGTGGCTTGCCGAGAAACGCCGCGTGCGCGTGACCTCAGCGACGTTCCTGGCGGCCCAGGTCGATTTCACCCACGCCGGCGATCTTCTGGTGTTCGTCGATGAAAGCCAGATTTCGGCAATCGAGCGCGACATGCAGGCGGCCGGCGTGCTCGAGGGAGCCAAGATGGCCATGGCGTTCAACATGTTGAGATCGAACGACCTGATCTGGTCCTACGTCGTGAGCAATTATCTGAAGGGAAAGTCGCCCTCTTCATTCGATCTCTTGCATTGGAATTCGGACGCGACGCGGATGCCGGCGGCGAACCATTCCTACTACCTGCGCAACTGCTATCTCGAAAACCGGCTGTCGTCGGGGACGATGGTGCTCGACAACACGATGCTCGATCTTTCGAAGATCAAGGTGCCGATCTACAACCTCGCGACGCGCGAGGACCATATCGCGCCGGCCGATTCAGTGCTTTACGGCTCGCAGTTTTTCGGCGGGCCGGTGAAATATGTCCTGTCGGGGTCGGGACATATTGCGGGCGTAGTCAATCCGCCATCGTCGGGCAAATACCAGTACTGGACCAACGACAATATCAAGGACGTGACGCTGGCCGAATGGCTCAAGGGCGCCGAAGAGCATACGGGTTCGTGGTGGCCGGATTGGCGCGAATGGCTTTCGTCGATCGACCCGGAGGAAGTGCCCGCCCGCTCCGTGGGCGCAGACACCATGCCTCCAATCGAGGACGCGCCGGGCAGCTACGTGCGTGTCCGCGCATAGCGCAACCCCACACGCTCGGATATAAGCGATCGTCCCAACGGGGTGGACTTGAAAATTGAGCAGGGGGAAACGATGACGCCTGGATTGATGACGCCTGAGTTGTTCTGGCTGACGTTGACGGTAATTTTGACGGGGCTGTTGTGGATTCCCTATATCCTCAATCGCGTCCAGGTGCGCGGATTGCTCGGCACGATGGCCAATCCGTCGCGCAACGACAAACCGCATGCGGAGTGGGCCTCGCGCCTGATATTCGCGCATGACAACGCGGTCGAAAACCTCGTGATCTTTGCGCCGCTGGTGTTGATCCTGGCGCAGCTCGATTACTCCACGAAATGGACCGTCTACGCCTGCGCGGTCTATTTCTGGGCGCGAGTCGCCCATCTCGTCGTCTATACGCTGGGCCTGCCGGTGTTCCGTACCCTGGCATTCACCGTCGGATTCCTAGCCCAAGCCGTGCTGGCGCTGGCGATCTTTAAGGTGTTTTGACCTCGTGTCCCGGATGCGGTGCAGCATCCTCCCGGCGAGGCGAAGCCTCGTCCGGTCACGTTGCACCGCAGAGCCGGGACCCACGAGATCATCCTCACGATGGACCCCGGATCAGCAGCGCACCGCTAACGCGGCTCGCGCAGCGTCCGGGGAACGAACGGCACTCACCTGATTGGCCGCTGAAGGTCAGAGGGTCTTGCGCGCGACGACGAACAGCATCTCGGCCGTCTTGTCGTCGAAACCTCTGACCTTGCCCTTCTCGATCGACAGTGAACTCCAACTGCCTGCCCCATCGTAAGTGGCTCGCAGCCATTCCGGCGTTGGGTAGTTGTAGTAACGGTTGAGCGTGTCGCGCCCTTCGTCGGCCCCCGTCTTGAAGCTGGCGTAGAAATAGCCGGCTGGCTTCAGCGCCCGCCAGATCAGCGCCAGGACCTTCGCAAGCTCGGGTCTCGGAACATGCAGGAGACACGCATTGGCCCACACGCCGTCATAGGCGCCGACCGCGTCGAGGTCGTGAAACAGCAGGGTCTCGACCGGCCGACCCAACCGGGCGGCGGCCACTCTCGCCATCTCCGGCGAACCGTCCGTCGGGCGAACATCAAAGCCACGCGCGAGCATTTCCGCCGCATCCGCACCGGCGCCGCAGCCGAGCTCGAGAATCGCCGCACCCGGAGGAAGCAGCACCAGAAAGCGGGCAAGCCTCGTATGCTTGGTGATCTCGCGCCTGGCATAGGCTTGCGCGTTGCCGCTGTAGAATTGCAGCGTCTCCTCGTCCAATGGAGCCTCTCCGCCCACGCAAAACGCCGCGGCCTTGCCCGTCTCTCACCTTACGTATCGGCCAGCCCCAACATCAGCCGCAAGTTCTGTACCGCGGCACCCGAGGCGCCCTTTCCCAAATTGTCGAGACGCGCGACAAGAACCGCTTGAGGGTATTTGTGGTTCGAAAAGACATAGAGCTCGAGTCTATCGGTCTCGTTCAGCGCCTCGGGTTCGATCCGTCCGCTCTTCGCAGCCTCGTTGTCGGGCGGCATGACCGAGACATACGCGCTTCCCGCGTAACGCTTTGCCAGCGCGGCGTGGAGATCGGAAGAAGCGGGCTTGCCCGGAAGCGTATCGAGGTGCAAAGGCACCGAGACCAGCATGCCCTGCCGGAAATCACCGACCGACGGAACGAAGATCGGCCGGCGCGCGAGCTTTGAGTAAAGCTGGGTTTCCGGCAAATGCTTGTGTTCGAAGCCGAGGCCATAGAGTTCGAAGGCCGGTGCCGTGTCGCCTTCGAATCGTTCAATCATGGATTTCCCGCCGCCCGAATAACCGCTCACCGCATTGATGGTGATGGGATAGTCCGCCGGCACGAGCCCCGCATCCACCAGCGGCCGAAGCAGCGCCACCGCGCCAGTCGGATAGCAGCCGGGGTTTGCGACTTTCCGCGCTGCCCGAATCTTGTCTGGCTGATCCTGTGCGAGTTCCGGAAAGCCGTAAGTCCAGTCTTTGGCGACGCGATGGGCGGTCGACGCATCCAACACCTTGGGTGCGGCGGCTCCCATGCTGTCGATCAGCGCCACCGTCTCTCGCGCGGCCTCGTCAGGCAGGCAGAGGATGACAAGGTCAACTTCCTCCATCAGCGCCCGCTTGGCGTGCGCATCCTTGCGCTTTTCCTCGGCAATGGACCTGAGCACGACGTCGTTCTGCATGCCAAGCCGCTCGTGAATACCGAGGCCCGTCGTTCCCGCCGCGCCATCAACGAACACGGTGGGCCGCGCCGAGGCGCCCGTTCTGGGGGCGAAGACTTTCGGCTGCTTGGTATCGGAGAGGGTCATGGCGTGTTCCTTCAGTCCGCGGATACACTGAGGGGCGTGGATGATTTGTAGTCCAACTGCGGCCGCAGCGCGACCATCTGTTTTGCGATCGTTTGCGCGGCTTCGTCAGGGCGTTGCGTGAGGGCAGAGGCAACCGCAGCATGATCGGCGTCGGATTTATGCTGGTTGAGCTTGAAGCTGCCCTCGACTTCGTCAACCGTCATGACCAGACCTACGATGGCCTTTTTCATCGTTTCCAGGCGCGCCGCCGTCATCTTCGAGGACGTCCAGGGCGGTTTAGGCGCCAGCCGACTTTCGAACTTCGCACTCAGCGCGTCGAGATGCGGACCGAGCTCGCTGTCGGACTGTTTTCGCACCAGCCCCGTCAGATGCACGGCCTGATACAGCCAGGTCGGCACCTGATCGGCCGACACATACCAGTCGGCCGATACATAGGCATCGGCGCCGGTTACCGCCAACAGCCATCGCGACGTCCCGTCCGCCAAACTGGCAAGCGAATTGCCGCGCGCAACATGAAACGCCGCATGCGTCGTTCCGTCGTCGGCGGAGTTAAGAATGAACGGCACCCAGGAGGCAATCGGCTTGCTGCCGTCCCATGCGCAGACCGCGCCGAAACCGCGCGCTTGCGCGAAGGCCAGGCTTGCGTCGCGATCGGGTTTGAACATCGGAGGCGTATACATGCCGAACTCCTGCTTGGGAGCCGCCGGATCAGATCGCGCTGCTGTCAGGAAAGGAGGCCGCGGACCGTATCCGGCGGCAAGGGCGAAATCTTGAATTAAATAAAGACGACCGCCCATGCCGCAGAGCTACGGCGGCGGCGAGCGATGACGGCAATGGTCACGGCGTTGGTCATGGGCGCCGCATATAGGGCCTCACCCGGCCTACGTCAAGCAACGCCACGCTTAGATGTCCCGTCCGGATTGGACCGTCAAACCACCCGCCACAGCCATTCGGCGATTTGCGCGATCACGTCGCCAAACAGCAATAGCGCCGCCGACCAAACCAGCGCGGATATCCAATTGGCGAATTGGAATTGCCAGTAAGGCATTTCGAAGATCCCGGCCGCCAACGGCACGGAGGCCCGCAACGGACCGAAAAACCGCCCAATGAAAATGCTCGGCACGCCCCAGGCTTTCACAAACGCCTCGCC
The DNA here is from genome assembly GCA_035308285.1 of Bradyrhizobium sp. Taxonomy (GTDB): domain Bacteria; phylum Pseudomonadota; class Alphaproteobacteria; order Rhizobiales; family Xanthobacteraceae; genus Bradyrhizobium. The sequence continues at coordinate 45,205 of DATGGY010000265.1, read as the reverse complement.
GCGCGGCAGGATCTCCGGGTAGCGCGACAACGGCCACATCTGCGCGACATGTTCCTTGAATTTGAAGCCGAACCAATAGGAGACCCAGTCGCCGAGCGCAGCACCAATCCCGCCCGCGATGCAGACCGGCCAGAAACTGATACCGCTGACGCCGATCAACGCGCCGATCGCGACCAGCGCCCCCCAGGCCGGAATCAGCAATGAGATGAAGGCAAGCGATTCGCCGAAGGCCAACACCAACACGATGGGTGAGGCCCACGCTTGATGGTCGCGCACGAAATCGGCCAACGCGCGCGTGTAATCTTCCATTCCAATAAGCCCTTCCCGGCCAAGGTCGCCCTGTTTAAGCTGGCCATACCTGCAACATCAAGTCACAATGGCGACGAGTCGGCGTGAGGTTTGGCCGTCTCAACCGCGTTTGAATTCCTGGAGCACGATGAGATTAGGTTGAGCAGTAGCGGCAACGGAAGTATGCCCCCTCTCCCACCCAACTCGGGTTTACCCGAGGTGGGCATCTTAAATTGTCGAAGTCGGATATATCCGACTTCGAGGGGAGAGGGTTGGGGTGAGGGATGACGGTTTCTCGCTAGGGCAGTGCCCCCTCACCCGATTTGCGGAGTTTATCATCGGGCGGCGCTTTGCGCCGACCCGTTGGCAAATCGACCTCTCCCCGCCGGGGAGAGGTGAAGTGAACTCGCTGACAGACCGATTCAATCAAAACGCATCTCATTCTGAAGAGAGCAGAAAGGACGAGGCAATGATCGGGGCACTGATGATGCGCGTGGGCGTCGTGATTCTACTGGTCGGCATGCTCGCCGGGATCGCCATGGGCGTCTTGCAGGATTTTACGCTGGCGCCGGCGCACGCGCATTTCAACCTGGTCGGCGGCGTCTTGTTGTTCCTGTTCGGGCTCTACTACACGCTGGTGCCAGGGGCCGGAAACACCGCGCTGGCAAAGCTTCAGGGCTGGCTTCACATCGTCGGCGCCTTTCTGTTTCCGGCGGGTGTGGCGATCGTGGTCCTGAAGGGCACCGCGTACATCGCCGTACCGATCGTGGGGTCATTGATTGTAGTTACCGCCGTGGCGTTGTTTGCGGTCGTCGTGTTCCGTTCAACCCGCGCCTGAAAGGAAACTCGCAGGCCACGGCGGGCACCCAGCGCCTGCCTTCCCACTGGCTGTCACTTTTTAAGCCCATCCGTGGCATAGTCTCGGGAACCGATTCGCCCGCGCGCGCTTCGCGTGCAAAACGTGAAAATCCATGCCCAAACCATTGAAGTCGAATACTAAAACCAAGGCCTCCGACGATTTGTTCGGCGCCGGCGGAGCCAAGGGTCGCCCCCCGTTAAAGGTCGCTTCGCGCGCTGGCGGCGCGGAAGCCACCTATACCGCGCGCGATATCGAAGTGCTGGAGGGCCTCGAGCCGGTCAGGCGCCGGCCCGGCATGTATATCGGCGGCACTGACGAGAAGGCGCTGCATCATCTGTTCGCCGAGGTCATCGACAATTCCATGGACGAGGCGCTCGCGGGCCACGCGTCGTTCATCGAAGTGGAATTAGGCGCCGACGGATTCCTCGCCGTTACCGACAATGGCCGCGGCATTCCGGTCGACCCGCATCCGAAATTCCCGAAAAAATCCGCGCTCGAAGTCATCATGTGCACGTTGCATTCCGGCGGCAAGTTCGACTCGAAGGTCTACGAGACTTCAGGCGGCCTGCACGGCGTCGGCGTCTCCGTGGTCAACGCGCTGTCGTCTCGGCTGGAGGTCGAAGTCGCGCGCGGCCAAAAACTCTACCGGATGGCGTTCGAGCGCGGCCACCCCAAGGGCAAGCTCGAAGACCTCGGCAAGGTCAACAACCGCCGCGGCACCAAAATCCGCTTCAAGCCGGACGCCGAGATTTTCGGCGCCAAGGCCACCTTCAAACCGCAACGCCTGTTCAAGATGGCGCGTTCCAAAGCCTATCTGTTCGGCGGCGTCGAGATTCGCTGGAGCTGCGATCCGGCATTGCTGAAGGGCATCGAGGATGTCCCTGCCGCGGACAGCTTTCACTTCCCCGGCGGCCTGCAGGATTATCTCGCCGCGGCGATCCACGCCGACACACTGGTGCATCCGGATATTTTCTCGGGCAAATCGGGCCGCGTCGGCGCGCATGGCGCCTGCGAATGGGCGGTCGCCTGGACCGCCGACGCCGACGGCTTCCTGTCCTCCTACTGCAACACCATCCCGACGCAGGACGGCGGCACGCACGAATCCGGCATGCGCAGCGCGCTTCTGCGCGGCTTGAAGGACCACGCCGAGCGCGTCGGTCAAGGCAAGCGCGCTTCGTCCGTTACCTCCGAAGACGTGATGGTGGGCGCGGCCGTGATGCTCTCCGTATTCGTCCGCGAACCGGAGTTTCAGGGCCAGACCAAGGACCGGCTTGCCACCGCGGAAGCCCAGCGCATCGTCGAGCAGGCGATCAAGGACCCATTCGACCACTGGCTGTCCGGCAATCCGCTGCAGGCCAACAAGCTATTGGATTTCGCCGTCGAGCGCGCCGAAGAGCGGCTGCGCCGGCGCGCCGAAAAGGAGATTTCGCGCAAGACCGCCGTCAAGAAACTCCGACTGCCCGGCAAGCTCACCGATTGCACCAACACGGCTTCCGAAGGCAGCGAACTGTTCATCGTCGAGGGCGACTCGGCCGGCGGCAACGCCAAGCACGCGCGCGATCGCAAGACGCAAGCCATCCTGCCCTTGCGCGGCAAGATCCTCAACGTCGCATCCGCAACCAAGGACAAGCTCACCGCGAATGCCCAGATCGCCGACCTGATCCAGGCGATCGGCTGCGGCACAGGTGCGCATTATCGCGAAGAGGATTTGCGCTACTCGCGCATCATCATCATGACCGACGCCGACGTCGACGGCGCTCACATCGCCTCGCTTCTCATCACCTTCTTCTACCGCACCATGCAGCCGCTGATCGACCAAGGCCATTTGTATCTCGCGGTGCCCCCGCTCTACCGCCTGACCCACGGCTCCAGGAGCATCTACGCTCGCGACGACGCCCACAAGCAAGCGCTGATGAAGAGCGAATTCAACGCCAACGCCAAGGTCGAGGTCAGCCGATTCAAGGGCCTCGGCGAGATGATGCCGGCGCAGTTGAAGGAGACCACCATGGACCCGGCCAAGCGCACCCTGCTCCGCGTGGTGCTGTTGACCGAAGACCGCGAAGGCACCGCCGATTCCGTCGAGCGGCTGATGGGCACCAAGGCCGAAGCCCGCTTTGCTTTCATTTCCGACAAGGCCGAGTTTGCGAGCGACGACCTGCTCGATGTCTGAATTAAGCCGCGTCAGCAGGCCTGACCCGCCGGCTGATGTCCGCCCCCTTTTCGCGTTCGATCACGGCAATATCGTATTGGCTTTGCAAATCCAGCCAGAACTGCGCGTTGTTGCCGAAATACCGGCCAAGCCGGACAGCCGTATCGGCTGATATCGAGCGCCGTCCATTGAGAATATCGGTAATGCGCCCTGACGGCACGCCGAGATCGAGCGCCAAACGGTTGGCACTGAGCTTGCGGGAGCCGAGTTCGCGTTTCAGAAGCCGGCCAGGATGGATTGCGGGAGCCATGTTTTACCCCTTGTGATAATCAACAATCTCGACATTCCGTCGAGCGGTTGATGGGCACGAGGGCCGAGGCCCGCTTTGCCTTCATTTCGGACGGGGCGGAGTTTGCCAGCGACGACCCGCTCGACGTTCAGGGAGCACGGGCAAGCATTTTTCCAGGTAAAACAAGGGCTCGTGGCCCTATTTGAGCTTGGCGCGGCATTTTCCGATGAGTGTGTTCCGCCTGCTACAGCAGTTGGGCAAATTCGGCTTTATGATTACCGACATCATGATGATTACCGACATTTTGGGCGCGTCATAGCCCAGCTGCGCCCGTAAGTATTCCGGGGATTCCGAGATGAAGAAATTGACGCTGGCTATGACTGCCGTCGCGGCGTTCGGCGGATCGGCTCTCGCGGCCGACCTCCCTGCCTACACCAAAGCCCCGCCAATGGTTCAGTCGCCCCCGAGCTGGACCGGCTTTTACGTTTTCGGCGGCGGTGGCGGCGGGCTGTGGAATGCGGATGGCAACATCGTGGCCAATCCCGGTGGGCTCGTAACGGCCGGTGGGACCATTCCGGGCGGGGCCGCGGTCACCCGCGATGTGCGGACAGGCGGCAGCGGCTGGTTCGGAACCGTGGGTGCCGGCTACGACTGGCAGTTCAATGGTCCCTGGGTGGCCGGCGTGTTTGCTGACGGGCAGTTTGGCAGCATCAGCGGTTCGATCCTAGATTTTTTAACGCTATCAGAAGGTACCGAAACGCTTCGTGATAGCTGGGCGGCCGGCCTGAGATTCGGCTACCTCGTCGCGCCGAATGTCTATTCCTACGTCAACGGCGGTTACACCGGCTCCCAGTGGTCGGGAGCCACACTTAGCGGCATTGTTGCTGGTACATTATTTGTGACCTCAACCCCTTCGTTCAATCGGGACGGCTGGTTCGTTGGCGGCGGTGTCGAGAACAGCCTCAACATCTTCGGCATTTCGGCTCCCGGTTGGTTCATGAAGACCGAGTACCGCGCGGCCTATTTTGGCCGCATCGCTCTCCCGGAAACGGTGATCGCGGGCCCTGGGCTTGGGCCAACAGGGTTCTCCGAAACCTTCAAGCCGTGGGTGCAGACCATCAGTACCTCGCTGGTCTATCGCTTCAACTCGACCGGCCCTGCCGCTGACGGTCCTGCGCGGATCTATACCAAGGCTCCCGCGGCGATGGCGCCGATGATGAGCTGGACCGGCTTATATGTTTTCGGCGGCGCTGGCGGCGGATTGTGGGAGGCTGACGGCAACGTAGTGAACACTGGCAGTGGGGTTGCGCTATCCCGCGATGTGCGGACGGGCGGTCACGGCTGGTTCGGAACCGTCGGTGCCGGTTATGACTGGCAGTTCAACGGTCCCTGGGTCGCCGGCGTGTTTGCCGACGGACAGTTCGGCAGCCTGAGCGGTTCGATGATTGATTCTGCTCTGTTAGAGGGGAGCGAAACGCTTCGTAATAGCTGGGCGGCCGGCGTGAGATTGGGTTATCTCGTCGCCCCCAACGTGTATTCCTACATCAATGGCGGATACACTGGTTCCCATTGGTCGGGGGCTGTTTTTCAGACTGTAGTTGCTCCTGGTCTCGGCGGCGCGCCCTTTGTGCTCTCGACCCCTTCATTCAATCGTGATGGCTGGTTCGTGGGCGGCGGTGTCGAAAACAGCCTGAACATCTTTGGCATTTCGGCTCCCGGTTGGTTCATGAAAACTGAGTACCGCGCCGCTTTTTTTGACCGCATCGCCCTTCCGGAGACGGCAATTGTCGCCAGTCCGCAAAACGGGGTTGCGCTTGGGCCCACAGGTTTTTCGGATACGTTCAAGCCTGTCGTACAGACCGTCAGCACCTCGCTGGTCTATCGCTTCAACTGGACCGGCGCCCCGGTGGCCGCTAAGTACTAAAATCGGCGCCAAATCAGCAGGCTTATCCCTCGGGCACACAGCCCGAGGGCTAAGCCTATGCCGTTTTCCGGTCTGTGTGCCCGCCCGGCAACAGCTTTTTGGGCGGGATCAGCTATAAATGAACATGGAAATCAAATGAACATGGAATCGGGTGTATTTTGCACCCTTGCCGTGTGGTCCGGTCCGAGCGCACTTGGGGACTCGAAAATGAGAAAAATTGCTTTGGCTCTGGCGGCGATCGCGGCGTTTAGCGGATCAGCTCTCGCGGCTGATCTTCCGGCGCGGACCTATAGCAAGGCACCCATGATTGAGGTGCCCCCGAGCTGGACCGGCTTCTATATTTTCGGCGGCGGCGGCGGCGGCTTGTGGGACGCCAACACCGGCGTCGTAGTCACGGGCACCGGCGCTTGCATCCTCTGCACCAATCAGAAGCAAGGCGGCGACGGCTGGTTCGGCACGGTCGGCGCCGGCTACGACTGGCAGTTCAGCGGCGATTGGGTTGCCGGCATTTTCGCCGATGGCCAGTTCGCCAGCCTGAAGGGCTCGATCCAGGATCAGGGAGCCGGGGTCACGGGTTGGGAAAAGAACAAGGATAGCTGGGCGGCTGGTCTCCGATTGGGCTACCTGGTCGCGCCGACCGTCTATTCCTACGTGAACGGCGGATACACCGGAACGGATTGGTCAGGCACCACCTTGCTGAACACTGCGTCCGGTCTCGCGTCGGGAACTCACACCAACTCGTTTACGCAGAACGGCTGGTTCATCGGAGGCGGCGTGGAAAACAAGCTGGCTCTGTTCGGCTTCTTCGGCCCCAACTGGTTCATGAAAACCGAATATCGGGCGGCTTACTACAACACCAAAAACATCAGCGAGCTCTCCGATGTCTCCGGCTTACCGATCGGCCGCGACATCACCTTCAATCCCTTGGTGCAGACCATCAGCACTTCGCTGGTCTATCGCTTCAACTGGACCGGCGCCCCGGTGGTGTCGAAGTACTAACTCTCCGCCGAAGACTCGGCGAGCCAAAAGCCCCGGCATCGTCCGGGGCTTTTTTGTGCGGCCCGCGCACCCAACCTTCGCTTGTCCCTCCTCTTGCCCTTGGACGGGGCGCACGCCACTCTGTCCGCTGGTCGCGCGATCGCCGCGTGACCGCCAGTTAAGGAAACTCCATGCGCACATTGCTCCTGATCCTCGGCTTAGTCGCACTCGCCTTAGGGCTGCTCTGGATCGGCCAGGGCACCGGCATGATCGCCTGGCCGGCCTCGAGCTTCATGATCAGGCAGATCCAGTGGGCCGGATACGGCGCGGCGCTCGCGGCCGTCGGGCTGGTTCTGATCTGGCAGAGCAAGCGCTAGGGGGAGTTGGCGTGCGCAAACGGCGGAGCGGGCTTATGCGGCCGGCGAATGCACGTGCTCCGGACGCACGCCGAGCGCGACGAATCGCGCAGTAACGCCTTGCAGCCAGGGTGTCGCGTTGATCAGGCGTGCAAACATCGGTGCCCGCAGCGGCTGATCTCCTCCCTTGAGTGCGACGCTGATGATATTGTTTTGAACGACAACTTGCATGGCCTGCGTCATCCGCACCGGAAACTCGCGCCGCCTACGCACAGCGTCGAGTTCGTCTTCGGTCGGACAGCCATTGGCAAGTTTTGCGGCCAATAGGTTGGCGGTCGCGACCGCGTCCTGGATCGCGAGGTTGACCCCGACGCCCCCGACCGGAGACATCGCATGCGCAGCGTCGCCAATGCACAGCAGCCCGCGTCTCGTCCAACGCTTTAATCGGTTGATCGCAACCGTCAGCAGCTTCACATCGTCCCACGTCTTCACGTCCGAGATTCCCGATGCGAGGATCGGTGCCATGCTGGTCACGTCGCTTCGAAATGCATCGAGCCCGCGCGCCCGCACCGGATCATATTCCCCCTTGGGGATCACATAGGCGCATTGCCAGTAATCGCCGCGATCGAACGTGACGAGCATTTTGCCGCTTTGGATCCGCGCAAACAGGCTTTCGCGTTCATTCTCGCGCCTGCCGGCACGAAACCAAAGCACGTCCATCGGCGCGCCGATCTCCTCGACCTCGAGCCCGGCACTCTTCCGAATTACGGAGTGCCTGCCGTCACATCCAATTGTCAGCGCCGCGCGAATTTCGATCGGTCCTTCCGGCGTGTCGGTTTTGACGCCGACCACCTCGTCGCCTGACCAGATCAGATCGGTAGCATCGGCATTCATCATGATATTGAGGGATGCGAATCGTTTGCCGCTCTCGCGCAGGAAATTCAGAAAGTCCCATTGCGGCATGAAGGCGACGAAGGGGTATTTGACCTTGAGCCGGCGAAGATCGGCCATGCAAATGGACTCGTTGCCGAATTGGCCTTCCATTCTTTGCAGCTCTTGATGCGGCAGCTTCAAAAAGCCGTCGATCAGCCCCAACTCGTCCATCACTTGCAAGGTCGACGGGTGCACGGTATCGCCGCGGAAATCCCTGAAAAAATCGGCGTGCTTTTCCAACACCAGCGTCTCGATGCCGGCGCGTCCCAACAGATATCCGAGCATCATTCCGGCTGGACCGCCGCCGACGATGCAGCATTTTGTGCGGACGATACGCAGGCTCGATTGTTCCCCGGAAGTCCGCGCGTCCATGATCTGGCTCTTGGTGTTTAGCGCCGGAAACTCCTGATCTCCGACACGCTCCCATCACGGTAGGTCAACTCCACCGACACGAATTGGTTCGAAGGCGAAAGCTTCAGGTAGGGCTTGGCCTCGTAGGGAATGGCGCTGGGATCCTTCATGTCGCAAGGCGGCATTGGCAGCACCCGGTCCGGCACGGCGGTGTCGATGCCGATGCGCGCTTCCCGGATCGCACAGCGATACGACATCAGATGCGTGTAGTAGACCAGGAGCCCGTTGAATTCACGGAACGACAGCCAGCTCGTCGCAGTCATGTCCAAAATCTTTCGTTGATCGTGGATCAACGCTGCCTCCGGATCGAACTTGATCGGGAACGGTCCCTGCATCTCGCCCGACGCATCGATATAGCGCACTTGAATAGTGGCGGCCGGTGCGTCGGCGGCAAGTTCGACCGAGGGATTGGGCATTCGCTTGCGGGTGCGCGGATCGAGCGTGTCGAGGAAACCGGTCTCGCGGAATTCGCCGCCATCGCCCATCCGCCACGAAATTCCAAGCGTCGGATCGAGGATCGAGAACACCACCGTCCAGCCGCCATTATGGCGGGAGAACATCGCAATCGGGGCGTTGACCGAATCTTCCTTCGGCGGACGCGGCACCAATACGGGCGGCAGCGCGGCGACTTTTTGCGGCGACTCGGTCGTCTCTTTGGGCGCATCGGTTTGGGCCTTCGCCACGCCGTTGAGGAATACATCGTCGACCATCTGGTCGAAATACACCGGGATCTGCTTGTGGCTCACAGTTTCCGCCAATTCGCTGACAACGCGACGGGTGTGCTGGGCGACCTGCACGAGGTTGAGGCCGGGTTGCAGGAGTTCCTTGGCAAAGGTTCGCGTAAACACCGAATTGGGACTGTTGTCATCGTTCGACAGCCGGTCGAGCGCAGTCTGGCGAGGCCCGGCCGAGAACACCGAGAAGACGCCCTCGGGCAATTGCGTCATCGGCGCAAGGCCGCCGCCGCCCGCGACCGCCCGTGTCCCCGACCGTTCGAACGGATTGTTGCGGCAGGCGTCGAACACCAGGATCGCGGTGCGCGCCTTCTTGTTCTGCAATCGCTCGATGATGCGGTCGGCGAGAATCGAGGCGTCGCGCACCAGTTCTTCCTGGCCTTCGGCGGCGGCAGGCACGTCGGTCGGCAGCAGGAAATTCTGCCCCGCGATTTCAAACCCGTGGCCGGCATAGAAAAAGAACGCGGTGTCGCCGGTCTCGACCGCCTTGTCGAAGGCAAGCAAGGTTTCGCTGAACGCCGTCCGGCTCTGATTCTCCGCCAACATCACCGAAAAGCCGAGCTGCTTGAGCGTCTCGCCCATGGTGCGGGCATCGTTGACCGCCTTTTGCAGCTTGGGAACGTTCTTGTAGTCGTTGTTGCCGATCACGAGCGCCACGCGCTTTGCCGCCTGCGCAGGCTCAGCCAGCGCCAATAACGGGGCAGCCAGGCTCAACGCCAAAATTGCGGTCCTCAACGCCAGCAAGCTTTTCATCCATCTTCCCCGCGCTTTGCGATAATTCGATTCCGCGGCCCGCGCGCCGTCTATTGCAATAGTAGGCGGCTCTTCGCCGCCGGTTCAATCGAGACTGCCCGTCCACGATGATACGCCTACTTCTCACCGTCGCGGTTCTCAAGAAGGCACGCGCGTCGGTATTTTTGCCAAAACATTAAGCTTTTTCAAAGCTTGGCGCGCCTGCTCCATTGACTTTAGCCAATTCGCCCCTATGTTCCGCCTCGATGCGGCGCGGTATCGAAGCGCGATATCTTGATCAAGCCGCCTGTCAGCGTATCCGAAAATCCCGTGCAAATTTGCGTGCCGTTCCGGGATTGAGCGCGACAGTCTTTTTCGAGATTCCAAGCGGCGGTATCTACCAGAGGCTCAATGTCTTTTTCCCATCTCGGCTTGTCCGAAAAGGTGCTCGCCGCCGTTGCGGCCACCGGCTACACGACCCCCACCCCCATTCAGGAACAGGCGATTCCCCACGTTCTGGCCCGCCGCGACGTCCTCGGCATCGCCCAGACCGGAACCGGCAAGACCGCCGCCTTCGTCCTTCCCATGCTCACGATCCTGGAAAAGGGCCGCGCCCGGGCCAGGATGCCCCGCACCCTGATCCTGGAGCCCACGCGCGAACTCGCCGCCCAGGTCAAGGAGAACTTTGATCGCTACGGCGCCGGGCAGAAACTCAATGTCGCGCTCCTGATCGGCGGCGTTTCATTTGGCGATCAGGACTCCAAGCTAACCCGCGGCGTCGACGTACTGATCGCGACGCCCGGCCGGCTGCTCGACCACACCGAACGCGGCGGATTGCTGCTCACCGGCGTTGAACTGCTCGTCATCGACGAAGCCGATCGCATGCTGGACATGGGTTTCATTCCCGACATCGAGCGCATCTGCAAGCTGGTGCCGTTCACCCGGCAGACGCTGTTCTTCACCGCGACCATGCCGCCGGAGATCCGGCGTATTACCGAAACCTTCCTCCATAACCCGGAGAAGGTCGAAGTATCTCGGCCGGCAACCACGGCGGTCGGCGTTTCCCAGTTCCAGATCGGCGTTGGCCGCGAATCGCATGAGAAGCGCGAAGTTCTTCGTCGCCTGCTGCGCGACGCCAAGGATCTCAACAACGCGATCATCTTCTGCAATCGCAAGCGCGAGGTCGCCGTTCTTCACAAATCGCTGCAAAAGCATGGCTTCAGCGTCGGCGCCCTGCATGGCGACATGGATCAATCGGCCCGCACCGCGGCGCTCGATCAATTCCGCAAAGGCGAGATTCCGCTGCTGGTCGCCTCCGACGTCGCGGCCCGCGGCCTCGATATTCCCGCCGTCAGCCACATCTTCAATTTCGACGTCCCCCATCACGCCGACGACTACGTGCACCGTATCGGCCGCACGGCACGCGCGGGCCGCACCGGCACCGCGATTTCGATCGTCACCCCGCTCGATCAGAAATCGATGGCGGCGATCGAGAGGCTGATCGGACAGAGCATTCCGTTCGCCGAAGGCAGTGCGGAGACTTCATCCACTGAACGCGTCGGCGCCGAGCCAAAAGCACGCGAGCGCTCGCGGGAAAGTGGAAAGGAAGGTTCACGCGGTGGCCGCAAGCCGCGGCGCGATCACGAGCCCCGGCGTGGCGGCGCAAACCGAAGCTCCAGCCCGCAACCACAAGCACCTGTCGCCTCGTTCGCGCCGGCGGTCGCTCCATCGCCGTCTCGCGCCCCTTCCATCGGCCGCACGCCTGCCCCGCACGATGAGCCCTCATCCCCATCCTCAGAGCCCGCCGACCATTCGCATCTTCCGGCGTTCCTGCTGCGGCCCGTCCGCGCCCGCGTCTGACCATCGACATTTTAATTTTAACACTTTCGCAACTGTGTGGTCCGACGCCAGTTGTTTACGGGTCATTCATCAACGTCCGTTAACTTGCGCCCATTAATTTATGCGATTGCCGCGGAATCGAGGGGCGCTATCCGCCGTTTTGGGGACGTTGACCTGTGCTGGACGAACATGAACGCACGATGGCCTTCGCCGAGCTCGCGTTGGGCCAGATCAGGTCGCTGCGGCAATCCGCCGTGCCTCGCAATTATGAAATCTGGTATGTCTACGCCACCGGTTACAACTCACCTCTCAACAAGGTCATCAACGAGACCCTGGCACGCAACGGCAAGCTGACCGAGGCCGATCTCGAGCTGATCTACGAGACCTATCTATCCCACATCAAGACCACCGACCGCATCGACAAGGTCGGCTCGCGCGTGATCGGCGAAATCGATGACGTGATGCGCCTGATCGGCGATGCACTCAGCGTATCGGCGAATTACGATGCCAGCCTGACCGGGGCGAACGAAAAGCTCTCCGCAGCGACCGACCGTGACCAGGTCAAGGCGATTGTGGAATTGCTTGTCAAGTCGACACGCGAGATGCGCGACACCAACAAGGCCCTCGAAGAACGGCTGACGCTGTCGAGAACGGAAATCAGCAATCTCCAGCAGAGCCTCGAGGCGATCAGGGCCGAAAGCCTGACCGATCCCCTCACCGGCCTCGGCAACCGCAAATATTTCGACCGCTCGATCGAGATGGCGGTGCAAAATGCGCTGGCGGCCAACGAACCGCTTTCACTGTTGTTGTTCGACATCGACCATTTCAAATCGTTCAACGACTCCTATGGCCATCTCACCGGCGACCAGGTGCTGCGGCTGGTCGGCATGTCGCTGAAACAGTCGATCAAGGGACAGGACATCACGGCCCGCTACGGCGGCGAGGAATTCGCGGTGGTGCTGCCGAACACCGCGCTCCGCCAGGCGCTGACGGTTGCCGATCATATCCGGCGCGCCGTGATGTCGAAGGAGTTGAAGAAGAAGTCGACCGGCGAGATTCTCGGCCGCGTCACCATCTCGGTCGGAGTGTCGATGCTCAAGCCCGGCGACGATACCGATTCATTGATCGAGCGCGCGGATGCCTGCCTCTACGCCGCCAAGCGCGCCGGCCGCAACCGCGTGGTCTGCGAGGCCGACCCGGAATACGTCGACGAAACCCAGGGCCAGGTCGCCTGAAATCAAACCCTGATGGTGAGGAGCGCAGATAGGCGAGTCTCGAACCATCGCTCCTCAGGATGAGGGCCTCCTTCGCCGCGCCTTTTTCTGCGGCGACCATTTTTTCCTCACCGCGGATTTCTTCACCACCGGCGTTTTGCCTTTGGCCTTTTTCGCAGCCTTGCTCGCCGTGGCCTTCCGCGCTTTGGGGCGCTTGTGAACCGCAGCGCGCTGCGCCGCCGCCAGGGCCGCTCTCGCCCAAGCAGCCAACTCCGCCGAATCATCGAATAGCCGCGCCGGCAATTGCCAGTACGAGTTGACGGTGATGGTCTTCGCCGTCTTTCTCTGCTGATACTGAAACGGATTCGATCCCTCGGCCTCGAAACGCGGGATGCTCGCTTCGTCGGCGCGCAGGTAAACGCCCCCGCGGAGCGCCAACGCAAAATTGATACCGTCTGCGGAAATGCCGAATCCCGAGAACATCCGGCGGATCGTCACCGGACCGAAATCGGCAAACAGATCGATCAGGAAATCGCGGTCCATGGGAGACCTCGTGCCCCGGATGCTGCGCACTGCCATCAGCGCGTTTACGTGCGTCTTCGACGCGGTCCCGGCTCTACGGTGCAGCGTAAAGAACGCTGCGCCGCGTCCGGGGACACGATGCTACCCTTCAGCTTTCGCTGGCGTCAGCTGCACCGATTCGCCGCAGCCGCAGGCGCCGACCTGGTTGGGATTGTTGAAGATAAACTGGGCCTGAAGCTTGTCGGCCTTGTAGTCCATCTCGGTGCCGAGCAAGAACAGCACGGCCTTGGGATCGACCAGTATCTTCACGCCCTTGTCCTCGACGATCTCATCGCTCGGGCGGATATCGTGGGCATATTCGACCGTATAGGATTGGCCGGCGCAGCCGCCATTCTTGATGCCGACCCGCAAACCGACGATTTCGGAATCGGCGCGCCGGGTCAGTTCGGCAATGCGTTGCGCTGCGGCTTCCGTCAGCTTCATCACCTGCGGACGGGGCCGCGGCTTTGACTTGGGTGTCGGTGAGGCGGGTGTCATGTCAATCATGTGGTTAATCCCACGGCCAATTCAATGCCGGCTTGATGTTCGCGAATGCAAAACGCATCACCACATGTTGAGCACGAGGCGGGCCTCGTCGGACATCCGGTCCGGGGTCCACGGCGGATCCCACACCAGATTGACGTTCACGACGCCGACGCCGGGAACGCTGGCGATCGCATTTTCCACCATCGTCGGCAATTCGCCGGCCGCCGGGCAGTTCGGCGTGGTTAGCGTCATTACCACATCGACGGAACGGTCATCCTTGAGGTCGATCGTATAGATCAGACCGAGTTCGTAGATATCGGCGGGGATTTCCGGATCGAACACGGTCTTCAGCGCGGCCACGATTTCGCCGCTCAGCCGCTCGGTTTCCTCCGGCGGCAACGCCGAATGCGTCTCCAAGTTGCCGGTTTTGATTTCCATATCCCCGGCTTCGGGATTCTTGGCTTCGACAGTGTCGGTCATGAGAACAATTCCCGCGCCTTGATCAGCGCCTTTGCCAGCAGGTCGACTTCTTCGCGTGTATTATACATTCCGAACGAGGCCCGGCACGTCGCGGTTACGTTGAACCGCTCTAAAAGTGGCATCACGCAATGGGTTCCGGCACGCACCGCGATGCCCTGGCGGTCGATCACGGTCGCGACATCGTGGGGATGGGCCCCCTTCATCTCGAACGAGATCACCGGCCCCTTGCCCTTGGCGGTGCCAATCATACGCAGCGAGTTGATTTCGCGTAAGCGTGCTTCGGCATAGGTCAGAAGATCGTGCTCATGGGCCGCGATGCGCGCCTTGCCGATCGAATTGACGTAGTCGATCGCCGCGCCCAGCCCCACCGCCTCGACGATCGCCGGCGTCCCGGCCTCGAATTTATGCGGCGGATCGCCATAGGTGACCCAATCGCGCGCGACCTCGCGGATCATCTCGCCGCCGCCATTGTAGGGTCGCATCGCCACCAGATGGTCGTGCTTGGCATAAAGCACGCCGATTCCGGTCGGCCCGTACATCTTGTGGCCGGTGAAAACGTAAAAGTCCGCGTCGATGTCCTGGACGTCGACCACGAAATGAACCGCGGCCTGGCTGCCGTCGATCAAAACCGGAATGCCCCGGCTATGGGCGATTTTCACCACTTCCTTGACCGGGACGATGGTGCCGAGCGCATTCGACATCTGCGTGATCGCGACCAGCCGGGTCCGCGGCGTCAGCAGCTTTTCGAACTCATCAATGAGGAAATTGCCTTCGTCATCGACCGGCGCCCATTTGATGACGGCGCCGTGGCGTTCGCGGAGAAAATGCCAGGGCACGATGTTGGAATGGTGCTCCATGATCGAGAGCACGATCTCGTCACCCTTCCCGATGTTCGGTTCGCCCCACGAGGAGGCAACGAGGTTGATTGCCTCGGTCGCGTTGCGGGTGAAGACGATCTCTTCGGCGCGCGCGGCGTTGAGAAACTTTGCGACCTTGGCGCGGCCGCCCTCATAGGCTTCGGTCGCCGCGTTGGCAAGGTAATGCAGACCGCGATGCACGTTGGCATATTCGGTCTTGTAAGCCTGGTCCATGCGATCGAGCACCGCCTTGGGCTTTTGCGCAGAGGCGGCATTGTCGAGATAGACCAGCGGCTTGCCATAGACCTTCAGCGCGAGCGCGGGGAAATCTTCCCGCACGCGGGCGACATCATATGAACCGTTTACGACCGCCGGATGCATGATCATCCCCTTGCCGCCAGCCAGCGCTGAGCCGTCGAAATCGCAAGTTCGCGCAACGCGTCATCGGCGATCGATTCGATCGCCTCGCCGACGAACGCCTGGATCAGCAGTGCCTGCGCCTCCTTCTCAGAAAGACCCCGCGCACGCAGATAAAACAGCAGGCTCTCGTCAAGCGCACCCGTGGTCGCGCCATGGCCACAGGTCACGTCATCGGCAAAAATCTCCAATTCCGGCTTGTTGTCGGCCTCCGCTTCGTCGGACAAGAGCAGCGCCCGCGTCATCATCTTGGCGTCGGTCTTCTGTGCGTGGGGACGCACCATGATGCGGCCCTGGAACACCGAATGGGCGCGATCGTCGACGACCGAACGAAAGATCTCTCGGCTTTTACCGTTCGGCACCGCATGGTCCAGAAACAGCGTGGTGTCGGCATGCTGGCGGCCGTTGAGCAGATTCACGCCGTTGGCGTTGACCTCGGCGCCCTCGCCCGCAAACGTCAGGTTCCCCTGATAGCGGCTCACACCGCCGCCGCTTGTCATATTGAAGGTGTTGAGGCGCGCCTTGGCGCCGATGGTAAAAATAGCAGTCGAGATGTTGATTGCATCCGGCGCGTCGACCATCAGCCGCACCTGCTCCAGTTCGGCCGCCTCGCCAAGCCGGACGGTGAAGGTGTCGTTGGCCTGATAGGCTCGCGCGCCGTCGGCGGCGGCAA
Source organism: Bradyrhizobium sp. (assembly GCA_035308285.1). Taxonomy (GTDB): domain Bacteria; phylum Pseudomonadota; class Alphaproteobacteria; order Rhizobiales; family Xanthobacteraceae; genus Bradyrhizobium. The sequence goes on along the minus strand of DATGGY010000265.1, from coordinate 29,025 downwards.
AACTTTCGAGCAGGGTAGCACGCGCGTGCTTGCCGACCGTCAGGACCGAGCGGGTGTAAATTGCGGCCGATGAACGCGTCGCGACGTGCACGATGTGAAGCGGCTTGGCGGGCGCTACGCCCTCGGCGATCGTAATCAGCACACCGTCGGTCGCCATTGCCGCGTTCAATGCGATCATCGGGCCCGCGATCGCGCCATTATCGAGCAAACCGGCGCTCGCCTGGTTAGCCTTATCCTCCAACGCCTCGCGCAGCGCCCGCACCTTGATGCCGGCCTCGAGACCAGCGAGATGCGAGAGCGTGGGCGCGAAGGCGCCGTCGACCAGCACCAGAAGCTGCGCGTCGACCGTCGCAAGCGATGCAAGTGCTGCTCTGGCGTGTTCCAGCGCATCCGCATCCGGCGCGGCGGCGAGCGGAAGCACTTCCCGCATCAGCGCCCGCAGATCGGTATATTTCCATTCCTCGATCCGCCGATGCGGCAGGCCTGCGCGCTCATAGGCCTCAAAGGCGCGCTGACGCATCTCCGCGACCGGCCCTGCGCCAGGCAGCCGCTCCCGCGCCGTCGCGAAAATATCGCTAGCCGCGCGGGCGGTGTCGGTTTTTGCCAGTGCCAGATTCATCATCCATTCCGTCTTGAATTCGGTCCCGCAAGCGTCAGGCCGCGTCCTCGAACTTCGCGTAGCCGGAAGCCTCGAGTTCCAGCGCCAATTGCTTGTCGCCGCTCTTCACCACGCGGCCTCTGGACATCACATGCACGAAATCCGGCACGATGTAGTTCAACAGCCGCTGATAATGCGTAATCACCACCATTGCGCGCTTGGGCGAACGCAACGCGTTGACGCCGTCGGCGGCGATCCGCAGCGCATCGATGTCGAGGCCCGAATCCATCTCGTCGAGAATGCACAGGCTCGGCTCGAACAGCGCCATTTGCAGGATCTCGTTGCGCTTCTTTTCGCCGCCGGAGAAGCCGACATTGACGCCGCGGCGGAGCATGTCCTGGGGAATGTTGAGTTGCCTTGCGACTTCGCGCACCTTTTTCAGGAAATCAGGCGTCGAGAATTCGCCCTCCCCGCGCGCCTTGCGCTGGGCGTTCAGCGCCGTTCGCAGGAACGTCATGGTGGCGACGCCGGGAATTTCCACCGGATACTGGAACGCGAGGAATACGCCCTTCGCGGCGCGCTCCTCGGGCGACATCTCCAGAAGGTCCTCGCCCCTGAACAGGATTTCGCCAGCGGTGACTTCATAGCCCGGCTTGCCGGCGATGACATGGGAGAGCGTCGATTTGCCGGAGCCGTTCGGCCCCATGATCGCATGCACCTCGCCCTCGTTCACGTTAAGCGAAAGCCCGTGCAGGATCTCGCGGTCCTCGACGCTGACCTGCAGATTTTTGACTTCGAGTAGTGGCATCCGTTGTCCTTAGGAAATTGAATGGTAATTCCTCGTCATTGCGAGGAGTTCTCACGACGAAGCAATCCAATCTTGTTCGCCCAGTGGATTGTTTCGCGGAGTTTATCATCGGGCGCGCATTCACGCGACCCGTTGGCTCGCAATAACGCCTTCATCCGACGCTTCCCTCCAGCGAGATCGAGATCAGCTTCTGCGCCTCGACCGCGAATTCCATCGGCAGTTGCTGCAGCACGTCCTTGACGAAGCCGTTGACCACTAGCCCAACCGCCTGTTCCTGGGAGAGCCCGCGCTGCACGCAATAGAACAGCACGTCTTCGGAGATTTTCGAGGTCGTGGCTTCATGTTCGAACAGCGCCGAGGAGTTCTTGGCTTCCACGTAAGGAACGGTATGCGCGCCGCACTTATCGCCGATCAGAAGTGAATCGCAGGCTGTGTAGTTACGCGCGCCTGTGGCTTTGCGATGCGCCGTGACGAGGCCGCGATAGGTGTTTTGCGACACGCCCGCGGCGATACCCTTGGAGATGATCCGGCTCGTCGTGTCCTTGCCGAGGTGGATCATCTTGGTACCGGAATCGACCTGCTGATGGCCGTTCGAAATCGCAATCGAGTAGAACTCGCCGCGCGAATTGTCGCCGCGCAGGATGCAGCTTGGATATTTCCAGGTGATGGCCGAACCGGTCTCGACCTGGGTCCAGGAAATCTTCGAATTGCGGCCGCGGCAATCGCCACGCTTGGTGACGAAGTTGTAGATGCCGCCCTTACCTTCCGAGTTGCCGGGGTACCAGTTCTGCACCGTCGAATATTTGATCTCGGCATCGTCAAGCGCGACCAGTTCGACCACCGCGGCGTGAAGCTGGTTTTCATCGCGCTGCGGGGCGGTGCAGCCTTCGAGATAGCTGACGTAAGCGCCCTTGTCGGCGATGATCAGGGTGCGCTCGAACTGTCCGGTATTGCGCTCGTTGATGCGGAAATAGGTCGACAGCTCCATCGGGCAGCGCACGCCCGGCGGCACGTAGACGAACGATCCGTCGGAAAACACCGCAGAATTCAACGTGGCGAAAAAATTATCCGAGGTCGGCACGACCGAGCCCAGATACTTCTTCACGAGCTCGGGGTGCTCGCGGATCGCCTCCGAGATCGGCATGAAGATCACGCCGGCCTGATTGAGTTCCTTCTGGAAGGTGGTCGCGACCGAAACGGAATCGAAGACAGCGTCGACGGCAATCTTGCGCTCGCCCGACGCTCTTTCACCGTCCTGTCGCACCACGCCTTCGAGTACCTCGACTTCGCGGAGCGGAATGCCGAGCTTCTCATAGGTTTTCAGGATTTCCGGATCGATTTCGTCGAGCGAGCCGATCGTCTTTTTTGGCTTCGGCGCCGAATAGTAATAGAGATCCTGATAATCGATCTTGGGATAATTGACGCGCGCCCAGGTCGGCTCGGTCATGGTCAGCCAGCGGCGAAAGGCTTCCAGCCGCCATTCCAGCATCCAGGCCGGTTCGCTCTTTTTCGCTGAGATGAAACGGACGGTATCTTCCGATAACCCCTTGGGGGCCTTGTCGGACTCGATAAGCGTCTCAAATCCATATCGATATTGGTCGACGTCGATCAGGCGAACCCGATCGACCGTCTCTTGTACGGCAGCCATTCTGTTCCTCCGCTCGCGGTTTCAAGGACCGCGGTGGATCAATTCGGAACCACCAGTACGATGTTTCCGGGGCGAAATCACCTGCTTAGAACCGTTCAAGCTGTGTTTCGTCGCTGATCCTTAAGTAGGCTACCAGCGAGCTTTCGCCAAGCCTCCAGACAGCAATCGACGTCCGCGTCCGTCGTGGACCAGCCCAGACTGAGCCGCACCGCTCCTTGGGCGATTTCGGGGCCAAATCCCATGGCTTCCAGCACGTGGGAAGGCTGAACCTTGCCGGACGAACAGGCAGAGCCTGAAGACACCGCAATCCCCGCCAAATCGAAGCCGATCACGGCGGTTTCCGCCCGCAAGCCCGGAACCGTAAACAGCGTGGTATTGGGCAGCCGCGGCGCGGCATTGGCGAACACGATGGCGCTGGGCGTCTGCCGCAGGCCGTCCTCCAGGCTGCTGCGCAGGCCTTCCAAGCGGATGGCCTCGCCCTCAAGCGCAGCGAGCGCCGCCTTTGCGGCGGCTCCGAACCCAGCAATTCCAGCAACATTCTCCGTTCCCGCCCGCCGGCTCAGCTCCTGACCGCCACCGCGCAGAAGCGGTTCCAACCCGCTCAGGCCCTCGGCCAAGACCAGCGCGCCGACCGCCTTGGGACCGCCGATCTTGTGCGCAGAAACCGATATCAGATCGGCATTCAACTCCTTCATATCAAAGGGTATTTTTCCAAATGCCTGGATCGCATCGACATGCAGGATGCCGCTCTTCGCATGGACGATCTCGGCGATTGCCGCCACCGGCTGGATCGCACCGGTCTCGTTATTCGCCAGCATCACCGACACCAGCGCTGGCGGCCTGTCTTCAAGCAGCTTACGCAACTGGCCGAGATCGACGAGCCCGGAAGGCGTTACGCCTGCGGTTTCAATCGCCTCGCGCGCAAACCGCCCGCCGGCGAGCACCGAGGCATGTTCGATGGCCGAAACAACGAGCCTCTCGACCGCTGGGTTGGGCCCCCGCCTGAGCCCCGGCCAAAGCGCCAATGCATTGGCCTCGGTCCCGCCGGAAGTGAAGATCACGTTTCGCGGTCGCGCGCCGACCGCGCCTGCGACAGCGGCCCGGGCGTCCTCGATCAATTTGCGCGCCTGACGCCCCTCGGCGTGAACCGACGATGGGTTGCCGCACAGCTCCAGCGCCGCAGCCATGGCCTGCCGCGCCTCGTAACGAAGCGGCGTCGTCGCATTCCAGTCGAGATAGAGGCGGTCAGGCATTGAGTAACATATTACCTTAAGAGCCGAGGCGCTCACGCAAGGACGTGGCCCACTTCTGCGTCGATCAAGCTGACGCTTTATGCCAATTGGCGATCACGGCGTCTCGTTGCAATCAACGCTGCCAACATCCTGAACGGCCTTCCGGATGTTCAAAACCCTTGCTTTTTGCCCCTGCGCTCATGTTAGAACGCGGCCTCCAATTCACCAGGCGCCGTTCGCGCATCTCCCAACGACGCCTGATCAGCCACTTACATCCCGCGAGGTTTTGCCTGCCCGAGCGCCGGATAAAGCCAGCAGCAAGTAGGTTGATGTTGCCAAGGACCATGAATGCCTGAAGTCATTTTCACCGGCCCCGCGGGCCGCCTCGAAGGCCGTTATCATCCGGCCAAGCAGAAGAATGCGCCGATCGCGATGATCCTGCATCCGCATCCGCAATTTCACGGCACGATGAATCACCAGATCGTCTATCAGTGCTACTATGCGTTCGCCCACCGTGGATTTTCGGTTCTGCGCTTCAATTTCCGCGGCGTCGGCCGCAGCCAGGGGGCGTTCGATCACGGAACCGGCGAACTCTCGGATGCGGCTTCCGCCCTCGATTGGGCACAGACCATCAATCCGGAAGCGCGCGCCTGCTGGGTTGCCGGTTTCTCGTTCGGCGCATGGATCGGCATGCAACTCCTGATGCGACGGCCGGAGGTCGAGGGTTTCATTTCGATCGCGCCACCCGCCAATCTCTACGACTTCTCGTTCCTTGCCCCCTGCCCATCCTCAGGCCTGATCGTGCATGGCGAGAAGGATGCCGTCGTGCCGCCGAAGGACGTCAACACGCTGGTCGAGAAACTCAAGACCCAAAAGGGCATCGTGATCGATCAGCAGATCATCCCCGGCGCCAATCATTTCTTCGACGGCAAGCTGGAGCCGCTGATGCAAACGGTGACAGGCTATCTCGACATGCGGCTCGCCAACGTCCGCTGAGCCCGGCCGCGCCCCGGACGCGGTGCATCACGAAGTGGTGCGCCGCAGAGCCGGGGCCTATCCCTCCAGTTGCCCCATCCAAGAATGGGTCCCGGTTCTGCGAAACAGCGCCATAGCGCGCATCGAAGAAGCGCGTGAGCACGTTGATAGCGTTGCATCGCGCTCGGGACACGAGGTCTCCGGTCAGGCGGCGGCTTGCGCTTGCAGACGCGATATCCAGGAATTGCGCCGCTTGAGGAAATCGCGCAGCAATGCCGGGTATTCAGGACTGACGGCTGCGCGCACCGACGACCGCTCGGCAAGAGATTTGCGCCATTGCGCGAGCTTTGGTTTCTTCGCCAGAATTCCGAACTCGCCGATTTCGTCAAACACGTCGAAATAGCGAAACACCGGACCGAAAACTGCATCCACCAGCGAGAAGTCCTTGCCGTCAAACCAAGGCGAGGCTGCAACGCGCGCCTCCAACCGGGCAAAGCGCTGCTCGAGCTGGATGGTCTTCGATTGAAATGCGACATCGTTCGGCGCACCGTAGAGGCCTGCAATGTCGTTGAGGATCGCTGAGCCGAATTCGATCCAGGCGCGATGCTCGGCGCGGCGAAGCGGATCGGCCGGATGCAGCGGCCTGGCCTGGGTTTCCTCGAGATATTCCAGGATGACGGCAGACTCGAAAATCGCGGTGTCGCCGACCTGCAGCACCGGCGTCCTGCCGAGCGGAGAAATCGCCAAAAACCAATCCGGCTTGTTGGCGAGGTCGACATCGATCCGCTCGAAGGCAACCCCTTTCTCGGTCAACGAGATCACCGCGCGCTGCACATAGGGGCAAAGCTTATGGCTGATCAGTTTGAGGGGCGCGGCCATGGTTGTCTCGGCTGACTAATGCAGATGCATTGAGATATATGCATTTGCATGAAATAGTCAAGGTGGGCACTGGCCTCACCCATGCGCGATCACGGCCTTGCGATGATGCCTCCGGTCATCGGGATCGACACGCCGGTAGTCGCGGGATAGCTGAGTGGCAGGCCCTTGAGCCCCCGCGCCGCCAGAAAACCAAACGCCTGCGCCTCAATCGCGTCCGTCGACCAGCCCAGCGTGTCAGCGGCCTCAACCGGGGCGGGCGAGAGCCGCTCGCGCAGCATCCGCATCATGGTGTGGTTGCGCGCGCCGCCGCCGGCGACGATCCAGCTCCACGGTCGCTTTGGCAACAGCGGAACCACCTTGGCGATGGCGGCAGCAGTAAACGCCGTCAGCGTCGCGGCACCATCGGCCGGGGACGTGTCGCGCGGCACGAGCTTGCCAAAATCGTTGCGGTCGAGCGACTTCGGCGGCGGCAGCCCAAAAAATGGATGCGTCAGTGCCTGCGTGATCCACGCATGGTCGACCTTGCCTTGCGCAGCCGTGCGGCCATCGCAATCGAACCGCTGGCCCATTGTGCGGCTCATGAAGTCATCCAGCAATGCGTTGCCGGGACCGGTATCACAGGCGATCAGGGTGTCGCCGTCGATATAGGTGATGTTGGAAACGCCGCCGATATTGAGCACTACCATCGGTCCCTCGCGCTCAAGCGACTGGGCGAGCGCGCGGTGATAGACCGGAACCAGGGGTGCGCCCTGCCCGCCGGCGGCGACGTCGGCAGCACGGAAATCGTGCATGACCGGGATGTGGATAGCCTTGGCGAGCGCCGCGGCGTCGCCGATTTGCACAGTCATCTTGTCTGCGGGGCGGTGCAGCACAGTCTGGCCGTGGAAACCGACAATATCGATATCCTCATAGGTGATTCGGTTCTGCGCGGCGAAGCTGGCCACGGCCTCGGCATGCGCCAGCGTAACGGCGTACTCGGCCTCACGCAGGATGCCCGGCCGCGCATCGCGTTGCGGCAAATGGACGGCTTCCATCATGGCCCCTAGCAGCAAACGCCGCTCGGCTTCGGTGTAAGGCCGGTAACCCGTTGGACCAAACGCCCTTACCCGCTTGCCATCGGTTTCGATCATGGCGACATCAACCCCGTCCAGCGAGGTGCCGCTCATCAAACCGATCGCCGTTAACATCATCGCAATCAAGCCCCAGCCTTGGCCCTGTCCCGGGACGTTCGGCTTGTGCCAAACAGGCACATCTTATAATGCCACAGCGCGGGCGCTGGCGCAGCCTTTCCCGACGATGTGGCGCAATTTTGCTGCAAATACCGTAAAACAATAATGATCAGAGTCGCCGACAAATGACAGCTATTAAATCTGATTTTCTCAACGTGCTGCAAAGCCGCGGCTTTATTCATCAGCTTTCGGACCCCGGCTCGCTGGATGCGCTGGCCGCCAAGGGCGAACTGGTCGCCTATATCGGATTCGATTGCACCGCGCCCTCGCTCCATGTCGGTTCCATGGTGCAGATCATGTGCCTCTATTGGCTGCAGCAGACCGGCAATAAACCGATCGCGCTGATGGGCGGCGGCACCACCCGCGTCGGCGATCCTTCCGGCAAGGACGAGACGCGAAAAATCCTTTCGATCGAGGAAATCGAGCGCAACAAGGAGGGCATCAAGCAGGTGTTCTCCCGCTTCCTCAGATTTGGCGAGGGCAAGACCGACGCAGTCATGCCGGACAATGCGGAATGGCTGACCAAGCTTAACTGGATCGAGATGTTGCGCGACATCGGCCGGCATTTCTCGGTCAACCGGATGCTGGCGATGGACTCGGTCAAGCTCCGTCTCGAGCGCGACCAGGAGATGAGCTTCATCGAATTCAACTACATGATCCTTCAGGCCTACGATTTTGCCGTGCTCAACCGGCGTTACGACTGTCGCCTGCAGATGGGCGGCTCGGACCAGTGGGGCAACATCGTCAACGGCATCGATCTGGGCCGCCGCATGGGCACGCCGCAATTGCACGCGCTCACCACGCCGCTGATCACGACATCCTCGGGCGAGAAGATGGGCAAGACCGCCAGCGGCGCGGTCTGGCTCAACGCCGACATGAAGAGCCCTTACGAATATTGGCAGTTCTGGCGTAACACCGAGGACGCCGACGTCGCGCGGTTCCTGAAACTGTTCACGACGCTTCCGCTTGCCGAGATCGAGCGGCTCGCCGCACTCAGGGGCGCCGAGATCAACGAGGCCAAGAAGGCGCTGGCGGATTCCGCAACCGCACTGCTTCACGGTCCCGATGCGGCGCGCGTTGCGGCGGAAACCGCGCGGCAGACGTTTGAGGAAGGCGCGATTGCCGAGAATCTTCCCAAGGCGGAAGTCTCGCGCGGCGAACTCGAAGCCGGAATCGGCGTGCTGGCATCCTTCGTCAAGGCGGGCCTTGTCGCCTCGAACGGCGAAGCACGCCGCCAGATCAAGGGCGGCGGCCTGCGGGTGAACGATACGGCCGTCACCGACGAGAAGATGATGCTTAAGCCGTCTGATCTCACGCCAGAAGGCGTGATCAAGCTGTCGATGGGCAAAAAGCGCCACGTCCTGCTCAAGCCTGTGTAGCAGTCCAGCCAACCAGTCCGGCACTCAGAGCGCACCGGCTATCGGAATTAGTAGAGATGCAAAGCCCATCGATGGCGAATGTCGGTCTCAAGCGAGATCAATAGCCACTAATATATGAATTTATCGGCGAGAAGCGGTTAGGAAGAGCGGGCGGAAGATATCCAGAAAGCCGCTTGCCGCCGGAGTAAGAGCGCGATTTTTGAGGCGCAAGATCCCGACGCTCCGCACGATTGAAGGTGAAACGAGCCGCTTAATCACTACATCATATTGACGGCGCCTCGGTAATGCGGACGCCGGAACAATCGCCACACCCACATCCGCGGCGACAAAATCGAACAGTGTTCCGAATTGCCCGACTACGGTCATGTGTTTGAGAGCGATGCCGTTGGCGGTCGCGATTCCATCGATTTGCTGGCGCAATCCGGCGGCTGTTGACAAGGATACAAACTCCTCGTCTTCGAGGTCCTTCAGCTTGATGGATTTACTGTTTCGTAGTCGATGCTTCGAGGGAAGAATGGCAAAGCATGCCTCCTGGGCAATCTCGTCCGCAACGACTTCCTGATTGAGCCCCGTCATGTTCCCCACCCCAAAATCGGCGAGACCACTACGCACATCTTCGTGCACTTCGCTGCCGAGCCCCTCGCGCAGGTGAACCTCTACCCCGGGGTGCGCTTTGCGATACCTAAGTACGGCGTCCGGGACGACGTGATGGGTGATGGAAAGTAGACACGAAATGATCAGTCGGCCGCGAAGCTGCCCTCCCAATGCCCGCGCGCTCTCAACCTGGATATTGAGGTCATCGATAAATCGTCGCGTCGACGCGGTGAATTCGCGGCCCGGCGCGGTCAGGACCACGTTGCGCGTGGATCTCAGGAAAAGCGAAACTCCGAGTTGCTTCTCGAGCTGAAGAACCAGCCTGCTCACAGCGGACTGGGTCATTCCAAGGTCGGCTGCTGCAGCCGTAAAGCTTCCATACAGCGCGACCGAGTTCACCGCCTGGATATGTTTGATGGCAACGTCAAATCCCCGTGGGATACGAAACAGCCTCGCCATGATTTATTCCATATCGGCATTAATTTAGAAGATAGGAAAAGAATTGACCTGTATCGATGAAAAGATCAAGCATGATTGCGCATTCACATGGGTTGGAAGCGCGGGTCATGAACATCGAGAGGCCGCTTTCCGTGACCGGCACCGCTTCAAATGCGGGTCCTCTCGGAGGTGTCAGAGTCATTGATGTCACCAGATTCTACTCGGGCCCGTTTTCCACGCTGATGCTCGCGGGATTTGGCGCTGAGGTTATCCGGATCGATGAACCGGGGCGTGGCGACCCGACCATGACGGGTCCGCCGTTTCTTGGTACCAGCGGTGTTTCGCTGGAACGACAAAGCGACAGCGATCTTGGCATCGCTTATTTGAAGAGGTGTCGCGGCAAAAAGTCGATCACGCTCAACATGCGCAGCAAAGAAGGAATGGAAATATACAGGGAGTTACTGCGGCGCTCGGATATCTTGGTTGAGAATTTGCGGCCCGGGGCGGCTGAAAGGCTCGGCATCGACTACGAGGCCAATCGGATCGTCAATCCGAAGATCGTTCACTGCGCGCTGACAGGGTACGGCTCGACCGGCGCAGACCGCAAGCTGAAGGCCTATGACCTTATGATCCAGGCTGGCGCTGGTTTGATGAGCATCACCGGCGAATCGGACAGGCCTCCGAGCAAGGCGGGAACGGCACTTGCGGATGGCATTACCGGTGCCTTCGCCGTGTCAGGCATCCTGGCTGCTTTGCTGGAGCAACGCTCGTCCGGAGAGGGGCAGTTCGTGGATGTCTCGATGACGGACTGTCTATTGTCTCTCGTTCTCGACGAACCGCTCGATTGCTATGAGCGGCTCAACCAATCGCCTCGGCAGGGAAATCGCATCATGCGGTTCTCGCCGTTCAATACCTATCCTACCCGCGACGGCACGGTGGCCATCGGTGCTGCGACAAACGAGGACTGGATTGCGCTGCTGCAAGCGATGGGACGATCCGAACTGGCTCACAGCGAAAATTTCATGAGCACGGCATGGCGGGTTGCCAACAACGAACAGATCGACGCGATCGTGACCGAATGGACGCGGGAGCTGACAACCGCGGAAGCCATCGAAGCGCTCAACCGCAGTGACGTCGCAGCAAGCCCGATCCGTAATTTCAGCGACATCATGGAGTGGACGCATTTGCGCGAGCGGGACATGTTGCAGCCGCTTCGCCATCCCACGGAGTCGCTTGCCGGAGACGTGGTCGGTGCGGGCTTCCCGATCAAACTCGGACGCACCCACAAGGGTTATACGGATCCCGCGCCCAGCCTCGGACAAAACAACGCTGAAATCTACGGGGGACTGCTCGGGCTGTCGGCGGACCGGATTACCGAGCTCAGCGATCGTCAGATCATTTAAACAGGCAGAGCCTTGAAGCGACTTCAACGGAGAATGCAAATGGCGCAACCCGAAGAATTGAAGATGTACTCCGATTACAAAAGTCCCTATGCGTGGCTGGCATTCGATCCGGCATTCGCCCTGGAGCAAAAATTTGCGGTGAAGGTGAAGTGGAAACCATTTCAGCTCAGAATCAAGGGCTCCGGGCAAAGGAGCGTCTATTCGGAATACAAGGTAAAATACTCCTACATGGACGCACGTCGCACCGCCAACGAACGCAGCGACAAGAAGATCATCCGCGGCCCGCTCAAGATCTATGACACAGCGCCAGCGCTCATCGGCGGCCTGTTTGCCGAGAAGCATGGAAAAATCGTCGAATACAGCCGCCGCGTCTTCGAATTGTTTTTCAAGCGAGAGCTGGCGGTTGACGAGGTCGAGGCCATGACAAGATTCATGGATGAATTCGGTCTCTCGGGCACCGATTATCGGGCTTATTTCAGCGGCGATGGTCAGCGCGACTATGAGGATGCGCAGCAAGAGTCCTCAGCCGACAATATCTTCGGCGTGCCGATCTGCATTTTCCGCGGTGAGCAATTCTGGGGCAACGACCGCATTCCGATGCTGGAGAGACGGCTGGAGCAGGCCGGACTTTCGCTCTCCCGGGTCGAACAGTCCGCCTGATCGATCCATCGCGCCCGGGGTGCATTCATGATCGAACTGTATTTCGCGCCGACCCCCAATGGCTGGAAAATATCTATCATGCTCGAGGAATGCGGGCTGCCCCATACGGTATTTCCGACCCCCATCACGCGCGGCGAAAGCAATCAAGCAGTCTCATGGAGCGGCAAATGAACATGAGCTCGGCTCCAAAAATGCTCACCGGATATCGTGTGCTGGATCTCACGCAGTTTGTTGCCGGGCCGACCTGCACCCGGCTACTGGCTGAAGCCGGTGCGGACGTCATCAAGATCGAGCTTGCTCCCGCCGGAGACAGGTCCCGGTTTCAGGGACTGAAGCCGCGGTCGCCAGAGCACAAGAACACCTCCCAGAGCACCTATTTTTTTCAGCAAAACCATTCGAAAAGAAGTCTCGCGCTGGACTTCAAACATCCGAAAAGCCGGGAATTGCTGAGAAAGCTCGCGGCGAAGTGCGACGTCCTGGTGGAGAATTTCACGCCGGGGGTCATGAGCAGAGCTGGATTGGGCTATGAGGATCTAAGAAAGATCAATCCGAAACTCATCATGTGCTCGATCTCATTCGCGGGACAGTCAGGGCCGCTGAGCGATAAGCCCGGATATGATTATATCGCCCAAGCGCTGGCCGGAATTACCGGCGTGATCGGCGAACCGAACGGCAGGTTGGCGCAAGTGCCAGTCGCCATAGGCGATGCATCTACCGGGGTCGCAGCGGCGATGGCGGTCGGGTTTGCCTTGCTGCATCGCGAACGAACCGGCGAGGGCCAGTTCATTGAGGCGACGCTTGTCGACACATATTTTCACATGCACGAGGCGAATGTACCCAAGGTCGCCATTCGCGGCGATGCATTCGTTCCAAGGCGCGAGGGTTCGCTGCATCCGAACGGTGGCCCAGTCGGCGTGTTCGATTGCGGCAGAGGCGAGTTCATCGTCATTTGCGCACTGGCTCATCAATGGCCGCAGATGGTCAAGGCCCTTGGCATGCCGGAGCTCGAGAACGACCCTCGATTCGCTTCCGCGCGCGCCAGAAGCCATAATAACAAGCTCATCGCCGACCTCCTCGAAACGTGGCTGAAATCGTTCCCGTCACGGGAAGCCGCCATTGCTGCTCTGGAAAAGGAGCGGATACCCTGCGCTCCCGTGCTCACGTTGAACGAGGCGATGGCGCAACCCCATCTGATCGAACGTGGAACCGTTCGGCAGGTCAGCGACCCCCAGATAGGTCCATTCGCGATTCCGGGTAACCCGGTGAGATTTTCCGGGTGGTCGGATCAGTCCGAATTGAAGGCGGACCTTCTGGGCGAGCACAACGAGCAAATCTTGCACGAGCTCGGTCTATCCGGCGACGATATCGCTCAACTCTATTCCGAAAGAGTTATCGTTCAGGATCCGTCCCTGAAATTCCAGAAACGACAGCCGCATTCGAAAAACTTCTAACGCGTTTGCGCTGGTCATCCTGGCCGAGAGGTTTCACGTTCGACAAGCGTCAATCGCTATGCGCCCGTCGTTCAATTGTTGCTTGACGGAAATTCGGCCGGCTTGTCTTGCTTGCCGGTGTTGAAGTCCCAGATTTTCCGGGCGACACCAGGGAAGATCGCCGAAATCGGATTGACGCGCAGCACCGGCTTGTCCGGGGTGCCGACGACCTCATAGGTGACGCCGAACAGCCCTTCGTTGCTGCCGCCTCCCAGGAACAAGCCGACGATCGGAATCTGACCGAACATGTTGTTCAAGCCGTAAATCGGAACGAAGGTGCCACTCATGCGCACCTGGTTGCCGGGATAGTCGATACTGCCCTCGATCGTCCCGCCGATGGTCGGGCCTCTCAAGACGCCTTCCCTGATCGCGAGCTGGCCATTCTGCCGGGTGAACTCTGCGCGAAGCCGCGAAAAACTGACGCCGTTTGGAGCTCCGCCCGGGCCGCCGGCCGCCAAACGATCAATCGCACCCTCGCCCTTGACGGTAAAATCCTTCACATTGAGCAGTCCCTCTTTCGCGCTGGGCTCGACGGTTGGCGGGTCCAATGCCAGTTGAAGCTGGCCGCCCACGACCTTGGAGTAAGTGTCGGTGAAGCGAAGGAACGCGCCGGCGTCGTTGGTCTCCAGATAGATCACCTCGTGGCCCTGCGCACGGCCGCGCAGGTCCGCCATCAGCGGCGTATCGCGTCCAAGCTTGCCGCTGAATGAAAAGCTTCTGATCGTTCCGTTGCGCCGGGACATTTTCGCATCCACGCTGCGCAATGCCTCGCCGAAATAGCCGGCAACCGCACCCAGTTTCACGTCCACATCGAAATCGATGTTCTTGGCCTTGCTCTTGGCGTCGGCTTCCTTGCCGGAGATCGCCGATTTGAGGAAACCGCGGCCGTCGAACACGTCGCCCCGCATGGTGACCTTGAGGACGCCGTCGGGGCCGCGATCGGCCCGCAGCGTGGTCTTGTCACCCTCGGACGGAGAATAGGTGGGAAAGTTCACGTTCACGAGGTCGCCATTTTGATCGACCTCGATCGAACCCTTGATCGATACGCCGCCGCCTTCGATGACGATATCCTCGAGACGGGTCGATTGCGGTTTTTGAACCACGTTGAAGGTCGCGCGGGTCGTTTTGCCCGGCAGCTTGACCCAGCCCGGCAGGATGTTGTCGAGCCTCAGCGCGGTCAGATCGGCATCGATCCCCATGCGGGTGTCGCCGCCGATCTTGCCGATGAGTTTGACAGGAATGGCGCCGGAGATTGCGGGTCCGAGGTCGAAGCCAAGGCGGGCGCGGCCAGCGTCATCCAGCGTCGCCAGCAGTTTGATATCGGCATCTCCCTCACTCGGCTTGCGGTAGTCGAGCGAGGCGGCCTGGCCATTGATCTTCACCTCGCCCTTGACCTGATAGCCCTGGTTGTTGGCGACGACCTTCAGCGCATTGGCCTCCAGCTTCTGGTTCATTACCAGGCGATCGGCGGCAAATCCGCCAAGGTCGGCCGTGATCGCATAGGTCGTATCGGCCCTGGTCAATTCGCGCTTGATCGGCAGGCCGAGCGTCACGTTAGCGGAAACCGTTCCCTTACTCGCATTGGGATCGACCAGGGTCGCGGAAAATTCGCTGAGCTTGTCGGATGCAAGAATTTCCGCCGCTGCCGGCACCGGGCCTTCAACGTGGAATTTTGCCCTGGCCGGTGACGGTTTTGGCGCCATATCCGGCACCTCGAACACAAAGTCCGAAATCGTGAGCTTGCGGCCGGCCGGCGTGTCGGCCACGCCCTGACCGATGGTCACTGTCGCCGTTCGGCCGGTGACGTGGGCTTTAAGATCGGCATCGCGAACCGACGGCAGGTCGTCCACCGGGCGTAATGTCACGCCATTGGCGAGGATGTTCACGTTCAGCCCGTCGTCAGGGATCGGGGGGCCCTTTCGCGACAGGTTTCGAACCGGCGAATTGACGGCGACGTCGATACGCTGAACCGAGCCGCGATCGACCCGGTCGATCACCCATTCGCGAACTTCCGGAACGATGAGCGTGGGCCAGATTCGCTTGAGCGCAGACGCTGTCATCGGCGTTCCCGCAAAACCGAGTGTCAGCCGCGGCTCAGCGGAATAATCGACGCTGCCGGTCCCGGCGACGCCGATTTCACCATTGCTGAAGTCGGCCTGCGTCAAGAGCACGCGCCGCTTGTCGGTGTCGAAGCGCATGGCGACCGCAATGCGGTTGAAGATTAGCGGCGGTTCGTCGTTGATTCCCGCAAGCAGGATGGTGCCGCCGCTGATGCCGAGCTGCCAATCGGCAACGTTGTCATTGGGCAGCTCGAGATGGGAGAGCAACGTGATCCTGTTCTGCCCCGAAATGATCTTGAACGGCGCCAGCAGCACGCGTCGCGCGGCATCCCATTCGACGTTCACTTCCGCCGAATCGATGGCCATCGGATAATCGGGCGTATCGCTGTCGATGATGTCGCCGGCGCCCACCGTTATCTTGCCGCGGAAATAAGTCGGCAAACCATCGCGGCCCAATTCACCCTTCAATTCGCCGCTCAGCGGCAAATTCGCGCTATAGGTCAGATCCTTCACCCGCAACGCCAGAAGGATGTTCGCCGTGGAAACCTTGTCGGCGCGAATATCCACCGAACGCACGCCGTTGGCTTGAGGTCCGACCGCCACGTGCAGCGACCAGGCATGACGGCCCTCCTCGCCGAGGCTCAACACCGCCCCGCCGCCGCTCGGTCTGCGCAGACTGAGGGTGATGTTCTGGAAAATCCATTTGTTGCCGCGCTGCTGATCGTCAACGATCAGGTTGCCGTTCTTCAAACCGATCTCGTTCAGGTTTTGCCCGTCGAGCCCCGTGAGGCTCAGGCTGTCGAGCCAGTCGAGGCCGGCCAGCAGTCCGCTCTGGGTGCTGTCGGCGCCGGTCGGCGCGGCGATGGCGGATGAAGACGGGGGAGTCGCAGGCGGTGCCAACTGGCGCGAAAATGTCGGCGAAATGCCTGATTCTTTCTTCGAAGCGACGCCAGTTGCGAGCGGCCGCGTGTTGTCGCCGGTGGAAACGGTGACGTAGCCGTCCCGCGTAATTCGCACCGCAAGTTCGGCGTCGACCAGGTTGAGGCTCTCGGCGCGAAGACGCCCCATCAACAGCGCAGAGCCCGAGAGCTTCACCTCGGCCTTCGGAGCGCTTGCCACGATCGCATGGTCGCGATCGCGCACGATAATATCGCGGATCCGCACCGCGATGCGAATTCGGCCAGCGCGCTCGATCTGCGTGCCGCCGACCTCAACGGTGTTGCCGTGACCGATGTTTTCCTCGATCGCCGAGGCGAGCCAGGGCGTCGCCATATCGAGGTTGATCGGGCCTGCACCGAGCCGCCACCACAGACCGAAGAAGCAGCCCCCGAAAATCACCGCCAGCGAGGCAACCGCGATGGCAACGCGCCTTACCCAGCGTTCGCCGGCGAGCCAGCGCCGGAACGACCCAATGCGATCGCTAAGCGCGTAGAAGTGGGAGTTCGGCCTCGACAACAGTCGCCGCGCGCGACGTCCCGCCGCCTCGTCATGTTCGTGGTCCCAAGCGGCATCATCCCGTTTCGGCGAGCGGGCGTCAGCACGCGGATTTGAACCTTGGGGCGACGTGTTCCTTACCATTGCCTCTCGGTGCTGACGCTGATTGTGGGGTTGATCGCCGCCAGGGCCTCGTCCGTCGACGCGCAACGAGGAGTCCCGTGCCGGCATTGCTACCAATCCTCACCTAGTACCCACGCCCGTCAGCAGCGAACAAGTCCAAATCCCAGCGAGCGCTTGCAACGAGCGGACGGGTGGCGTGTCGAAATCCTTTTAAGCATACTCCGGGCCGATCCGGCTTGCCCAGCAGTCGACCATGATTGCAGCTCGCCTCAATACCCCAATGATTGATCCGCGGAAAGCGACGAAAGGAAGGCGTATGTCCAAGAAAACGCGCAGGAAATCCCCCAAATCGCCGGCAGGCCAGAAAACCCGGTCCCCATTGCGCACGAAAGCCAAAAGTCCGTCCTCGAAATCCCGATCGCTCGCTACCGGCAAATCGGGCAAGAACGCACGAAACCGGCAAGCCACCAGTTCCCTGGCAACAACATCTCATAACCCCCCGTCCAAACCGTTAAAGCCAGCCGTCGCCGTCCCGGCGGCGAAACTTTCCACAGGAACGGCCAGCGCATCGACGGGGGGCCGGCCAGCCCTGGCGGTCGGCGCAACCGCACCCCCGTTTCGTTTGCCACGCGATGGCGGAAGCACCGTCTCGCTCGCGGACTACTCTGGAAAAAAGCTCGTGCTGTTCTTCTATCCGCGCGCGGACACGCCGGGCTGCACGAAAGAAGCCATCGACTTCACGCGCCTCTTCCGCGCATTCGCCGCAAGCCACACGGCTGTGCTCGGGATTTCAGGCGATCCGCTCAAGGCGCAGGAGGCCTTCCGAAACAAGCACCAGCTTTCGGTTCCCCTGCTTTCGGATGAGACGCATGAGATGCTCCTGGCTTATGGCGCGTGGGGCGAAAAATCGATGTATGGCAGGACTTTCCTGGGTATTCTTCGCACCACGGTTCTGATCGGTGCAGACGGTAAAATCGCCAAAATCTGGCGCAATGTGCGCGTTGACGGCCACGCCGACGAGGTGCTTGCCACGGCCCGCGCGGCCTGATTTTGAGGGTCCCGTTCGTGAAAAATTAACCATGGCACGGTCAAATCTCCCCCCAAGATTTGGGCCGTACGGAACTCACCTCCGACCGGCGTGGGAGTGCCGATGTCGTACCGTTCCGGTCTTCATTCCAAGTATCACTACCATCAGGATCATCGCAGGCAGTCGGCCCGCCAAGCAGTGAGTCAAGCCTCCGCCGCGGCACAGCGGACGCTGAGCGGTTACACGCTGGTCCATGCCGGCAAGCAGGTTCGCTTCGGACCGGTCGCGTTCTGGATCGTCGTCGGCACCGTAACGGCGCTCGGGATGTGGTCGGCGGCAACGGCGACCTATTTCGCGTTTCGCGACGACGTTCTCACCAGGCTGATCGCGCGCCAGGCCGAGATGCAATACGCCTATGAGGACCGAATCGCCGAACTGCGTGCGAAGGTCGATCGCACCACCAGCCGGCAGTTGCTGGATCAGGAACAGTTCGACCAAAAACTCGACCAGGTGATGCGGCGGCAGACCGCGCTGGAATCGCGCGCAACGGCTCTCGGCGCCAATCCCGATGTGACCGGGTCGATCCGCCCGCAATCACGCGGCGCTACCACGGCCGAGCCGGCCGCCTCGGGCACGCCGAAACCCTCGCCGATCAGCGACACGGCGGTGTTCGTCGCGCCGCCCGACCGCGAGGCGCGGCTGGAATCGCGCGCGCCGATCGTCGTCAATCCGCCGGCCAACAGATTCGCCAAGAGTCAGGGCGTCGACACCGCAATCGTCCGCCTGCAGAACTCGCTCGATCAGGTCGAGCGGCGTCAGCTCGCCGCGCTGACTTCGTTCGAAGACAGCATGGAATCCCGCGTCCGGCGAATGCGCGGCGTGTTCAGCGATCTCGGTCTCGACATCGGCCAGCTTGAGGCCGCGACCCCGCGCGCGGCGATGGGCGGACCCTATGTTCCCGTGAAACTTCCCCCCGACGCCGGCGCCTTCGAGCGGCAGCTTTACCGGATCAACGTGACCCGCGCGCAGGTGGACCGCCTCAACCGGACGTTGGCGCTGGTGCCGTATCGAAAGCCCGTGATCGGCGAGGTCGAATTCACCTCCGGGTTCGGCGTCCGCAGCGACCCGTTCCTCGGCCGTCCGGCCATGCATACAGGTCTGGATTTCCGCGCGGCGACCGGCGACCCCGTGCGCGCCACCGCCAACGGAAAAGTCGTTTCCTCGGGATGGGCCGGCGGCTACGGACGCATGGTGGAGATCGACCACGGCAACGGCTTGTCGAGCCGCTACGGGCATCTATCGGAGATCAACGTGAAGGTCGGCGATCCCATCAGGATCGGACAAGTGATCGGCACCGTCGGTTCGACCGGACGCTCGACGGGACCGCATCTGCACTACGAAACACGCATCGACGGCGAAGCGGTCGATCCGCAGAAATTTCTACGCGCCGGCGTGCGGCTGAGTGCGGGCTAGGAAAGCACCCTGTTATTTTGGCTGGGGACCATCACCGCCACAAATTTCGGATGTCACGGTTGCCTTTGGCACCACTGTATGTCCGTTGCTGAGGGATCAACGGACCTCGCTCGGATGCGGGGCGAGGTCCGAGGTTGACCCGTTTCGGAAGTCAGCGACCTGCCAAATATTTGATCCCAACAGGCCCCGAAGTCTTCCAACTGGCGGTTTTAGATAGCTACACTGAGCTATTCTGATCCTGAGGACAGCAATGCGACGGCGCGACTTTATTACGCTTCTCGGTGCAGCCGCGGCACGGCCGTTTGCGGCGCGGGCACAGCAGGGCGAACGGAAGCGGCGTGTGGGGGTCCTCATGGGACTGGCCGCGGATGATGCACAGGCACAAGATCGAATTGCGGCGTTCGAGAATGGTCTGCGGAAATTGGGCTGGACCGACGGCCGAGACCTGCAAATCGACTATCGGCGGGGCGGAGGAAATACCGATCTCACGCGGAGATACGCGGCTGAATTGGTCGCACTTGAGCCGGATGTCATCTTGGCCTCTGGGGGCTCGGTCGTCGGGGCGTTGCTGCAGGCGACTCGCACTGTGCCAATAGTGTTCACGCAAACGCCTGATCCGGTTGCAGCGGGCTTCGTCGCAAGTCTGGCTCGGCCAGGCGGCAACGCCACGGGGTTTACAACGGCCGAATATGGCATCAGCGCGAAGTGGCTGGAGCTGCTTAAAGAGATCGCGCCGGGGGTGACACGGGCCGCGGTCCTTCGCGATCCCACGGTAGCGAGCGGCATTGGCCAGTTCGCCTCTATCCAGTCAGTAGCGCCGTCATTCGGAGTGGAATTAAGTCCAATCGACTTACGAGACGAGAGCGAGATCGAGCGCAGTGTCGCATCGTTCGCGCGCGGATCGAATGGCGGATTGATCGTAACGTCGAGCTCACTGGCGGCGGTGCATCGCCAAACGATCATCACACTGGCTGCACGGTATCGACTGCCCGCAGTATACAACTATCGCTACTTCACCGCCAGTGGCGGCCTGATCTCTTACGGGCCCGACCCAATCGACCAGTATCGGCGCGCAGCAGGGTACGTTGATCGCATCCTCAGAGGCGAGAAGGTTGCCGACCTCCCTGTGCAGGGACCGACTAAGTTTGAGTTAGCGATAAACCTCAAAGCCGCCAAGACGCTCGGCTTGACAGTCCCATCATCATTGCTCGCCCGCGCCGACGAGGTGATCGAATAAGTCCGCGACTTCCGAGTTTGGCACATTTCGGAAGTGCTGCAATGTCCAACTTGAGTCCGGAATGCGCACCAAAGCGGACGTCCACCAACCATTGTGAATTTATGGGCTAATAGCCTAATCCACGTCCTCGACCGCGCCGGGCGTCGTGCCGAACGCGCGCTGCGCCAGCGTCGCCGCCATGAATTCGTCGAGGTCACCGTCGAGCACGCCCGAGGTGTCCGAAGTCTGTACGCCGGTGCGCAGATCCTTGACCATCTGATAGGGCTGCAACACGTAAGAGCGGATCTGGTGGCCCCAGCCGATATCGGTCTTGGCGGCCTGATCGGCGGCGGCCTGCGCTTCGCGTTTTTTCAGTTCGATTTCATACAGCCGCGCGCGCAACATGTCCCACGCTTGCGCCCGGTTCTTGTGCTGCGAGCGCCCGGCCTGGCACACCACCGCAACGCCGGTCGGAATGTGCGTCAGCCTGACCGCGGATTCCGTCTTGTTGACGTGCTGGCCGCCGGCCCCGCCCGAGCGCATGGTGTCGGTGCGCACGTCGGCCTCCTTGATGTCGATCTTGATGCTGTCGTCGACGACCGGGAAGATCGCCACGCTGGAGAACGAGGTGTGCCGGCGCGCGTTGGAATCGAACGGCGAAATCCGCACCAGGCGATGCACGCCCGCTTCGGTTTTCAGCCAGCCATAGGCGTTATGCCCGCTGATCTGGATGGTGGCCGACTTGATGCCGGCCTCCTCGCCTTGCGTTTCTTCCAGATACTCGATCTTGAAGCCGTGCTTTTCGGCCCAGCGCGTATACATGCGCAGCAGCATCGCGGCCCAGTCCTGGCTCTCGGTGCCGCCCGCGCCGGCATGAACCTCGAGGTAGGAATCGAAACGGTCGGCTTCGCCCGACAGCAGCGCTTCGAGCTCGCGGCGCGCGACTTCCTTCTTAACCGCCTTGAGCGCGTTCTCGGCTTCTGCCACGACGCTCGCATCGTTCTCGGCCTCGCCGAGCTCGATCATGCCGACATTGTCCTCAAGCTCGCCCTCGATCTTGCCGATTCCGGAAAGCGCATCCTCAAGCGAGGTTCGCTCCTGCATCAGCTTCTGCGCCTTCTGGGGATCGTTCCAGAGATTGGGGTGTTCGGCGAGCTTGTTCAGCTCCGCCAGACGCGCGGTGGATTTTTCGACGTCAAAGATGCCTCCTCAGCAGCCCGACTGACTGCTTGATCTCTTCGACTAGACGTTCGACTTCGGCGCGCATTGGTTCTCTGATCTCGCGGGCGTTCCGCTGCTGCTATCGGTATTGCGAGGGATGTAGCCGCATAAGCCTCAAAGCGCAATCGGCGCAGGCTCGCATCTTCCGCGTTTTTCCTGCGCGGGCCGCGCACCCACGGTCATTACTGAGCTTGATCAGCCTGATTCGTCACGACGCGGCGGCACATGCGCACCTATACGCAATCCGGGCAGACCTGGCCGGCCTCACCCCTGCTCGCGCTTACTGACTCAAACCGCGATTCTGGCCCGGAGCCGCCGGCGCTGGACCGGGCGGGCGGACTTGCAGATCCGATCGCCTTGAGCGGCTCAGTGGCGCGAAAGCATTCGCGCGTACGATCAACTGGTCGAGTGCCGCGGAAACCGCGTTGGCCCTGGCGGCCACTGTCGCCGGAAACGGCAGAGCGGTGACGCCTTCGGCCGGCGGCCTGATGATCTTCAGCCCGGTCTCGTGCCAATCCTGCACCAGGGCCACAGTCTTCCTGATCTCCTCGTTGGGGCGATGTCGCATTACGAGTTCAAGCGCCTTCAATTCGGACAGCACGTCCTCCGTGGCAGCTTCGAGCGATGCAAAGTTTGACTTCGGAACATCTTCGCGAAGCAAGATTCCGCTCTCCATGGCAGCGCGCGCTTTGGCAAACGACGCACGAGCGGCGTAGGAATAGCTGATGGCCGCGGTTGCCGGCGAGAGGCTCGCCCGTGCGCCCGCTGGCCACTCGATCGAGCCGGTGACGTCGCTGGCGTCAGCTCCGGCCTTCTTCTGCTGTATCGCTTCGAATTTTTTCGCCGGCGCGACGTCCTCGGCGTGGAACGCCGCTCGAGCGCGGGGTTGTAACTGCAGGTCGGCTGCCGTACCGCTGTCCGGTATCGCACTGGCGAGGAGTGCCGACAACGCGCTGGTCACCAGAAATGTCGTGGTCTTATGGCGGATTGTCATGGCCTTGGTTCCGTCCGTGACTCAGTGGGTTACCGTTACCTTCAACTTCACTCGCGGATGGATGCCGCAACCGACCTCCACTTCGCCCGCGTTCATGAATGCGCATGACACCGTAACTCCCTACAGGCGCCTATCAGCGCGGCAGCAAGGGCATCGGCGTCGGAGTCATGTCGCTCGTAAGCGTTTTCATAAACTCGACGAGATCGCTCGATTCCTGCCTTGACAAGCCGAGCGGCTTCATCAGTTCCGACCGGCTTGCGCGTTCGATCCCGCCATTGTTGTAGTGCTCCACGACGGCCGCCAGCGTCGGCAGGGAACCATCGTGCATGTAGGGGGCCCTCAGCGTGATCTCGCGCAGGCAGGGCGTCTTGAAAGCGTGCATCATTTTCTCGATGCCTGGCGCGATCTTGGCGCGCCCGATATCCTCGCTGGCAAGGCCGATATCGTGGAAGCTGTCATCGGTAAAATTCCAGCCGCTGTGACACTGCGTACAGTTGCCCTTGGTGTTGAACAGCACAAAACCCCGCTTTGCCGGTTCCGAGATCGCCGTCTCGTCACCGTCAATCCAGTCATCAAACGGAGCGCGGCCGGATACCACCGTGCGTTCGTAGACGGCGATCGCCTTGGCGATGCTCTCTGGAGCCATCGCTTTCCCGGGGAACGCGGCCTTGAACAGCGGGTGGTATCCGTCAACAGCATCCAGCTTCCTCATCAACTCTTCGATCGGCATGTGCATTTCAACATCTGCCTGGACCGGGCCGAGCGCCTGCGCCTCAAGCGAGGGAGCGCGACCGTCCCACATGAAGATTTCGCCGAAGGCCGCATTGATGATGGTCGGGGAACGCCGGCCGAGTTTCAGCATGCCATGTCCGACGCCGGTCGGTTGACCGTCGCCCCATCCATAGGCCGGGTTGTGGCAGGTGGCGCAAGACAAGACATTCGCGCCTGACAGTCGCGTATCGAAATAGAGCTTCTTGCCGAGTTCGGCCTTCGCCAGCGTGTATGGATTATCTTTTGGGAAAGGAATCGTCTCGGGTCGACGAAACAGCGCTTTCAACTTCGCGATGGAGTCGGGCTTAGCCGGCTCCGCGGCCGCCGCGATGTCGCCGGGTATTGGACTTGCTGCAACGACTATCAGCGCAGAGGTGGCGGCAGCTGCAAAAAACGCGACCCGTAAGGCGATCGATTTCATCGCAATCCCCCCGAGAAAGCCCAGAGGGAGCACTATATGATTCGGGTTCGTCAGTATAATGGTAAGGTGAACAACCCGCGTACGCTTTTCTACCACCTCTGATTATTTGAGACGCCGCGCTCGTATCTTAAGTTGTCTAGTAAAGCCCGCTCAGTTGGCTAGTAAAGCCCGCCGGTGCCGGGGCGGAACAGACTGCGATCGGCATCCGGCGACGGCTGGAGCGGGCGGCCATCGGCGTCGGCAATACCGATGACGGAGTAACTATCCGGCGGCGCGGTACCCGGCTTGAAGGCTTCGTAGATCGTCCGGCCGGTGTCGCCCGGACCAGCGCGCATACCGCTCTTCGCATCGACCTTGATCAGCTTGATCCCGGCCGGCACCTTGAACGGAACGGGCGCCTTGTCGGCGAGCGCGAGCTTCAGGAAGTCGCGCGCAATCGGCGCGGCCAAATGGCCGCCGGTCGCGGCATTGCCTCGGCCCAGCGGGCGCGGCTTGTCGAAACCAAGATAGATGCCAACCACCATATCCGGCGAGAAACCGATGAACCAGGCGTCCTTGGCTTCGTTGGTCGTACCGGTCTTGCCGGCAATCGGCTTGCCGACCTCCCTGACGGCGATCGCGGTGCCGGCCTGCACCACGCCTTCCATCAACGAAATCATCTGATAGGCAGTCATCGTGTCCAGCACCTGCTCGCGGCGGTCGATCAGTTGCGGCTCGGGCTGGTTTTTCCAGCCGGCGGGGGCGTCGCAGCCGCGACATTCGCGCGCGTCATGCTTGAAGATGGTGTGGCCGTATCGATCCTGGATGCGGTCGATCAGGGTCGGCTTCACGCGCCGTCCGCCATTGGCGATCATCGAATAGGCCGTGACCATCCGCATGACCGTGGTTTCGCCGGCACCGAGCGCGTAGGACAAATAGTTCGGCAGCTCGTCGTAGACACCGAAGCGCCGGGCGTACTCCCCGATCAGCGGCATGCCGATGTCCTGGGCGAGACGCACGGTCACGGTGTTGAGCGACAGCCGGAGCGCGTTGCGCAGGGTTGTCGGACCGTTGTACTTGCCGGAGGAGAAATTCTCCGGCCGCCAGACGCCGGCACCCTGCCCCTGATCGATTTCGATCGGTGCGTCGACCACCTGGGTCGATGGCGTATAGCCGTTGTCGAGCGCCGCCGAATACACGATCGGCTTGAACGATGAACCGGGCTGCCGGTAGGCCTGGGTCGCGCGGTTGAACTGGCTTTGGTCGAACGAGAAGCCGCCCACCATGGCCAGCACGCGACCGGTCCAGGGATCCATCACCACCATCGCGCCCGACACTTCCGGGAGTTGGCGCAGCCGGTACTGGCCTTCCACCGGATTGCCCTCCTTGAACAGCGGATCGGCATAGATGACGTCACCCGGCGACAGCACCTGCGATACCGCGGTCGGTGTCCTGCCTTTCGTGGGGCCGGCCGCAGCCTTGGCCCATCTGATGCCGTCCAGCGTGATCAGGCCGGTCTGCCGCTCCTTGCTGACCGCGCCGCCGAGTTCGCGGCCCGGCTGAAAGCCGATCCGCGCCGATTGATCGCTGGTCTCCAGCACCACGGCCAGCCGCCAGGGCGAAATGTCCGACAGCGATTTGACGTCGGCGAGTTTCACGCCCCAATCGCCGGTTGTCTCTAACTTGCTGACCGGCCCCCGCCAACCCTGCGCCTCGTCGTAATTGACGATGCCTGCGGCCATCGTTTTGCGCGCCATCACCTGAATCTTCGGGTCGAGCGTGGCTCTCACCGACAGTCCGCCCTCGTAGAGCTTCTTCTCGCCGTATCGCTCGAAAATATCGCGGCGAACCTCCTCGGCGAAATATTCACCGGCGAAAATATGCGCGGCATTGCTGCGGCTGGTCACGGTCAGCGGATCCCTGCGAGCCTTGTCCGCATCGGCCTGCTTGATCCAGCCATTTTCCAAAAGCCGGTCGATCACATAGTTACGGCGCTCGATCGCCCGGTCGCGGTTGCGCACCGGATGCAGCGCCGCCGGCGCCTTGGGCAGCGCGGCGAGGTAAGCCGCCTCGGCGACGGTGAGCTCATTGACCGATTTGTCGAAATAGACGAGCGACGCCGCTGCGACGCCGTAGGCGCCGAGGCCGAGATAGATTTCATTGAGATAAAGCTCGAGAATCTTGTCCTTGGAATAAGTCCGCTCGATCCGCATCGCCAGCAAGGCTTCCTTGATCTTGCGAGTGAACGAGACCTCGTTGGTCAGGAGAAAGTTCTTCGCCACCTGCTGGGTAATTGTGGAGGCGCCCTGCGGCCGGCGGTTCGAACCGAAATTCTGCGCATAGAGAACGGCGGCACGCGCCATGCCCGAGAAATCGATGCCGCCATGCTCGTAGAAATTCTTGTCCTCAGCGGCGAGGAATGAATTGATCACCAGTTTTGGAACGGCCTGGATCGGCAGATAGAGGCGGCGCTCCTTGGAATACTCGCCGAGCAGCGCGCCATCGGCCGCATGAACCCGGGTCATCACCGGCGGCTCATAATCCTGAAGTTGCGAATAATCCGGCAAGTCCCTGGAAAAATGCCAGATCAGGCCGGCGACGGCGGCAACCCCCACCAGGAACACGACGGTTCCGGCGGCAAACAGGAACCCCAAGAACCGCACCAGCAAGCGCATTATCGAATGTCCGTTCAGCTCACATCCCGGCGTTACCCGGCGTATTCTTCACAAGTTGCCGTCAATTCGGAGCGATCTTGCTCCGCGCGGACCGATCATACGTTGCGGCTAGGCAAATTTGATCGATTCCTTAAGGCCTCACGCTAATTTTTATAGGGCCGCCGCTGTGGCCAAACTAGGGCCTCAAGCAAGTATCAGTTTCCGGACCCGGCGGTAGCTAAACGCTTGGCAAAGAACGCGTCGATGGCGTGAGCCACCGATCCGACGGCGCGGGCACGCCAGTTCTCCGATACCAGATGTTCCAGGTCTTCCTTGTTCGAGACGTAGCCAAGTTCAATCAACACCGACGGCACGTCGGGGGCCTTGAGCACCCGGAAGCCGGCGGACTTGAGCGGATGTTTGTGCATCCGTGTGGCGGTCTTCATCTCACCCATCAGGATGCGTGCAAAACGGTTGGAGAAGGTGCGGGTTTCACGCTGGGCGAGATCGATGAGAATGTCGGCGACCTCGGTCGGCTCCTCGGTCAGATTGACGCCGCCGATGGCATCCGCCTTGTTTTCAACCTCGGCCAACCGTTCAGCTTCGGCGTCGGAGGCGCGATCGGACAGCGTGTAGATGGTTGCTCCCTGGGCGTCACCCTCGCGGCGCGGCAAAGCGTCGGCATGGATCGATACGAACAACGAAGCTGATTGATTGCGCGCGATACGAACCCGGTCATCGAGCGGAATGAAGGTATCATCGGTGCGGGTCATGACGACGTGGTATTTTCCGCTTTTCTCGATCCGATCGCGTAAAGCGAGCGCAAAACCCAACACCAGGTTTTTTTCCATCTCGCCGCCCGACTGCGTCCCATTGTCGGGGCCGCCATGGCCAGCATCGACCACAATGACGGGACGCAAATCGGGAGCGGCTGGCTTCGGCGCTGGCTCTACCTTCGCCACCGCCGGGACCGCGGCATCTTTGCCGCCTGAAAGAGCAGGTCTGAGCTCAGGCCGATTGTCAGCCGAAAGCGACTGAACGAACGTGGTGCGGTCCACCTCTTCCAGTTCGAGCACGAGCCGCGGCGGTTGGCCGTTGGCGGCGTCCAGCAGATAGGAATTGGCGATCCTCGCGGGTCCCGTCAGATCAAACACGATCCGCGAGCCGCCCGGCATTACCAGGCCATAGCGGAATGCCTTGACGAGTCCTCGACCCGCGCTGCCGACGCCGGAAGGAAGCTGAAAACTGACCTGCGGGATATCGACGATCACGCGATATGGATCGGCAAGCGGGAACGCATGGAACGAGATTGGCTGGCTGAGGTCGAGAACGAAGCGGGTCTGCTTGCCGTCGCCGGCCAGACGAGCATCGGAGGCAACCGGGATATTCGGCGCCGCGGCCAGTTTGGGTGGCTGACTCTCGACGGCACCAACCGCGCCCAAGTGCGAATACAGAAATGCTGCGGCGCACAACAGCGCGCAGATCAGCAAAACATGATGATTTGCGCGGCTCGCCAACGAATCCGTGCCCTCCGAGCAGCCCTCTTACCGCAATAGAACCACAGGGTTAACCGCGGTCTAAGCTTTGTACAACGAATAAGGCGAAGTGTTGCCCCCTGGCGACGCCTCCCTTGCACAGGCCGGTCAATCCACGTATGTAAAAGTCGCTGACGGCTAAAATTCCCGGTTGTGTCGCGTTCAGCCTCCCG
Source organism: Bradyrhizobium sp. (assembly GCA_035308285.1). Taxonomy (GTDB): domain Bacteria; phylum Pseudomonadota; class Alphaproteobacteria; order Rhizobiales; family Xanthobacteraceae; genus Bradyrhizobium. The sequence goes on along the minus strand of DATGGY010000265.1, from coordinate 611 downwards.
GTGCAGCGCAGGAACCTCCAAAAGCGGAGATTCCAGCGTCTTTCCGATCCCTCCCCAGCCAGCGCGAGCCGCGCGGCTGACGGAAGTGGCGGTTTCGAGCCCGAGCGGCGTCCGGTCCCAGGTCATTATTTTGTTCCAGGGACAGTTCTAATTCGGCGTAACCGATTATCGGACCCTCAGGGCTCCGATAGGTGATCGCCGGCAGGCGCTTTGGTGCCGTGCCGGGCTTTCAGCAACAGACAAGACGGCACTTCTTGCCGCCAACGTGTTCAGACGGGCCGACGCTTGATGCGCCAGACTGCATTGCCGACAAAGATTTCCGGAATCGCGCCGCGGCGGAGCGAAAGCTCCGCACGTCGTTGCATTTTGCCGGGATTCCGTTCGGCGAGGTGCGCAAGGGTGCGTTTTGGCCTTCCCCTCACCCCCGAATCAGGTGGACCGTCGCGTCACCCGGCCGCGCGAGATGCGCGCGCCGTCCTACGCGCCCGCCGCCGTGAAGAGTTTAAAAATGCCCAACAAAATGCTTATCGATGCCACCCACCCGGAGGAGACCCGGGTTGTCGTGGTCCGCGGCAATCGCGTCGAAGAATTTGATTTCGAGACCGCGCAAC
>DATGGY010000264.1:0-16391 GCA_035308285.1 Bradyrhizobium sp. | reverse complement strand
TCATCGACCGACATCATCGGTCCGCCGAAGGCAAAGCAATCGTCGGACAATTGCGCCATGCTGCCTCTTTAGGCCTCGCTGACGCTCGCCGCCAGCACGTCTTCCACGGGAATAGCGTACTTCCACATCATCGCCGCCACCGCGGGGATATCGTCGAGATGGGCAACCGGCAGCGCGGTTTCAACGGCCGCATCCGTTGCAATCCCGGCAATGGCAGGATCGTCGGGGAACAATGGCGGCTTGCCATTGGCCTGCCGATAAACCTCGATCTTGCGATGCGGTTCGGACTTGAAGCCTTCGACGACCACGAGATCGACCGGCGACATTTTCCCGAGCAGTTGCGGCAACCGCGGCTCCGCCGCGCCGCGCAATTCGTGCATCAATGCCCATCGATTGACCGAAGACACCAAAACCTCCTCGGCGCCCGACTGCCGGTGCACCCAGGAATCCTTGCCCGGCACGTCCACGTCGAAGCTGTGGTGGGCGTGCTTGATCACGGAGACGCGGAGCCCCTCTTTGCGAAAATGCGGGATGACGCGCGCCAGCAGCGTCGTCTTGCCGGCGCCGCTCCATCCTGCCAGGCCAATCACTTTCATTACTCTCTCCGAAACCGATCTCCTTGCCGTCATTGCGAGGAGCAAAGCGACGAAGCAATCCAGCCACCCTCACATTTATGGATTGCTTCGCTTCGCTCGCAATGACGATTTGGCCATTCGCTTATATATCTGGAGAAGCTTTATATCGGCTAACAGCCGTTGTCATGCTAACCTGCGCATATGACTAAGATCGACGAAACCCCCGCCCCCTTGATCCTGCCAAACCCGGGGGATCCGCGGCTGACCGAACGCGTCACCGGGACCGACCAGACCGGTGCTGCCGTCGAGATTAACGTTCCGGTGGAACGGCCGCTGACGCTTTATCTGAACGCGCAGGAGATCGTCACCATGATGACGATCGGCGATTACCCGGAATATCTCGCGCTCGGCTATCTGCTCAATCAGAACATGCTGAAATACGACGACGTCGTCACCGGCGTCGAGTATTACGACGATCTGCAGGTGGTGGTGGTGCGCACCGAGCACCACACCAATTTCGAACAGAAATTGAAGAAGCGCACACAGACCTCCGGCTGCGCGCAGGGCACCGCATTCGGCGATCTCCTGGAGGCCGTGGAAAACGTCGCGCTGCCCAAGGCCGAACTGCGCACGTCCTGGCTCTACCAGCTCACGCACGCGATCAACACCATGCCCTCGCTTTATCTTGAAGCCGGCGCCATCCATGGCTGCGTGCTGTGCAAGGAGGGCACGCCGGTCTGTTACACCGAGGATGTCGGCCGCCATAACGCGGTCGACAAGATTGCGGGCTGGATCTATCGCCACGGCATCGATCCCGCCGACAAAATTCTCTACACCACGGGACGGCTCACTTCCGAAATGGTCATCAAGACGGTGCGAATGGGGATTCCGATCCTGGTTTCGCGCTCGGGCTTTACCGCCTGGGGCGTCGATCTGGCGCGGCAGGTCGGACTGACGCTGGTCGGCCGCGCCCGGGGCAAGCGTTTCATCGCACTCTCGGGCCAAGAGCGCATCGTCTACGATCAGAATCTCGCTTTCGTCGAAGAAGAATCCGCGCGGCACAAGCGCAAGGGCACTGAGCGTGACGACTGAAATTCCGGCGACCCCTGGTGTGTTGCTGGCCGGCGGTCTGGCGCGGCGGATGGGTGGCGGCGACAAGCCGATGCGCCAGATCGGCGGCCGCACGATTCTTGAACGCGTGATCGCGCGGCTTGCGCCGCAATGCGACGGGCTTATCCTCAACGCCAATGGCGATCCAGCGCGGTTTGCAAGTTTCGGCTTGCCTGTGATTCCGGATTCGGTGGCGGATTTTCCGGGTCCGCTCGCCGGCATTCTCGCAGGCCTCGACTGGGCGGCGGCGAAAAGGCCCGATGTTAGCTGGGTGCTGAGCGCGGCGGCGGATTGCCCGTTTCTGCCCCGCGATCTCGTCGCGCGCCTGCATCGTGCCCGCATCGAACAAAACGCGCAGCTCGCGGTCGCTGCCTCCGGCGGACAGTCGCACCCGGTGATCGGATTGTGGAGCGTTGCCTTGCGCGAGGAGCTTCGCCACGCGCTGGTTGTCGAAGACATCCGCAAGATCGACCGCTGGACCGCGCGCTACAATCTCGCCACCGTGACATGGCCGGCCGCGCCGCTCGATCCATTCTTCAACGCCAACACCGTGGACGATATCGCGGAAGCCGAGCGGCTGGCGGTGTTGGATGGGGGTTGAACGCGTGCCCCGGATGCTGCGCAGCGCAGCTTTGCGGTGCGCTGCCGATCCGGGGCCCATGGTTAAGCGTGGTGTGGGTCCCGGCTCTGCGGTGCACCGTGAAGAGCACGCTGCACCGCGTCCGGGACACGTCCGCTCGCATCGCCGCGTGCCGGAAAATTCTATGCCGCCAAGGGAACGGTCCACGCATCGTAGGAATAGACCCAATCGGTGTCGGTTTTTTCCTTCAGCCAGGTATTGGTTCGCGACGTCTGCTGCACGCGCGTGGTGCGCTCCCGCCGCGTCGCCTCAAACCGGCGAAATGCATCGGCGACCCCGTCGCGCTCGACGCCTTCGAGGCAACGCGACAACACCGCGGCGTCTTCGATCGCCATCGCCGCGCCTTGCGCCATGTAGGGCGTCATCGGATGGCAGGCATCGCCGAGCAGCGTGACGTTTCGATTCCCCCAACGCGCAAGCGAATCGCGATCGACGATCGCCCATTTGTGCACATCCGGGCAGGCCGCGAGCACATTCTCGACCTGCCGATCGAAGCCCGCAAACGCCGCGCGCAACTCCCCGACGTCGCCCTTCGCCGACCAGGATTCGATTCTGAAACCGGGCTCCGGCTGGCTGGTGACGAAGTAGACTTCGCTCCGGTCCGGCTTGACGTAGTAGATCACGATGTGGCGGTCTTCTCCCCACCATTTGGTGCAGTCATCGATCCTTTGTCCGCCGAGAAGGGCGGCGGGATAGGTCGTCCGATAGGCGATGCGGCCGGTGAAGTTCACCGGCGAGGCGCCGAACAATATGTCCCTCACCGCCGAATGGACGCCGTCGGCGCCAATGACGGCATCGCCAACCGCGGTCGCGCCATCGGCGAAGGTCAATCGGACGCCGTCGCTGATCTCATCCAGTCCGACCAGTTTGCGGTTCAGCCTGACGCATTCGGCCGGAACGGCGCTGGCAAGCGCAGCGTGCAGGTCGCCGCGATGCGCCAACAAATAGGGCGCGCCGAACTTGCGCTCGGCGCTTTCCCCGAAGATCATGTCAAATTTGACTTCGCCGGTTCGCCAGTCCCTGTTGTTCCATGAGCGCGGATAGAACGACTGCGCGCGCAATCTCGGCTCAAGTCCGAGCGTGCGCAAGACCTTCATGGCGTTGCAGCCGATCTGAATGCCGGCGCCTAACCTGGCAAACTCCGCGGCCTGTTCGTACACCGTGACATCGATGCCCACGCGGCGCAGCGCCGCCGCGGCCGCAAGCCCGCCCATGCCGGCGCCGATGATTGCGATTGTGAGAGGCCTTGCCATCGTTTCCCGCTGGTTACGCTTTGGTAAAGCCTGCCCGCTCTAGCGCGACGCGGCTCTCCTCCGACGCCAGCGCGTCGAGGAACGCGCCTACCGCCGGGCGTTGTTTGCGCGCAATCACCAGCGCGAAATCGTAATGCTCTTCGGCGAGCGGAATGAAGCTCAAGCCGGCGGCGCGGGCGACCGGCGCGATCGTCATGCCCCAATCGGCGCGCCCTTGTGCAATGGCAGCAGCGACCGCGTTATGGGAGCGCGGCTGGTTCCAGTAGCCGTCGGGGCGCGCTTCGCCCAACAGCCGGTCGATCAGGATGCGGGTGCCCGCCCCCTGGTTGCGGTTGACCATGATGCAGGCGGGATCGGCGAGCGCGGCGCGCACGGCGGCCTCCGCGCTTAATCCTTCAAAGCGCGCATCGCCCGGACGAAAAACGATGCCCTGCATCCGCCGCCAGCCCGGCACCAGTTCCAGGCCTTCGCTGAGGAACGGCGTGTTGTAGGTTTCGGACCTTTCGTCGAACAGATGGATCGGCGCGACATCGCACTCGCCGCGCTTGGCCGCCGCAAGACCGCCCAGGCTGCCGACCGCGATCGAACGCACCACAAGGCCGGCGCGTGCGAGCGGCGCGGTGACGAGATCAAGCCCCGTACAATGGCTGCCGAGGATTACCAGATCGGGCACCCGCACATGCGGCGTGAACAGCGTCACTTCGGCTCGCGCACCTGCCGGCATCTGATCGGCCAGCGCATCGATCTTGAGAAAGCCGTCGGCCTGCGCGAACGAGGTGATGGCGCCAGAACCCTTGCCGGAGGGATAAGCAATCAATCCATCGGCGCCCTCGACCAGCGACACCATGACGAATTCGGTGCGGCCGAGTTCGGAAGCAATTCGCACCGGGATTTTGGCCGTAACCTTCGCATCGGATCGCGGCGGCAGGCCCGCCATCCGCCGCAGCACCGGCACGATCATGTCGTGAAAGGTGAACATCGCCGAGGTCGGAAATCCCGGCAGGATCACGACGGGTTTGGAATCGCAGACCGCAAGACACAGCGGCTTGCCGGGTTTCAGCGCCACGCCATGGGCGATGATGCCCGGCTTTCCAAGCCGGGAGATGATGCGGTGGGACACATCGCCCGCGCCCTTCGAGGTACCGCCGGACAACACCAGCATATCGGAGGTGGCGAGCGCCCGGCGCATCGCGGCCTCGAGCTCGGCCTCATCGTCGGCAACGGCGCCGACAAAATTCGCCTCGCCGCCGTTCTCATTGATCGCGGCGCTGACGATCGCGCCATTGGTGTCGTAGATCGCGGCCGGGCGCAGCGGCTCGCCCGGCTGCGCTAGTTCGTCGCCGGTCGAGACCACCGTCACGCGCGGCCGGCGCACGACCGGCACTTTGGCGATCCCGCAGGCCGCGCACATGCCGATCTCGCGCGACCCGATCACGGTGCCAGCGCGCAGCACCGCTTCGCCGCGTGCGATGTCGGAACCAGCATAGGACACGAACTGGCCGGGCGAAGCCGCACGGCGAACCTCGATCGCACGGGCGTCCGCCGGCTGGGTATGCTCGACCATGACGATGGCATCAGCGCCGCGCGGCAATGGGCCGCCGGTCGCAATCGAGGTGGCCGTGCCCGACAGGACCGGTTTAATCGGCGCGGTGCCGCAGGCAATGGTTTCATCGTTGAGCACGAGACGAACCGACCTTGCTTCGGAAGCCGAAGCAAGGTCGGCGGAACGCACGGCAAAACCGTCGACATTGGAGCGATCGAATGGCGGCACATCGATGTCGGCCACGATGTCGCGCGCCAGGGGATAGCTGAGCGCAGCCGCCAACGGCCGCTCCTCGACGAGCGCCGCGCGCGGAAACAACGCGGCTTCGAACCGCGCCAGCGCGTCCTCGCGCGACAGGATGGTCAGGAACTGATCCTGATCCGCATTGCTTTTCGGCGACGGCGCATTGGTCATTTCAGACGTCCGAGTTACACCCGCAACATATATGCACCCACCGGCGTGCCTGCAGCAAAGCCCTCGCTCGCGCCCGGTACGGCGAGCCATCCGTCGGCCCGTGCGATGGCCTCGAGCGAGAGTTCGCCGACCGCCAGCGGCATCCATGCGTCCTCAATCTGCTCGAGCAGAACCAGTTCGGTAATACCGACGCTTGAGGCAACCTTGCGCTTCAGCGGCAGAGTCAGAGGTTGCCGCGGCCAAAGTCCGGACAAGACGTCCAGCACCGGGAGCGCGAGCGTCCACCACGCCGCAAGCGCTCCATCCGGCGCGCCCGGCAGCGCAACGACCGGGATGTCGCCGATGCGGCCGAGCGCGGCGGTGCGGCCTGGCTGCAGTGCGATGCCGTGCGCGATGACCTCGCCGCATTTCGCAAGCGCCATGATGGTTGCATCATTGCGACCGACCCCAGTGCCGCCGATCGTCACCAGCAGATCGCATGCGCGAGAATCGAGTGCACTCGCGATCGACGTCACATCGCGTCCTTCGGCTTTGGCATCGACGATCTCGGCACCAGCCCCGCGCGCGTTCTCCGAAATCAATGTTGCCGTCACGGCTCGGCCTGAGCTTGCGGGAATATCGACGACGCGTAATCGCGGGCGGCGCACGCTGAACGTATCGAGTCCCTCCGACCGGGCGATCAACAAATCGAGTGGGCGAAGCTGCCGCCCCAGCGCGAGGTACTTACTTGGTTCGGCGATGTCCCCGCCCGTCCGGCGGACGCCATGCCCCGGGGTCGCCTCCACCAGAGCTTGAAGGAGGGGGCCAGATTGATCGACGCCGCCTGCATCGATCACACAGTCGCACTCTGTAGGCATCGGATCGCCGGCGTCGACCCAGACGGGCGGCTTTGATAGCGGCAGCGGCGAATAGGACGAGGCGCCAACGAGATCGCGGGCGCGCAATGCCCAGCCGTCGAGAGCTGCGACATCGCGCGGCGGAAGCTGCTTCAACGGCGGCATCTCCGCGGCAACACAGCCCAGGGCGTCCGCGAGTGGAAGCTCGACCGGCGCGACCGGCGCGACGCGCTGCAATAGCGCAGCGCGCGCCACATCAAGCGGAGTAAGCGAAGCCGGCAGACGCTGGGTTGGAACCATGCCCGCCTATGTACTGAATAAGGCCCGAAATATACAGCCAAATGCTGCGATGCATATCCAGCCGGCCGCTCTGCTCCGCGTTGACGGCATCCACCGAATGATTGCAAAAAGATGGGCGGCCGGGGGAAGCTCCCGGCCGGACCGATGTGCCAAAGGTCCAAAGGTAATGGGAGGAGCGAGATGTTCACCAGAAGCATGCCCTTAGGCTTGGCCCTCGCCGCGCTGTTGTCGTCACCTCCTGCGCTCGCTCAGGTTTCGGACGACGTTGTCAAGATCGGCGTTCTCACCGACATGAACGGACCCGCCGCCACCTCCACCGGCCAAGGCTCGGTGACTGCCGCCGAGATGGCGGTGGAAGATTTCGGCGGCAAGGTTCTGGGCAAACCGATCCGCGTGATCGTCGGCGATCATCAGGACAAGCCGGACATCGGCGCGGGCATCGCGCGGCGCTGGTATGACACCGAACAGGTCGACCTGATCGTTGACGTGCCGGTGTCCGCGGTCGGCCTTGCGGTGCAGAACATCGCCAACGAAAGGAAGCGGATGTTCATCGCGCATTCGACCGGCACCGCCGATTTTCACGGCAAGTTCTGTTCTCCCTATGCGATCCAATGGGTGTTCGACACCCGCGCGCTTGCCGTCGGCACGGCGCGGGAGGTGGTCAAGCGCGGCGGCGACAGCTGGTTCTTCATCACCGACGATTATGCGTTCGGCCACTCCCTTGAAAGGGACGCCTCCGCCGTGATCGTCAAGAACGGCGGCAAGGTGGTCGGCTCGGTTCGCCTGCCGTTCGCGACACCCGACGTGTCGTCGTTCATCCTGCAGGCCCAGGCGTCGAAGGCGAAAATCATCGGCATCGCCGGCGGCCCGCCCAACAACATGAACGAGATCAAAACCGCCGGCGAATTCGGCCTCTTGAAGGGCGGCCAGCAGATGGCCGGCCTGCTCGCCCTGATCACCGATATCGATGCGCTCGGCCTTCCAGTGGCCCAGGGGCTGTTGCTGACGACCTCGTTCTACTGGGACATGGACGAGAAGACCCGCGACTGGTCGGTCCGCTATTTTGCCAAGATGAAGCGGATGCCGACGATGTGGCAGGCCGGCGTCTATTCCTCCGTCATCAACTATCTCAACGCCGTCAAGGAGAGCGGGACCGATGAGCCGCTTAAGGTCGCGGCCAAGATGCGGGAAAAACCGATCGAGGATTTCTTCGCCCGCAACGGCCGCTTGCGCGAGGACAATCTGATGGTTCACGATTTGATGCTGGTGCAGGTCAAGACGCCGCAAGAGTCGCGCTACCCATGGGACTATTACAAAATCCTGGCGAAGATCTCCGGCGAGGACGCGTTCGGCCCGCCCGACCCGGCGTGTCCCTTGGTGAAGAAGTGAATTTCACGCGAAGGCTACGTGTCCGGGACGCGGTGCAGCGCGCCAGCGATGCTCCGCAGAGCCGGGACCCATTGAGACCGTAGGAAAAATAGGCCCCGGATCAGCGGAGCAGCACCATAGCGCGTCGTAGACGCGCGTAAACGCGCTGATGGTGCTGCGCCGCATCCGGGGCACGATACTGCGTGACAAGTCACTTCACCACGCCGATCTCGCGGAAATATTTCATCACGCCGGGATGAATCATCGCCGCATCGGGCGCGGCCGTAACCGTGTTCGCGGCGGTGGTCTCGCAAGCCTGCGCGAGCTTCTTGCACAGGGCGCTTTCGGCGCCGTGCAGCGTGCGCGCCAGGTGGTAGGCGATGTCGTCGGGAAGATCGGCGCGCGCCAGCACAAAACTCCACGACCCCAGCGAATCGATCGGCGCGGTCTGGTTCGGGTAACTGCCGGCCGGCACCGTCATGGGCTTGAGAAAGCCATGCTTGGCGATGATGCGCGCCCTCTCCTGCCCATCCGGCGCGATGAACCGCGCACCGCCGGGACTTGCCGCCAACGTGGTGAATCCGGGCCAGCCGATGCCCGCACCCCACAAGGCCGCGACCCGCCCGTCGAGCACCATAGCCGGTCCATCGCCGGCGTGGTCGAGATAGACGGATTTGAAGTCCTCGTCCTGCTTGAGGCCGAGCCCGTCGAGCATGAAGCGGGACATCACGGGAAGACCGGAGCCCTTGGCGCCAAAGGCAACCGGTTGGCCGACCAGATCGCGAACGGTCCTGTAGGGACTGTCGGCCCGCACCACGAACATTCCGGGGCTCGAATACATCGCGGTCAATATCTTCAGCCGCGTGGCCGGCCGGCCGATGCCCTTGAAGGCTTCATAGGCGGGTTCGCCGGCAACAAGCGCAATATCGAGCTGGCCGGATTCGAGCAGCGGAATATTCTCGTAGCTGCCCTTGGTGTTGCGTGGCTCGATCGAAAGCGAGGGATCCGCCTCGTTCATGACTTGCGCGAAAGTATTCCCGAACAACGGAAAGCCGCCGCCGGGCGTCGCCGTGCCTAGACTGATCGCCGTCTTTTGGATGGGCTTGGCTCCATCTTGCGCCGCAGCGCTGCCTGCCACGAGCAGTGCGCCGGCACAAATCACACGCGCGATATACATTGACGATCCTCTCGCATTTTTCGAAGCAGCAATGCAAGAACACGTGACAAAAGGCAATGTAGGCAAATCCCCGTTTGTATGAAAGCATACCGGGTAACGGTAGCGTCGGAGTGGCTTTTCATGGGAATTTTGCGCGCAGCTGTCATCGGCATGATCTGCCTTTTAAGTCTTGCGGGCGGCGCGGCGCCGGCCGCCGCGGCCGACTACCCGAACCGCCCGGTGCGCTGGCTGATCGGTTTTTCCGCCGGCGGCCCGGTCGACGTCGTGGCGCGCATCATGGCCCAATGGCTGTCGGAGCATTTCGGTCAACAATTCGTGGTGGAGAATCGCACCGGCTCAGGCGGCAATATCGCCGCCGCCGCCGCGATCAACTCGCCGCCCGACGGCTACACGCTTCTGTTCGTCGGCCCCAACAACGCGATCTCGACCTCGCTCTACAAGCATTTGCCGTTTGACTTCATCCGCGACACCGTACCGGTCGCGAGCATCATGCAATTGACCAACTTGCTGGTGGTCGCAAACGCCATGCCGGTCAAGAACGTCCAGGAGTTCATCGACTACTGCAAGGCCAATCCGGGCAAGGTTTCCTATGCTTCCTCCGGTAACGGCACCTCGGTGCACATGTCGGCCGAATTGTTCAAGGCGATGACCGGGGTCAACATGGTGCATGTGCCCTATCGCGGCTCGGCGATCGCTTTTCCGGACATCATTTCCAACAAAGTGCAGTTGATCTTCGACAATCTTCCCTCCGCGCTCGAACAGTCCCGTGCGGGCACCGTGCGCGCGCTCGGCGTCACCTCGCCGCAGCGCTGGCCCGGACTGCCGGATATTCCCGCGATCGCCGAAACGGTGCCGGGATTCGAGTCGGTCGGCTTCTACGGCATCTCGGCGCCGAAGGGCACGCCACCGCAGATCGTGGAAATCCTCAACAAGGCGGTCGGCGAGGCGCTGAAGGATCCCAAGGTGGCCGAACGGCTCACCGTCATGGGCGGCATCCCCAAGCCGATGACGCCGGCCGAGTTCGGCAAGCTCGTTGCCGACGAGACCGAGAAATGGCGCAAGGTGGTGGAGTTTTCCGGCGCCTCGGTGGATTAGAGTCGACATTACGTGTGGCACTGCTCCATGTCCGTCATTGCGAGGAGCGTAAGCGACGAAGCAATCCATCGCGCAACGAGAACGGAAGAGTGGATTGCGTCGCGGAGCCTGTCATCGGGCGCGCGTTCGCGCGACCCGTTGGCTCGCAATGACGTCAGGACATACTTTCGCGATCTCGCCGCGCGACCCGCGCGAGTTTTGCCAATAACGTCCCACTCTCTGAATTCAGAGGGCGCAGGGAATGCCGGGCGCGCGATGCGCCCGCAGCCTCGCATGCAAATGAAAGGTAGCATACGAGTGTAGTCACCACGGTCACACCGGAAACACCCGGCATTCCCCGCGCAATGGTTTTACGGCTTATAGCGCGCTCTCCCTGGTGACCGGGCTTTTTTGCCACCATCGCCCGCAAGATCATCGCTCACGAGCTTGACATCAGCGTCGGGATGTCAGGACCACACGACTTCGCCGTCCGCAAGTTGCGCCCTCGTCAGAAGCGCACCTCGCGTCCACCGCATCCCGTCCCGCGTTCGTGACGATCGCGAGCCGCCCCTCTGGTGGGACGGGACCGCGACTCAATACTACTGCTTCTACCCCGCCGTCAAGCAAAATTTCTGAAATTCAGAAAACACGACGAGGCCCGGCTTTTCGCCTCTCACAGCAACGCGGCATTGCCCGAACGCCAGCCGCATTGTAAGGGGTCTGAAGCACCGTTGCCTGCCGCCAAAAGCGGCCGTTCGCGGCGGGGCCTGTAGCTCAATGGTTAGAGCCGGCCGCTCATAACGGTCTGGTTGGAGGTTCGAGTCCTCCCGGGCCCACCAGTCAAATCAATTGCTTAGTCAGGAATCATCTCGCCTCAGCGGGATGACCGCACCAGAAACCGCACCAGATACGTGCGCGTTTCGTTCGTGGCCGGGAGTACGCATCGCGATTTTCTCGACTGCATCCGACAAATAGTCAGGGTGATGGTGGCCGTAGGTGTTGAGCAGAACCTCGAGTGACATTCCGAGAAAGCCGGCGGCCTGCCACGGGTCCGCGCCCTTCTGCATCAACCAAGTCGCGGCTGTGTGCCGCAACGTGTGAGGCGATATACCGGGACCGAGCCCGGCGAGCCTGACGGCGCTCTTGAACGCCGTTTTGACTGAACTTACCGGCTTCCCATTGAACTCGACGAAGTGCTTTGCCTCTGGATCGATCCGGTGCCAACGCCGCAGATGCGCGAGTAGACGCAACGGAATTGGGACCGTCGGTTGACGCTTGTTCGTCTTCGCGCTGCCCTGCTGGCGCCGATAGTAACGGCCGCGCTCGAGATCGACAAAAGAGCGGCCGACCGCCGGAATAGGCGATGCGGATGCGATCGCTCCCGCGCGTGTCCCGCTGTAGATCCCGAGCAAGATGAAGCGAGCAAGATGTCGAAGCGGGCGCTTCGCTGTCGGAGCCTTCACATCGTCGGTCGGCCGACGTGATCTCTTCTGCATTTCGCGGTACCGCCAGCAGGCCCAGATCAATTTGGCCGCATCACTACGCGTCAACCATTTGTCGCGCGGCTCGCCTCTTTCCGGCAGCGGAACCTTGACGATTTCACGGTGATAACCTTCGGCAGCATGATGGCCAATGGCCGCGCGTAAATCTTCTAGGTCTCGCCTGGCGCCGCCTCGGTTGCGTCGTTTCTTCCTATAAGAGCGACACGCCTCTCCGTTCACCTCGCCGAGCATCTTTGCACCCCACCACGCGTTGAGTCGCTCGATGCGCTTCTTAAATTTCCGTATGGCGGGGATGGTGTCTTCGCTTTCGCTATCGACTTTGAAGCGATCGCGAAACTTTTCTAGCTGCGCATCCAAGTAAATCGAGAGAACGTCCGCGATCGGAATGTCGTCGATGTACCGCACTCGCCGCTTGGGCGTATATTTGGACGCTATATAGTCCTCTAGCTTTCTCTCCGCGGCCGCAATCTCATCTGCAGCGCAGCCTGTGCTGACGTCGCGTCCGTTGTCTCTGATGATCCAGGTTGCCTGGTGGGTAATCTTTCCGCTCTTATCTCGGCGGGGCGCCTTAAGCTGGAGCCTAGCACCCTTGCTTCGTCGCGGCATAGCTCTCGCATCCGTTCAATGTGAGCCAGCGTAGTAAATTCCTTGCCGGCAATCTTCTCAATAACCAATCGGTTACGATCGCGCTCACGTCGCAGACCCGCGACCGTCATCCCGCCCATAGGAAATGCGATCTTCACGGCATCAGCAAGGCGAAGCGGAGTTTCGGGTGTAATTTCAGGTTGCGATCGACCTGTCATCAACGCTCTTTGAAATGCAGAGCTCAGTTGTTTGGGCATCGCTATTGTCGCAGCGGCCTACATCGAAATGAAGGAAGTATTTCCTGTTTCGCACGACAGCGTATGTCGTCGCGCGATTGGACATGCTTGCGAGAGACCCTGATTACAGTACGGTCGTCGGAGGCACACGGAAATATTTGATCGGCCGCCGCTTTCGCAGTATCGCGAAATCCGTCCTCCGACCCCACGCTCAAAAGCTACGGTTTGCGCGGTGACTAGGGGTAACAGCGCGGAACTAGTCGCTACAGCCTTTGTAGCGGTGCTCCTTTTTTCGCTGTCGGTTCGAACGATCAGCGACGAGGAAGAACAGCACTGCGGCGGAGAGAGTGTCAGTCAATCCCCGTTGAAAGACAAAGTATTTTCGAACTTCCTAGATCGAAACCTACCGTTCGAGCTACGGGCGAAAACTGGCGTCCCAGTCTTTTCATGGAATCCATATTGCTCATCTAAGTACTGCCCAAACCCTTGAATTTCCGTCCCGTCCGGGGGTGCACTTTATTTGGCGCCCAACATTGCGGCGGCGCGCCTAAACGTGGAATGAGTTTGGGCGCTTACGAGCCAGCCTTGTGCGCCGACGAGGGGGACAAAGGTCAAGGCGATTCTCAGTCTACGAGCGCGAAAGAGCAGCCGCGCCGGCTCCCGACAACCTTGAAAGCAGCGACGAGGCTTCCAGGAAATCCAGGCCGGTCGTCCTGTGTTCCGTGATCCTCTCAATTATCGGCGACAAAATGTTCCGGGCGACGCTGGCCTCGCCGTGATCGGCGACTAGCCTCGCCAGATCGCGACCGGCTCGCAGCAGATACAGTCCAGCTTCCTGTCGGTTGGCGATTTGCACGGCCGATTCGAATGCGCGACGAGCCTCATCGTGACGATCCTGCCTCAGAAGCACGTGCCCGGCGAGCCTTTTCAACTCGGCTAGCGCGAAGGCGTCGCCGCGTTCCTCGGAGGTGTCGATCCCGCTCAAAACAGCCTTTTCCGCGCAATCGAGATCGCCGACGCATAGCGCGGCCTCGGCGAGATAGGACGACCAAGTTGGAATGTGCAGTGTGGCACCGGTTTTCTTCCAGCTTTGGATGCCCCGCTCTAACTGGGTAATGCCCTGCGGATCTTTGTCGAGACAGGCCTGCGAAGCGCCATGAAGGATTTCGTGGGCGGCTGACCAGAAAACGAAACCTTGCTCCGAGCAGAACTCGATCTGCTGCCGGACCAGAGCGGCGCAGGGTTGGTAATCGCGACGGAGCATCAACACCATGCCGACAGCAGTCGAAGCGAAGGCCACCATCAAGGGAAAGCTTAAGGTTTTTGCCAGTGATAGCGCCGCCTGCGCTGATGCAAGACCGGCATCGGCATAACCCCGAACCGCGAGCGATAGCCCTTTGTATTGCAGCGCAACGATGTGCGGCTCCTCGCCATGATGAGCAAAACAAGTGCCAAGCGGCGCTTGGCTGCCGAGTGTGATGACACGTTCAAACGCCTCGATAGCACGGACAAATTCGCCCTTGCTCATGAGAGTCGAACCGGCGGCACGGAACGCGAGGCAGCTCTTCTCAGTGCTCGAATCCTCTGTCCCGATTGCGCATAGCCGCTCGGCAAGCGCCAACGCGCGATCGAGTTCGCTACGATCATAAAGATAATGCCATTGCCCGCGGGCGCTCGTGAATACAGCCTCCCGGTCGGACAAAGCCGCAGCGAGCCGGCCTGCTTCCTGGTAATTGCGCTCGACCTCTTCGGATGCATAGCCTCGCGCCGCGAGCAGTGCCGGTCCAAGTGCGAGACGGAACGCCAGCTGCTGTCGATCTAGCTCTTCGCTCGGCGGCAGCTCAGCCATCAGGTTCAGACCGTTGGCATAACTTAGAGCAGCCTCGTCATTGGCGAAGCGGCGCATCGCCTGTGTGCCGGCACGGCCCCACCACTCGATCGCCGTCTTCGGCAACCCCGCCCGCGTGAAGTGATGTGCGACAATCCCGGGCTCACGGTCGGCCCTTCCCGGGAATCGATCGCGAAGGCTTTCGGCGATCCGTTGATGCAGCTGGTGCCTGCGGCCCTTGAGAAGCGTCGCGTAGGCCGTCTCCTGCACAAGGGCGTGCTTAAACGTATAGGTCACCTCTGACGACGTCCGGTGGCCGAAGACCAGTCCAGCGGCTACGAGCTGGGCGAGCGCGTCCTGGAGCGCGACGCCGCGGATCGGCGATACCTCCTGCAAAAGGTCAAAGGGGAACTCGCGGCCGATCGTCGCGCCGATTTGCGCGATTTCCTTGATCGGAGCCAAACGATCGAGCCGCGCCATGAGGGAGTCCTGCAGGGTCGAGGGAATCGTGAGCGGCGTAAACACGGAGGCGAGCACGTAGGCCCCGTTGTCTTCACGCATCAGGCCGGACTCCAGCACGGTCTTTGTCAATTCCTCCACAAAAAGCGGCACGCCATCGGTCTTGGCGACGATCTGCTCCAAAACCTCGGCCGGCAGCGCCTTGCCGCCGGCGACTCGATCAATCAAGGCAAGGGCGTGCCGCCGCCCGAACCGGCTTAGCGCCAATGACTGGACGTGCGCTTGGGCCGCCCACGGCGGCACGAATTCCGGCCGAAACGTAACGATGAGGAACGCCCGCAGTCTTGGTATCCGATCGACAAGACGATTAAACAACTCGAGCGATGAGGGGTCGGTCCAGTGCGCGTCTTCCAATAACGCGAGCACCGGCGCCTCCCTAGTCAAACCCTGAAAGAGCGCAAGCAGCGCGCCGATCAAACGCTCCTTCTGTTCGGCAGGCGCCATCCCGGGCTGCGCGTAGCGTCCTTCGAGCGGAACCGAACAGAGCGACGCCACAAACGGAACGATCTCCATCGGCTCGAGCCGCGAACGATGAGCCATCGCCTCAAGCTTTTCAAGTCGCGCCGCCGGAGGTTCTTCATTGCCAAATTCGCAGCCGCGCCAAATGTTGCTGACAATCGGATAGAAAGCATCGTTTACGTGATGCGGAGAGCATTGATAACGGATCACGAGATGTGGCTCGTCGGCGATCCGTTCGCGCAAGGCGGCCAGAATGCGCGACTTACCAATGCCCGGCTCGCCCGAGAGCAACGCGACCTTGCCTTCGCCCGCGCATGCGTCCCGCCATCGCTCGATCAGCAACCCGACCTCGGGCTCGCGTCCGACGAACGGAGTCATTCGGTTTGATCGCGACGCTTCGAAGCGCGTCTCGGTCTCGGCCTCGCGCAAGACCGCCCAGGCACGGACCGAGGCCTCTAACCCCTTGAGGTCTTGCAAATCTAGCGGCTTCAACTCGAATGCGTCGCCGAGTAGCCGACGTGTCTGCTCCGCGATCAGGACACTACCTGGCTCGGCGCGCGTTTGCAGGCGCGCCGCCAGATTGGGCGTATCGCCGATAACCGCTTGCTCCTGCGCAGATCCCTCGCCGACGAGATCTCCGACGACGACGATGCCGGTCGCGACACCGATGCGGGTCTGCAGGATTTCACCATTGGGCGTCCGAAGATTTGCGACGGCTTCGGTCAAATCCAGTCCAGCCCGCACAGCCCGTTCGGCGTCGTCTTCGTGGGCGCGAGGGAATCCGAAATAAGCGAGCACGCCGTCGCCCATGAACTTTGCGACGAAGCCGTCGTAGCGTGCAACCACACCGGTGCACGCGTCCTGATAGGCCCGAATGATCTCGCGCATGTCCTCCGGGTCGAGGCGAGCAGACATTGCCGTCGATCCGGCGAGATCGCAGAATAGAACAGTCAGTTGGCGGCGCTCGGCCGC
>DATGGY010000263.1:0-4628 GCA_035308285.1 Bradyrhizobium sp. | reverse complement strand
GGCCCGGACAATTCTCCGGTTCAGTGAGCGGCGTGTGGGGCGCGCCGCTGCGGCTGAAAATCAGCCTCTCGGGCGCGGGCCTTGAGGCCGAGGCGCAGGGCACCGCCGACTCCTTTGCGCCGGCGCCCGAGGGCAGCGTGGCGTTGAAGGCGCGCAGCCTCAACCTCGCGCCGCTGTTTGGTCTCAAGCCGTCGGATCGGCTTGCGCAAAACATCAGCCTGTCGTCGCACGTCGCGCTTGCCGGCGGCAAGTTGACGCTGGATGACATCGACGGCGCGATGGCGGGTTCGCGGCTGCGCGGCCGCGTGGCGATGACGCTCGACGGCGAACGCAATGTCGAGGGCCAAGTCGGCCTCGACGCGCTCGAACTGGCCCCGGCTCTTGCCTTGGCGATCGGTGCGGCCGGGCACAACGCGGCCGAGCCGCTCGGTTCGGGGCTATTGAAAGGCTGGCGCGGGCAAATTGCATTTCAGGCACTGCGCGGCATCCTGCCGGGCGGCAGTGAGTTGCGCCCGGTCAGCGGTGCGCTCAAGGGCGACGGCCAATCGCTGGTGATCGACGGCCTCAAGGGCGGCGTCGGCGGCGGCGAGGTGAGCGGCAGTATCGACGCAAGGCCGACCGCGAGCGGTCTGGCGCTGAACGCGCGCGTTGCGCTGAGCTCGGTCGATGGCGCCAGCCTGCATTATCGCGCGCTGGCGATGCCCGTGGGGCGCACTTCCTTGCAGATGACGCTGGCAAGCCAGGGCCGCAGCGCTTCCGCGCTGACCGGTGCGCTGTCGGGAAGCGGCACCGTGACGCTGGAATCTGCCGCCATCGGCGGTCTCGATCCGCGCGCCTTCGATGTCGCGATCCGCGCCAGCGATGCGGGCCAGGCGACCGACGACGTCCGGCTGCGCAAGATGGTCGAACCTGTGCTTGCGGGCGGTGCGCTGTTGATCGCTTCGGCGCAAATTCCGTTCACGATCAGGGAAGGCCGGCTTCGCGTCGGCGCCACCACACTCGATTCCGAAGTCGCTAGAGCCGTCATTTCCGGCGATTACGATATCCCCGCCGATCAGGCCGATATTCGCGCGACCCTTACTCTGGCGGCGGTCGGGCAAGAGGCCCGCCGGCCGGAAATTGCCGTGTTTGCGACCGGCTCACCCGACGCGCTCGATCGCACGGTCGATGTCGCGGCCTTGTCGTCGTGGCTGGCGGTGAGGGCGATCGACCGCGAAACCCGCCGGCTGGATTCGATCGAGCGCGGCGATCCGGTGCCGGCTTCGATTCCGCCCGCGCCGGCTGACATAACGCTGCCCGGCCAGTCCCCATCCGAGTTGCGGCTGCCGGGTCGCGGCTCGCGCCGGCCTCAACCCAAGCCAAAGGCCGGCGCGTTGCGTCCGCCGGCCGCCCCGGCAACGCCAAATCCGCCTGCCGCCAACGCTCCGGTGGCCAGCCCGCCTGCGGCGGCTCCGGTCGTGAGCCAGCAGGTCCCGCCGCTGCCGCCGGCGATCGACGTCCGCCCGGCCCCGAGCGTCGTCGCCAGGCCGCCGAAGCCGAAACCGCCGCTCGTACTGACGCCGCCGGTGGCGAACCCGTAGCGGCCCGGGTTTCCCACCGGTCGGCAGGCCTTCAATTCTGACGGAAGTGAGCCGCAACCAGGTCATAGGAGCCTCTGCTTCCGCGGACATAGACCCTCGCTGCGGCGGCACATATCAGATCACGGTTGGAATCGAACGCATTCAGAAAGCCCGACTCATCGGGGCGGGCATCGGGTTGAATGCGTCTCAATGCATCTTCGTCAATGAAGAATGATGCTTCTATGGCGCTGTCGTGTCCCCAAAATCGTACGGCGCGCCGTGTCTGGTCATAGGAACGACTATGATTTGGAAAATCAATCACGTGATCGAACCCGATCAAATCGTCGCCGGTTCACGACTCTGGCTGGAGCAGGAGTCAGCGAGCGGTCATAGTTGAATATGCGTTGCCACGCGCGCTCGGCCCTAACGTCAATTCGACCAAAAATTTGCATCAGAGCCGCAACTTGTTCAGCCCATTGCCCCTCAATACGGCGGCTGAGTTTCAATATGGCCTTCATTAGCTCAACCTCGCTGACACGCCCTGCGTGTAGATCTTATGTATCAGCAGAGGTGCGAATTTCACTTTTGCGAGCCCTGCGGGTTTTCTTATGTCAGTCGTCGAAAGCCGCGCTCTGCAGCAGCGGAGGAGGCAATCAATTTTGCATCGCTTGCATCAGCGCCGAAATCTTGCCGGTTGCGAAATTAGAGAACGTGTCCGACACTGCATATGGCAAAATGAGCATGTCGTTGTGCCGCATCGCCCCGCAGGTATAGACGACGTTGGGGACATATCCCTCGCGCTCGGATGGTGCTGGCCGCAACAATGGCTCGCGCGAGCGCGCAAGCACCTTGGAGGGGTCATTCTTGTCGAGCAGTGCCGCGCCGATCGAATATTTGCGGACCGGGCCGACGCCGTGCGTCAGCAGCAACCAGCCTTCGTCGAGTTCGATCGGCGACCCGCAATTGCCGATCTGAACGAACTCCCAGGGAAATTCCGGCTTCAGGATGGCCTGCCCGCCATCCCATGTGTAGAGGTCGTCCGAATAGATCAGATAGAGGTTCTCGTTGTCCTGCCGCGCGATCATGGCGTATTTGCCATCGATCCTGCGGGGGAAGAGCCCCATGCCCTTGTTCCGCGCCGCGGCACCTTTCAGAGGCGTCATCCGGAACGACATGAAATCGCTGGTCTCGATCAATTCGGAACGGATCGCCCGGCCATTATAGGCGGTATAGGTCGCGTAGTATGTTTTCCGGTTCTCATCGCGGAATTCGACAAAGCGCGCATCCTCGATGCCGTTCGATTGGGATTCGGTGACGGGAAAGATAACGCGCTCGCTCAAGTCTTCTTCGGGCTTGAAAATCAACTCGACACAGTCGCCATCTGGCCCGGATACGCGATGGCGAATCTGGGGAATCGAGGCCAGGCGAGCCGCCGGATCAATGGAAAGGCTGCCGTTGGCCGCGATCGTGCCGGTCCGAAACGTCACTGACGACACATGCCCTTCGCCGATCGCACGGAGACTGAGAATGAAGCGTACGCCGCCTTCTCGCACGCCCGATTGATCCGGGTGCGGCACGATGCTGGGATTGAACAGGGCGGAGGCTTCGAACGAATATTCGTTGAGGAAATAGGCGCCGACCAGTTGGCGCTGGATCTTTGAAAAGACACCATGCCTCGCGAAAGCCTCCTCCATTTCGTCGGCGCGGGCCTCGAAGGTCTCCATCAGGTTGCGATGCCGGCCCTGGAAGTTCTCCAGGACATCGGCGAGCTGGCTGGCCACGGTTTTGGGATCGAGTGCAAGAACCCGGGCGACGATATGATTGGCGCGCATTTTGTCGGTCGGATTCAGATCGCGGGGTTCAGTTGCCGGCTTGAACGCCCGTACGATCACCCGGGAGGGATCGGGGCGCAGATAAAGCGCCTGCCGGTTCAGGAAGCTAGCTTGTGACACGGCGTCCTCGGCTCGCTTGAGGAGGAGGTGAGATTCAAGCGCCCACGGCTCGCAGTGCCGTGGGTTTTGTCAGGCTGGCGTTGGCGCGCGCAAGCTGACGAATCTCCGCGAGTCCAAGGAGATAGCACACAACTGACTCGCCGCCGCGATTTTCGTTGGCGCGGTCGGGGTGCAGCCCGTCGCGGCAACTGCCGGTGTGCGGATCGACAAGCGCGACGGACAGGTCGTTGCTGCCGAGAAACCATCCGAAAGCGCGCGTTGCGAGAGCTTTCCACACGGCATCGCCATCCGCCCGCCATGCCGTGAGGCAGGCAGCGATCGTCGCTGTTGCTTCCACGGGCTGCTGATCGAAGACGCGGGGAGATTGCCGCTGTTCGCCGAAGCTGGCGGTGCCGACTGGCCGAAAATGACCTGCCGACGTCGTTTGTTGCGTCATCAGCCAACGCAGGGACCTCAATCCGGCATCGACATATTCAGGCGTTTGCGTCGCCATACCTGTCACCATCAAAGCCTGCGGCAAGCGCGCGTTGTCGTAAGCCAACCCTTCCTCGAACCACACCCAGTCCGGCGTCTCGACCGACGCCAGACAGGACATCAACCTGTCGGCAAGAGAATGCCGGACTTCCCTGGCGTGGAGATCATCCGGAGCCATGGCGCAATAGGCGTCCAGACCCAATAACGTGAATGCCCACGCACGGGGAGAACGAAAGCTCTCCGCGGTAGACAATGCCTGGGCGAACAAAGCAGTAGCCCACCGGCGCCGCGACGGGCTTGCGTCTCTGCGAGCGGACTCGCCCACGGCCCAAAGCGTTCGCCCGTGGCTGTCTTCGGAGCCTCTGTCTTCAAGCCAGGTTCGATTGAAGCCCATGAAATTGCGAAATCGTTTGGTATCAGGATTCCATGCATGCTGCACGAAGGCGGCAAAGCGGGCCGTCAAGACTTCCGATAGGGGCTGTTCGCCGGGATTATTGAGGGCGCAGGCCAGCAGCAACGCGCGGGCGTTGTCGTCTACGCAATAGCCGTGCGAGCGATCGGGCACCGAATGCACCGCGTGCTGGAACAGGCCGATATCGTCGCACATTGTCAGGAAATGGCCGATTTGCATGTCAGGCGCCGC
>DATGGY010000262.1:0-5126 GCA_035308285.1 Bradyrhizobium sp. | reverse complement strand
CTATCTCGCAACCCGGATCGAACGCTCCTACGCGGCATTGCGGAAGGCTGTGGAGCTTCTCGACACCGAAGCGTTGCGGCTCGGCCGGCCGGTCACCCGGGCGCTGGCGGCCGAGCTGCTTCGCAGCAATAACTGATCCATGTTCCCCTTCGCACCTTGACGGCGCGCATGGTGGGAACATCATGTCATTGAAACGTCACCACGATCACGGATGGTTTACGTCGTTCCTACCGGGATCGATGCGCAGCCTTACATGAGATGGACTACAGCTTTATGGAATCTGCGCAAACCATTGTAACTAAAGAAAAAGAGAACGATTTCAGCATCGGGCCCACGATCGCTGAAAGCCCCGAGCGTTTCATCAATCGCGAGCTTTCCTGGCTGCATTTCAATCGCCGGGTGCTGGAAGAATCGGTCAATCCCGGCCATCCCGCGCTTGAACGGGTGAGATTTCTGTCGATTTCCGCCAATAACCTTGATGAATTCTTCATGGTGCGCGTCGCTGGCATCAAGGCCCAGGTGCGCGAGGGAATCGCCGAGCGCAGCCCAGATGGTCTGACCCCCGCCGAGCAGCTTGCCCTCATCAACGAAACGGTCTCCCACCTCGCTACTGACCAACAGGCAATCTGGCGCGATTTGCGCGGTATCCTGGCCGAGGTGGGCATCGTTCTCGTCGACGGCCGCGATGTCACCAAGTCAGAGCGCGTCTGGATTGAAGACCACTTCCTCCACAACATCTTTCCGTTGCTGACGCCGCTCGCGATCGACCCCGCGCACCCCTTCCCCTTCATCCCGAGCCTTGGATTTACCGTCGCGCTGCAGTTGGCCCGGGTCGCCGACGGCAAGCCGATGAACGCCCTCATTCGCATGCCCGGCAAGATCGATCGCTTTATCCGCCTGCCCGCCGGCAAGGATGGCGCCGTGCGATTGATCACGCTTGAGCAAGCGACCGGCCTGTTCATCGGCCGGCTGTTTCCCGGCTATACCGTCAAGGGCCAGGGCGCGTTCCGTATCATCAGGGACTCCGAACTCGAAATCGAGGAAGAGGCCGAAGACCTGGTGCGCCTGTTCGAGACCGCGCTGAAGCGACGGCGCAGGGGCTCGGTGATTCGGCTGGAGATAGAAGCCAAAATGCCCGAAGAGCTGCGCGCATTCGTGCAGCGGGCGCTTTCCACCGCCGACGACGAGGTTCTGCTGGTTGACGGCGTGCTGGCGATGAACGAGCTGTCGCAACTGACCCGCCTTGACCGGCCCGATCTCGAATTCGTCCCCTATGTGCCCCGCCATCCCGAGCGTGTGCGCGATCATGGCGGCGATATATTCGCCGCCATCCGGCAAAAAGACCTGATCGTTCACCACCCCTATGAATCCTTCGATGTCGTCGTGCAGTTCCTGCAACAGGCGGCGCGCGACCCCGACGTCGTCGCCATCAAGCAGACACTATACCGGACCTCGAACAATTCGCCGATCGTGCGGGCGCTTGCCGAAGCGGCCGAAGCGGGAAAATCAGTGACCGCGTTGATCGAGCTCAAGGCGCGTTTCGATGAGGAAGCCAACATCCGTTGGGCGCGCGACCTCGAACGCGCAGGCGTGCAGGTGGTCTACGGATTTATCGAACTGAAGACCCACGCCAAGCTGTCCTTGATCGTCCGCCGCGAAGGCGGCAACTTGACCACCTACGTCCACACGGGGACCGGGAACTACCATCCTGTCACCGCGCGTATCTACACCGATCTGTCCTATTTCACCTCCGATCCGATCATCGGGCGGGACGCTGCGCGGGTGTTCAATTACATCACCGGTTATGCGGAGCCGAGCGACATCGAGAAAATGGCGGTATCGCCGCTCACGCTGCGCAAGCGAATGCTCGAACATATCCAGGCAGAGACCGCCTACGCCCGGCACGGCAAACCGGCCGCGATCTGGCTGAAAATGAACTCGCTGGTCGACCCGGAAATCATCGATTCGCTTTACGAGGCTTCGCGGGCCGGCGTTTCGATCGAACTCGTGGTGCGCGGTATCTGTTGCCTGCGGCCGGGCATACCGGGGCTTTCCGAGAACATCCGCGTCAAATCGGTCATCGGCCGCTTTCTTGAACATGGCCGAATCTATTGCTTCGGGATGGGACAGGGCCTGCCAAGCGCCAAAGCGGCTGTGTATATCTCCTCGGCCGACATGATGCCGCGCAACCTCGATCGCCGTGTCGAGATCCTCTGTCCGTTGCAGAATCCCACGGTGCATCAGCAGGTTCTCGAGCAGATCATGGTCGCCAATCTGAAGGATAATGAGCAAAGTTGGCAGTTGTTGCCCGATGGATCGTCAACGCGTATGAAGGCCGCGAAGGGCGAGGAGCCCTTCAACCTGCATAATTATTTCATGACGAATCCGAGTCTATCAGGCCGTGGAAAGTCACTTCAGGAATCATCGCCGCGCCGCCTCACCCGCCGCACCGAGCGCCAGCAATCGTCGTAAAGGGAATAGGCTGTGAAGCGGCCGCCAAAGCGCGCCTCCAGCGTCGCGGTGATCGATATCGGCTCCAATTCGGTACGCCTCGTCGTCTATGAAGCGATGGCGCGCAGCCTGATCACGATCTTCAACGAGAAGGCCCTTTGTGGCCTCGGCCGCGAGGTTCAGTCCACCGGACTGTTGGCTCCCGACGCGGTCACCAAGGCCCTGACGTCATTGCGGCGTTTCCGCGCGCTGTGCAGGGTGATGAAAGTGGGCCGCGTGCATGCGATCGCCACCGCCGCCTGCCGCGACGCCAGCAACGGAGCGGACTTCATCGCCAAGGCCCAGCGCATCTGCGGGGTGCGAATCGAAATTCTGTCGGGCCCGCGCGAAGCGAAGTTGTCCGCGCTTGGCGTCGTCTCGGGCGTTCACAAGCCGAACGGCATCGTCGGCGACCTCGGCGGCGGCTCGCTTGAACTGATTGACGTTCGCGGCAGCCGCGTCCACAGCGGGGTGACGCTGCCGCTTGGAAGCCTGGCGCTCCAGGATCTGTCGCACAAGTCGCTGAAACGCGCCGAACGAATCGTCAAGGCCGAGCTTTCCGAGGTCGCCCAAATCAGGGCCGGTCGTGGCCGCACTTTTTACGCCGTCGGCGGAACCTGGCGCGCGCTGGCGCGTATCCACATCATCCAAAGCGAATATCCGCTCGGGGTAATGCACGGCTATTCGATACCGGCGCAGGATGCCCTCGATTTCGCGCGGCGACTGCGCCGTCTGGTGGCGGCGAACATGCTGGCCAATATCGAGGTCGTCGCCGACGCAAGACGGCCGCTATTGGCCTACGCTGCGCTCGTTCTCGAATACATCATTCGCGTCGCCAAGCCGAAGACCATCGTATTCTCCACCTTCGGGGTGCGCGAGGGCCTGCTCTACGAGATGTTGCCTGAGGCCGAGCGCTCCAACGACGGTTTCATCTGCGCCGCGCAGCAGCTCAACGAACTGCTGTCGCGATCCTCCCGCCACGCCCAGGAATTGATCGAGTGGACCGATCGTCTGGTGCGGGTGATCAAGTTGCGCGAGACGGAAGAGGATCGCCGCCTCCGCCATGCGGCTTGCCTGCTGTCGGACATCGGATGGCGCGTACATCCCGATCACCGCGGCGAGGAAACCCTCAACCTCATCACCAATGGCAATTTCGGCTCGATCAGCCACCAAGGCCGGGTCTTTGTCGCGCTGTCGGTTTTCTACCGCTACGCCGGCCTGAGCGAGCAGAACGAACCTCCGCCGATCATGCAGGAGCTGGTGTCGCCGGCGATGCTGGAGCGCGCGCGTTTGCTGGGCGCGGCCTTTCGTGTCGCCCACCTGATAACGGCAGCGCGGCCTGGCGTGCTGCCCGCCACCCATTTCCGCAGCCAAGGCCGCAAGCTGATGCTGGTGTTCGAACACAGACTGGTCGATCTGGTCGCCGACCGCGTCGGCAGCCGCTTCAAACAGCTTGCACGGCTGGTCGGCCGATCCGGATCGATCGTGAGGCGTTGAAGCTCACCTGAGTCGCGGGCGATCGTCCCGCGAGATCGCCTCTATGGCCGCTCGGTCGGCTGGGCCGCCTCTCCGCCGTCCGGCAGCGCGAAGTTCTCAAGCTGCTGCAGCTTTCGCTTTCGCCATATCGATCCCGCCACCAGGACCGTGACGGCACCGAGGACCGAGGCGATATATCCGACAAGTTCTCCCGTAGCGAAATGCTGCGATAAGCCAAGGACATTGAATTTCGCGTCGAGGTGGAGGGCAATGGTGCCGTCGAAAAGGCGATGCAGCCAGGGCTGGACCGCCGGATCGCTCTCGATCACGTCGCCGGCAATCCAGCCGAGCAAGGTCGCGCCCAACCAGACCAGGATGGGAAACCGGTCGAGCACCATCATGATCAACGCAGCACCGGCAACAATCATGGGAATGCTGATCGCAAGCCCGAGGATCAACAGCGAAAAATGACCGTTGGCGGCGGCCGCAACCGCGATCACATTATCCAGGCTCATAATGACGTCGGCGATGACGACGATGCGGATCGCATGCCACAGCGTGGTGCCCGCGGCGATCTCATTGCTCTCGTCTTCCGGCACCAATAGCTTGGCGGCGATCGCGAGCAGCGCGATACCACCGACCAGTTTCAGATAGGGCAACGCCATCAGCGTTGCCACGATCCCTGTAAAGGCGATCAGCAATACAACGGCGATGCCGGCGCCGATGATCATGCCCCACAGGCGGTGCCGCCCATGCAGGCCGCGGCAGGCCATCGCGATCACCAGCGCATTGTCGCCGGACAACAATACGTTGATCCAGATGATCTTGCCGACCGCCAGCCAGAACGCGGGCGTTTGCATGTCGGTTTGGACTTGCGTGAAAAAGTCCCCGATATTTGCGGGATCGATGATCTGCAACAGCCAGTTCACAGCCTACCCCCTTGGGCCGCATGCCGCCGTCATCAGCGGCCATCGTCGACCAGACTGCGCGCCAACACCCGAAGTCAATCAGCCGACGACTTCGTTGCCGGAGAAGAACTGGGCGATCTCGATGGCCGCGGTCTCGGGGGCATCGGAGCCATGCACCGAGTTTTCACCGATCGAATTTGCGTGCAGCTTGCGGATCGTGCCGTCGGCCGCCTTGGATGGAGCGGTCGCGCC
>DATGGY010000261.1:0-22067 GCA_035308285.1 Bradyrhizobium sp. | reverse complement strand
GGATGACGGGAGCCTCGAAGGTGCCGCTGCCCAGCGCCGGATAGACGCTCGCCCCGAACACATTGGCATAGACGGTCCAGGCGCTACCCACGACGAGGCAAGCGATGGCGGCGCTGCCGAAAAAACCCTGAGAGCCGGCCTTGCCGGTTGATCTGCGACCGATGGGTACCGGGAATCCATAACACGCACTGGTACTCATTCGCCTTGCATCCAGACTGGTTCCACCTCGTTCCCCCTGCAGGCAGCGTTCGATGCGTCGGACGGGGCGCGGCCCAATCGAACGCTTGCCTGCGCGCGATCACCGCATCCCAGCGGTGCATCTGACAGAGGCGCGGAGCGTCATTAAGGCGACTTTTAGTTAAATGCGGATTAAGTGCGGGCGGTTGTTGGGCAGTCCCAATTTGGTACGAAAATGCCCGAGTCTCGCCCGCGGATCTGCGGGCAAAAGCCGTCGCGGTTACCTCTGCACCGCGCGTCTTCCGCCCAGAAAATGCCCGATTGTACCGACGGCCCGCATGATCGAATTGAACGCCGCGCCGCCTGCCATTCTCGGTAACCATACGGTCCGATGGCCGGCAGATGGCGTCGGCCGCGGTCGCGCCAGCACGCGACCAGCCGTTCAAGCGGTCGCCGCGCCGCCACGACAGGCCCACGCGGTGCACGATGGCGGGCAACTCGAAGTGGCCGGCCTCGCCCAATCTTAGTAAGCTCGCCCAACATGATTCGTTCTGCGTTTTGCTAAACCATTGACGGGCGCAGCCCTCACGGGCTTTCAGGAGACGCCGATGCAAAGTGTGGGACGCAAGCTGGCCTTCGTGTTGGCCTCAACCAATCACGGAACCATGATCGTCAACCGGTTTGATTACCGCATGGTCGATGCGCAGCGCGGCTATGGCGTCGGCTATCAGATCCTGGAGACCGCGTCCTTTGACGCCTCAGAGATCAAGCTGGCGGTTGATTTGCTGGGCCTTCGCCGCCAACATCACGGCGATGGCGTGGTGGCCATCGATTGCGGCGCCAATATCGGTGTTCACACCATCGAGTGGGCGATGTCGATGACGGGTTGGGGCTCCGTCCTCTCCATCGAGGCACAAGAGCGCATTTATTATGCGCTGGCCGGCAATATCGCGATCAACAACTGCTTCAACGCCGTTGCGGTGCATGGCGCGGTATCGTCCGAAAGCGGCACTCTCAAGATTCCGAATCCCAACTATTTCCTGCCGTCCAGCTTTGGCAGCCTTGAGCTGCGCCAGCGCGATGGCAACGAGTTCATCGGCCAGCCAATCGATTACGAGAATACCGTCGTCGTCAGAAAACTGGCGATCGATGAGTTCAACCTACGGCGCGTCGATTTGATCAAGATCGATGTCGAAGGAATGGAACTGGAGGCGCTGGAGGGTGCAAGCGGCACGATCAAGAAAAGCCACCCGATCATGCTGATAGAGAAGATCAAGGCCGACGCCACAAGGCTGCGTGAATGGCTCGAATCCCACGGCTACGAGATCATCGAGGCCGGGATCAACCTTCTCGCGATCCATAAAAGCGACAAGACACTTGCCGATCTCAGGCCGGACCAACCTGCAGCCGTGCAGCCTGCTGCCTGAGATCCTAGACCAAGCCTGCGAACGGCCGCTCACGGCAATAATTCAGGCGGCGGGGAATTGTCGAGCACCGGGCGCCTGGCGTCTTCGAGCAAATCGAGCCCATAGGTTTCGATCGTCAGCGGCCCACGCCTGCGTTTAAACTCCGCGACGCGCTCGACCTTCGCAAACGTCTCCTTCACATAGGGCTGTACGGCGGGCCGCACTTCGTCGACAAATAACAGCTTGCCGGACAGCCGCGCGGGATCCGGGTCACCCATGTTGATCCAGCGGATGCGTTGGGTCGGCTGCACCACGCAAGTTCCCTTCGGAAGATAGAAGGCAAGCCAGCTCGTGGTGCCATAGTCCGGCGCCAGCACGCAAGTTGCACCGCTGCGCTTTCGGACCGCCTCGATCTCGCCGGCAAGCTTTTCCCAGCCGACGCCGACGCTGCGAACAGTGGCGTCGCGGCGGAAGCCAATCAGCGCGCCGGTATTGGCCTGCACGATCAGAAGCGCAAACATCAAAATGCCCACTGGCGAGGCCCAGCGCAGGCAAAAATCGACGATGCGTTGCGACGTGCGTTGCCAACGCGCCAGGTTCGCGGCCACCGCAGCCGCAATCGCAAACGCCGGATAAACCGGCGCAAACCAATTGGCCTCGACGCGGGCGTGCAGAGCATGCCATATGAAGTACAGCGCAATAGTCCAGAAGATCGCACTGATCAGCGCGCGCGCGGCCAGCGCGCCGCTGTCGCGTCGGAAAGCCGCGTAAAGTCCCATTGTACCGAGGATGAAGACAAACGGCGTTGCGAAGGCGATCTGGGTCGGAATCAATTCGCCGATAAACGACGGATCGAAACCCTCGATACGGGCCCGGCCGATCTGCTTGATGAAGGAAACCCATTGGTGCTCTTCATTCCACAGAATGACCGGAGAAAATACCACAAGCGAAACGATCGCGCCGAGATAGGGCCAAGGCGAAATCAGCCATCGGCGCATTTTCGGAACGCTCAGTAGCCAGACCAGGATCGCCGGCCCAAACAGCAGTGCCGTGTATTTCGACAACAGCGCGGTGCCGACGGCAGCGCCGACCGCCAGCCACCATGCGCCACGCCCGGTCTCCAGCACTTTGGCGAGGAAGAGCAGGACGAAGCTTGCGGCCACGAGCAGCGGTGAGTCGGGTGTCACGATCAGGGTGCCGACCGCCGCCATCAGGGTGACGTTTAGGAGAATGGTCGTGGTTGCCGCGATGCGTTGACCGCCGAACAGGATCGCAGCGGTTTGGTAAACCGCAAAGCTCATCGGCAACGCCAGCAGGATCGACACCAGGCGCACGCCGAATTCAGTGTCGCCCGCAATCAACGTGCCGAGGCGGATGACGAGGGCGACGCCCGGCGGATGATCGTAGTAACCCAGCGCAAGATGCTTCGACCACGTCCAGTAGTAGGCCTCATCGAAGGTCAGCGGCGTCCAGGCGGCGCCGACCAGCCGCAGCACCACCAGCGCCAACACCGTAAGCGAGGTCTTGCGGACGAGCCGAGCCTCGTTCGGACTCATGGCGAATTCATCGCTTGCGCCAAACGAACAGTCCGGACATCGCGTAGTTCCAGACCACTCCCATCAGGGCGCCGGCCGCGCCCGCCAGCCACCAAATCGGCTCTTGATCGTAGACTGAGAACGCGACGCCGACATTGGCGAGAAGGCCCACGCTGCAAACCAGATAAAACAGCACCAGCCCGCGCAGGATCGCAAAACCCTTGAGCCGCTGATCGCGATAGGTAAGAAAATTATTGAGGATGAAGTTGCTGGTCATGGCGCAAAGCGCGGCGAGGGCCTGCGATGCCGGAAACGGCAAATGAAAGGCTTTCAACGCGGTGTAAAGTGCTGCGAAATGCACGATCAGGCCGAGCGATCCGACCGTCGCGAACAACAGGAAGCGGAGTGAGACCAGGTCGCCGGTCAGCTTTGCCAGCACCAACCCGAGGAAATCCAGCGCCACCATGGAATCGAGCTTGCTCTCGCCATGCAGACGCGAGCCGAAGGTGTAAGGAATTTCCTTGGCGCGCAGCTGCCCGCGCGCGGTGGCTACGACATCGAGCAGGATCTTGAAGCCCTGCGTGGACAGTTGCGGCGCAAGTAGCTCGAATTTGTCCCTGCGGATCATGAAGAAGCCGCTCATGGGATCGGCGAACTTGACCCGCAGCACCCGCTTTGCGACCTCGGTGGCAAGCGCGCTCGCCCCTGCCCGTTGGCGGTTGAAGCTGTCGGCGCTGCCACCCTCGATATAGCGGCTGCCGACCACGAGATCGAATTCACCGCCTTGCAGGAGCTCGAGCATTTTCGGCAGCTGGGTCTCGTCGTGCTGCAGGTCGGCGTCGATCACGGCGGCACAGGGTGCGCTGGACGCCATGATACCCTCGATGCAGGCGCCCGACAGGCCGCGCCGGCCGATCCGCCGGATGCAGCGGACCCGGCTGTCGTCGCGTGCCAGCGCACGCACCACCTGCCAGGTACCGTCCGGAGAGTTATCGTCGACAAAGACGACCTCGAACGGCACGCCCGCGAGCGCGGTCTCCAGCCGGCGAAACAGCGTGGTGACATTGTCGCGCTCGTTGAAAGTCGGGACGACGATCGAAAGCTGCGGCAAACCAGCGGCCTGCGGCGCCTTCACGGTCCCCTTTTGTGTGGCGTCATCCATGGCGCCAGCGTATATCCGATCACTTAAGGGACTGCCAAGGGAACGGCCAAAATCGGCGGTGCGGAACGGCAAAACCGACCGAAACAAGGCCAAATAGATCGTCGGAGATGTTTCTTGACGCGACCCCGGAACGCCTGAAAAGGCTCCAAAAATGCCAACGACCACGAACAGAAGGCGCGCGTACATCCGGCGCTGCCGAGCTATTCAGTGGTCGTCCCAGCGCCGGAGCTATGAAGCATCAACGGTGCCGTTAATAACCAAATAGGAACCGTTTGGGGTTTTACAAGGGGCGACCGTTAACGCGTTCGCAGTGGAAAAACCAATTTCCTTGCTCGGGGCGCGCCCGGACAGCTACCTGCGTGCGCTTCGTTTGACGAAGGCCGTGACGATGTCCTCCTGTGCCAACGCAATAGCCTTGTTGGCCGTGGTCATGTGGTCGCCGCCGTTGGCGTCCGGGAACTGCATCGACAGATAATCCACCAGCGTCACCCGGAAATTCTGCCGCTCGGAAGGACACGCATTGGCGATGAGAGACGTGAACTCTTCACCCGACATCGCCTTGTTGCCGTCCCGCGTATACTGTTGGGCGAGGCAATTCCAGTAGGCATCCCGGCCCGCCAGCGCCTGGCGGTGCGCATCCTCGACCTCGGTGGCCATTGCGGCCGAACTTACCATTGCCAAAGCCGCGGCAAGAAGCGTTCGCATGCCTTTCTCCTCCTTGCCGTCACAAGTTGAACGGCTGACCAGGTTAGGGTGAGAGCCTTATGCCTTATCCCGTCGAACTGGCCAATCACGATTGGTTTGATTAGGCTCGCCCCGACAAACCATCCCCTTCTCGTGAGCCCCCCCGGTGAGCAAGACCCCCGCCTCCAAATCCGCCAAGAAATCAGGCCAGATCCATATCGGCGTCGGCGGCTGGACTTTTGAGCCCTGGCGCGGCGTCTTTTATCCCGAGAAGCTGGCGCAGGCGAAGGAGCTTTCCTACGCGGCCTCAAAGCTGACCTCGATCGAAATCAACGGCACTTATTACGGCTCGCAGAAGCCGGAAAGCTTTCGCAAATGGGCGCGCGAGGTGCCCGATGGCTTTGTGTTTTCGGTCAAGGGGCCGCGCTTTGCAACCAATCGCCGCGTACTGGCGGAAGCCGGCGATTCCGTGAAGCGGTTTTACGATTCAGGCGTGCTGGAACTCGGCGATCGCCTCGGCCCGGTGCTCTGGCAATTCGCGCCGACCAAGAAATTTGACGAGATGGACTTCGGCAAATTTCTCGAACTCCTGCCGCGTGAGCTCGCCGGGCGCGCGCTTCGCCACGTCGTCGAAGTCCGCCACGACAGTTTTTGCGTCCCCGATTTCATTGCGTTGTTGCGGAAATTCGGAACGCCGGTGGTGTTCGCCGAGCACGGCAAATATCCGGCGATCGCGGACATCGTCGCCGATTTCGTCTATGCGCGCCTCCAGAAGGGCAATGACGAGATCAAGACCTGCTACCCCCCAAAACAGCTGGACGCCTGGGCGAAGCGCTTGCAATTGTGGGCGGAGGGCGGCGAACCCGGCGACTTGCCGCGCGTTGATCCCACGAAAGCAATGAAGCTTCCGCGCGACGTCTTCGCCTATGTGATCCACGAAGGCAAGATTCGCGCGCCCGCCGGCGCGATGGAATTGATCGAACGGGTAAATTAACCCGATATCAACCGCCAAAGTCAAAAAGATCCTCTCTTCACCTGCCGTGAACGACCGCCCGTCACTGTCGGGGTCGACGTGCCAGTACCCATTGGAAGCGGAGCTGCCGGCGAATGTGCGTCGGGTCACAAACCAGGGCGCCGGCAAGTCTCGAAATGCCGTCGGGTTTCAGAATGCCACAGAGGGAATATGCATCGCTTCGTGCCGATCATTGTTAGCCTGATCGTGCTGGCCGGGATCGGCATGGCACCAGCGGCAGCCGACGACCGTGGGACATGCCTTGCCGTCAACTCCGGCGCCAACAACGCCGAAGCAGTTGACGTCTGCACGCGTGTGATCGAGTCTGGGAAATTCCGGTCCACCGAGCTCGCGAAGCTTTATAACAACCGTGGCTTGGCTTTGACGAACCTGGGCCAATATGGTCGCGCAATTTCGGATTTCACGCGAGCGCTACAGATCGCCGGCAAGGTGTATGTCGTCTTCCGCAATCGTGGCCTTGCTTACGCGGGAAAGGGCGAAAACGCCCTCGCTATCGCTGACTACAGCGAGGCCTTGCGGCTCAACCCAAAATACGAGGATGCATTTCTTAGTCGCGGCCGCAGCTATTACGATAAGCCCGACTATGCACGAGCCATCGCCGATTACGATGAAGCCATTCGCCTGAATCCGAAGAACATAATGTCTTACGGCGGGCGCGGCGCTGCCTATTTCAAGAACGGCGAAAAAGACCGGGCGCTCGCGGATTACAACGAGGCAATCCGGCTTGGCGCAAAGGACGCAGTCACCTACCACAACCGAGGGTTCATCTACGAGGCCCAAGGCGACTTTGGCAATGCGCTTGCCGACTTTCGCGCCGCGCTCGAGGTAGATCCGCAATACAAAGAAGCGGCGGCAGGCATCCAACGCATCGAAAAGACGTCCAACGCGATGGCCGGCGCGGTGAGTTCTCCTGCGGACTCTGCCGCACTGCCGCCGCGAGCGCCTGCTCCGGCCGCGCAACCGAGACCGCAGGTCGCCGCGCTGCCGCAAGTTTCCCCACCACCGGCCACCATTGCGACTGCCAACGAAAACGGACGCCGAGTAGCCCTTGTCGTCGGTAACGATCGTTACCCGAACCTTTCGGCGGACCGGCAGCTTGCGAACGCCATCAATGACGCCCGCGCCGTCAAGGCGACGCTCGAAGCGCTGCACTTCGAAGTGCTCTATGGCGAAAATCTTGACCGCAGAACGTTGGTCGACAGACTGTCCGATCTGACGGCCCGGTTGGGAAAGGACGACATCGCATTCTTCTACTTCGCCGGGCACGGCGTCTCGTTCAGCGGCGCGAACTATCTGCTGCCGTCGGATATTCCAACCCCGCACACCACCGGTCGCGCCGAAGAAGCCCGGCTCGCGGATCAAGCTATTGCCGAGACGCAGGTAATCGAACGCATGACCGGCTCTGGCGCTCGGGTCGCGATCGTCGTTCTCGACGCCTGCCGGGATAACCCGTTGCAAGGTGCTGATACGAGGTCGGTTGGCAGCTCGCGAGGACTATCGCTGGGACAGCCCGCGCAGGGCGTCTTTTCGATCTACTCTGCAGGTTTTGGACAAGAAGCGCTCGACCGTCTCGGACCCGATGACAGGAACCCGAATTCTGTATTCACACGCGTCTTCATTGAGAAGCTTAAGACGCCAGGTCTCGATCTCAGGGGGGTTGCCACCGAGACGCGACGCACGGTCGTCGAACTCGCCCAGAAGGTTGGACAAAACCAGTTCCCGGCCTACTACGACCAAATCAGCGGCGATGTGTACCTCGCCGGCCAGCGAGCCCACTGACCCTTGCTTTCGCCGATGTAATCCCGGAAGGTAGCCGGCGCCCGCCTTGTGGTGCGATGGAGTTGATCGCGCGCGTGGCGCAGTCAGGTCTTCTCTTGGCAAGAGCCAGAAAACTCTTCACCATCGGCTACGAACAGACGTCGGCCAAAGCGGTGCTCGACGAACTCGAACGGTCCGGCGTGAAGCTGCTCGTCGATGTGCGTGCCGTCTCCTCCTCGCGCCGGCCTGGCTTTTCCAAGAACCAGCTCGCGGCGGGGCTGGACGAGCGCGGGATTTCATACCTGCATCTGCGCGGGCTCGGCACGCCGAAGGATGGCCGCGTGGCGGCGCGCGCCGGTCGGTTCGACGCCCTCCATAAAATCTATTCGAAGCATCTGAAGACGCCGCAGGCGAAGGAAGAACTCGATGAATTGTCGACGCTGGTGAAGAAATCCGGACCCGTCTGCATTCTCTGCTACGAGCGCGACCACCGGCATTGCCACCGGCAATGGATTGCCGAGATCATCGAAGCGCGTGACAAAGTGAAGGTGGAGAACCTCGCCGCCAAGCAGGTTTGAGAACTCGGAAACGCTATCGCCATCAATCCAGCGTGCGGCGGAAGCGCAGCACTGCGATCGTCATCGCGAGCAACATCAGCGCAAGCAGCGCGATCGTATCGTAGTCAAGGTTATGCAATGCCGCGCCCTTGAGCATGATGGCGCGAACGATGCGTATGTAGTGCGTCAGCGGCAGCGCCTCGCCGACATACTGCGCCCACACCGGCATGCCGAGAAATGGAAACATAAAGCCGGATAACAAGATGCTCGGCAGAAAGAACATGATCGACATCTGCATGGCCTGGAGCTGGTTTTGCGCCACCGTCGAGAAGCTGTAGCCGATCGCAAGATTGGTTGTGATGAACAAGGTGGAGAGCAGCGCCAACATCACGAGGCTGCCACGCACCGGCACCCCGAACAGCAGCACACCGATACTAACGATCAGCGTGGCTTGGACGAAGCCGACCAGCACGTAAGGCAAAATCTTGCCGAACATGATCTCGACCGGCTTGATCGGCATCGACAGCAGGCTTTCCATCGTGCCGCGCTCAACTTCGCGCGTCACCGAAAGTGCGGTAAAGATCAGCATGGTCATGGTGAGGATGGTGCCGACGAGGCCGGGCACGATGTTCAGCCGCGAGGACGCTGCAGGGTTGTAGCGCGCGTGCGCCCTGATCTCGAAGGGCATCACCGGCGGATCGCCTGTATACAGGTCATGCGAAAGCGCGGTCTGCACAATAACACCAAGCGATGAAAGGGCCGAACCGGCCGCCACGGGATCGGTCGCATCGGCCGCGACCAATAGCGCAGGATAATCGCCCCGCCGCACCGCGCGCTCGAAGCCACGCGGAATTTCCACCCCAAACAGCACCTTGCCGGAAGTCAGGAGATCGTCGAACTCGGCGACATCATGGACCTCGCGCACGAAGCGAAAATAGGCGGTGTTTTCCAGCGCCTTGAGGATCGAACGACCAAGATCGCTGTCTTCCTGCAAGAGCACCGCAGTGGGCAGATTGTGCGGGGTCGTGTTGATCGCGTAACCAAACAGCACGAGCTGCATGATCGGAATCATCACGATCATGGCGAACGACACGTGGTCGCGCCTGAGCTGGATGAACTCCTTGGCCACCATCGCGTAAGAGCGCCGCAAGAAGCCGAAGCGCGGCTCCGGAACTTCGCTTCGGTGGTTTGATGGACTCGTCACACTCACTGGAAATTGTCCTTCGAGCGCGTCATCAGCTCGATGAAGACGTCTTCCAGCGACGGCTCGCCGTGCTGCCAGTGCAATTCGGCGTGCGCGCGCCAGGGCGCGATGGTGGCCTCCAGCGCGGCGCGGTCGCGGCCGGACACATGCAGGCTGGCGCCGAACGGCGCCACCATGTCGACGCCCGGCTTGCCGCTGAGCTGGTCCTGAAGCACATGGAGGTCGTCGCCGGTGACGGTATAGGTCGACAGCGCCGATCTGGCGATCACTTCCTCCACGGTGCCGTGCGTCAGCAGATGGCCATAGGCGATATAGGCGATCTCGTGACAGCGCTCGGCCTCATCCATGTAATGGGTCGAGACCAATACCGTGAGCCCCTCCGCCGCAAGCGCGTGGATCTCGTTCCAGAAATCGCGCCGCGCTTTCGGATCGACGCCCGCTGTCGGCTCGTCCAGGAGCAGCAATTGCGGATTGGGCAAGGTGCAGGCGCCAAGCGCGAGGCGCTGCTTCCAGCCGCCCGAAAGTTCGCCGGCAAGCTGCTCTTCGCGGCCGCTCAAACCCAGCCGCTTGATCATGTCGCGTGCGGCGCCGCCTGCGTCATGCATCCCGTAGAGGCGGGCGACGAATTCCAGATTCTCCCGCACCGATAGATCCTGATACAGCGAAAAGCGCTGCGTCATGTAGCCGACCTGGCGCTTGATCTTGTCGGCGTCGCGGCGGATGTCGTAACCGAGGCACCTGCCCTCGCCGCTGTCGGGCGTCAACAGACCGCAGAGCATGCGAATGGTCGTGGTCTTGCCGCTACCGTTGGGACCGAGAAATCCGTAGATGGTACCGCGCTTTACCTGCATGGTCAGTTCATGCACCACCTCGCGGCCTTCGAACGATTTCGAGAGGCCGCGAACCTCGATCGCAATATCGGAGGCAAGGGCGGGCATCGTAGTCATCGCTTGTCCGCAACCGGCGTCTTCGGATTGAGAAATATGCTGATCGGCTGGCCGACCCGCAACGCATCCGGCCGCGAGGGCCGCGCCTGGATGAGGTAAACGAGCTTGTTGCGCTCATCGAGGCTATAGATGACGGGCGGGGTATACTCGGCAGAGGTCGCGATGAAATAGACCTTTGCGGAGAGATCGGCCGAACAATTGTCGCAACTTACCCGCACGTCCTCTCCGATCGAAAGTTTCGGCAAATCGCTCTCCGGCACGTAAAACCGCACCTTCATATTGCCCGGCGGCATGATCGAGAGCACCGGCCGCTGCGCAGGCACTGTTTCGCCGACACGGAAATAAATCTGCTGAACATTACCGCTAACCGGTGCATAGCCGATCCGCCGTGCCAGCCGGGTCTGCGAGGTTACGACTTGCGCCTCGGCGACGCGCAGCGCCGAAACCGCAGCGTCGAGCGCAGCTTGCGTTCCAGAGCCCGTCTTGCTCAATGAGAACGCGCGGTCATAGCTTTGCTGGGCATTGGCGAGCGTCGCCTTGTTCTGGTTGAGATTGGCCTGCTGCAGATCATCATCTACCGAATAGAGCTGCTCGCCGGCCTTGACCTCATCGCCCTCGCGAACGTTGAGCTTGGTCACGCGTCCGGATTCATCGGGGCTGACGAAGATCATGTCGGCTTCGACCCAACCCTGATAGCCGGGATTGCGCGATTCATTGCAGCCGGCGAGAACGGCGGTCAGCGCGAAGGCCATCAGCGTTCGCAATGCGATTGGCGACTTGGTCATGTTGGGCTCCGTTCGCCAAAAATCAGGTCGAGGTGGACGCGAAGCATCGCCATCGCATCCAGCGGCGCTTGGCGCCCAAAAAGCCCCTGCCAGATCACCGCCACCATCGCCGGCGCCACGACGATCTGCGGAAATTCCTTCAACCCGCGCTGCCGGATTTCGCCGCGCGCAATGCCGAGCTCAATGAGCGCGCGCATTCCGGCGATGCCGCGCGAAACCACTTCGCGGTAGTAAAAGTCGGCGATATCAGGAAACCTCGGTCCCTCTGCCACGATGAGACGGACGATGGCGCCGCGCCGCGTCGTCACCACCTCCTGCGCGAACGTCTCCGCAAAACGTTCCATCGCCGCGCGAACGGAGCCGCCCGCAGGCGGCGGCGCGGCGAGACGGGCGATCAGGGGTACGAGCGCGGTGCGAACCAATTCCTCAAACAACGCCTGCTTGTCCTTGAAATGCAAGTAGATCGTGCCCTTGGCGACGCCCGCCCGCCTGGCGACGTCATCGAGCCGGGTGGCGGCATAGCCGCGGTCGATGAACTCATCGAACGCCGCATCAATGATCGCCTGACGCCGGTCGGCCGCGCGTTCGGCGCGATTGGGCCGCGGTCTCGATGATGGCACCTCACGGGAGCCCGGCTTCGACGTCTTGGCCAGACCTGCCTTCTTGCCGCGCCGGCGAAGCAGCGGTTTCGTCACGATTCTTGAGGCAGGTTTCACATCAGATTTGGCCACTCACCAATGATGACTGACTGGTCAGTCATTGTCAATCGGCGTTTCCCCTAACACCGTGCGCGTCGGCCTTCGGTTCCAAGTTCCATGAGATCATCGCCGGGTGGGTAAAGCGAGGCATCAGAGAAATGGTGGCGGCGCAACAGCGCACTTGCCCACCCTACATTAACGCTGTCGCGCGGCCTCAAGCGCCTGCGGCGTGTCGATATCGAGAAACGCCCCAAAGCCATCGACCGGGACTTCCGCCACCGCCTCGCCGTGCTTTGCGATCAGATGACGCGCGCCGATATCGCCGTCGAGCGTCATCAGCTCGTTGAAGAAGCGCCGTGACCACAGCACCGGATTGCCGCGCCGGCCGTCGCTGACGGGGACCGCGATCAAATTGCCGCGATCCGGCGCGAAGGCTTCGATCAAATGGTCGATCAGGCGCGCGGAGATCATCGGCATGTCGCCCAAGCAAATCACCGCGCCGTCGGCATCGGCGGGAATCGCCGAGACGCCCGCCCTCACCGAGCTCGCAAGCCCCTGCGCGAAGTCCGGGTTACGGACGAATTTCACGTCGAGCCCGGAAAGCGCGTTCTCGACCAATTCGGCCTGGTGGCCGGTGACGACGATCACGCCCTTTGCCTTCGAGGCGAGCGCCTGTTCGGCCACGATCCGGACCAGCGGCTTGCCGCCGAGATCGGCCAGGAGCTTGTTGGGACCGCCCATCCGGGTCGAGCGGCCCGCGGCGAGAATGACAGCGGACACGTTGCGGTTGCCGTCGGGCCCGCGGCCCTCGCGCGGCTGCGGCCGCGTCACGATTTCCATCAACAACCCGCCGACGCCCATGCCCGTGAGTTCGGCGCGGGTAACTTTCAGGCCGGCCAACAGCCGCATCAGCACCCAGTCGAAACCGTTTTCCACCGGCGATCGCGCGCAGCCGGGCGCACCGAGCACCTGCACGCCGCCGGCATTGCCGATCAGGAGCAGATTGCCGGGATCGACCGGCATGCCGAAATGCTCGATGGCGCCGCCGATGCCCGCGATCGCCGCCGGGATCACATCGCGCCGGTCGGCAATCGCGGAAGCGCCGAACACGATCACGAGTTCGGCCCCAAGGCCGAGCAATTCCTTGACCGCGGCCTTGAGCGCCGTCTCGTCGTGCGGCACGCGACGCTCGGCCATGATGGTGGCACCGGCTGGCGCCAGCCGCTCCGCCGTTACCCGCAAAGTCTTGTCCACGACCTTGGGCGCGAGCCCCGGCAGCATGGTCGAGATCACGCCGACGCGCTGGATTGTGTAAGGCGCGATCCGCAGCGCGCCGCCTTTTGCCGCCTCAACCGCGGCGTCGCGCAGCTTCGCCTCGACCCCGAACGGGATCAGCTTCACGGTCGCGACCATCTCGCCTTCGACCACGGGTTTGAAGGCCGAAAGCGTGGCGAAGGTGATGGCTTCGTCGACGCCGTTGATGCGGTCGACCGCGGCGCGATCCACCACCAGTACGCCGGCGCGCGCGGCAAACAGATTGGCGCGCCCAGTGAACGCGCGCTCGACATTGATGCCGTCGCCGGCCACCGCCTGCGCGATATTCGCGGCGGCAACGTCCTCGGAGACGTCACCCTCCTCAAGCCGCACCACGACAATTTCCTTGACGCCGGCGCGCGTCAGCGCGGCGACCTCGGCTGGGCCAACCGTCGTGCCCTTCTTGAGCACCAGGGAGCCCTGGCGCAGGGTATGAACGGTGACGCCGCCGATCGCGTCCGCCGGACTGGCAGGGCCGAATTTCATGCCGCAGCTGCTTTTTCTTTCGGCAGTCGCAACTGCGCGGTGATCTCCGCCATTATCGCCACCGCGATCTCCGACGGGGAGACCGCGCCGATCGAGACGCCGATCGGGGCGTGAATGCGGCTGATATCGCTGTCGCTGGCGCCTTGCGCCCTTAGCCGCTCCGCCCGCTTGGCATGGGTCTTTCGCGAACCGAGCGCGCCGATATAGAAGCAGTCGCGCGCGAAGGCGTGCAGCAACGCCGGATCGTCGATCTTGGGATCGTGCGTCAGCGCCACGAAGGCGGTGTAATGATCGATATTGAGCGGCGGCAGCGCCACGTCGGGCCATTCGGCGATCAGCGGCACATCCGGAAACCGCTCGGGGCTCGCGAACGCCGTGCGCGGGTCCACCACCGTCACATCATAATCCAGCGAGCGCGCCAGCGGAGCGAGCGCCTGGCTGATATGGACCGCGCCGACGATCACCATACGCGCGGTCGGCGCATAAACATTGAGAAAGAGCTTCTTGCCGCCGGCCTCGATCGCGCCGCTCCTGCCCATGCGAAGCTGTTTGGACAGCTCGGGGCCAAGCGGATCGGCGGCGAAATCGCAGGCCTTCACCAACCGCTGTTCGCCATTGGCCGTATCGGTCACGACGATCGCCGGCCGCCGCGCGGCCCGTTCGACATTCAGTTTCTGGAGCGTCTCTAGCTTCACGGTTATCCGACTTTCTCGACGAATACCCGGATGGTGCCGCCGCAGGACAGACCGACATTCCAGGCGGTCTCGTCGGCGACGCCGAATTCGAGCATCTTGGGCTGGCCGCTGGCGATCACGTCCATGGCCTCGGTGACGACGGCGCCCTCGACGCATCCGCCGGAGACCGAGCCGAGAAACGTGCCGTCATCATTGATGACAAGGCTCGACCCGGCCGGCCGCGGCGCCGACCCCCAGGTCTCGACCACGGTGGCAAGGGCGACGCCGTGGCCCGCCTTCTGCCAGTCCTCAGCCGCTTTGAGAATGTCTTCGTCGCGATTGAGCATGGGAGCCTCTTTTATGCGTTCAAGCCGCGGATCTGATCAGGCTGCGGTGATGCGGCGCAGGCGCCGCGGACAATGCCTCGATCAGCCCCTTGATGGAACTCAAATTATGCACCGGACGGAATTCGTCAACGTGCGGCAGCATCATTTTGATGCCCTGCGCCTTGGCCTCGAAGCCGCCATAGCGCAACAGCGGATTAAGCCAGACCAGCCGGCGGCAGGAGCGGTGCAATCGGTCCATCTCGAAAGCCAGCTTGGCGTCGGCCTCGCGTTCCAGCCCGTCGGAGATCAGGAGCACGATGGCACCCTGCCCCAGCACCCGGCGGCCCCAGAGCTTGTTGAAGGTGTGCAGCGAGGTCGCAATCCGGGTACCGCCGGCCCAATCCTCCACCGCCGACGAACATCTCGCCAGCGCCTCGTCGGGGTCGCGCGCCCGCAGGCTGCGCGTCACATTGGTGAGCCGGGTGCCGAACAGAAACACCGACACGCGTTTGCGCGCGTCGGTAATCGCGTGCAGGAAATGCAGGAACAGCCGGGTATATTCGCTCATCGAGCCCGATATATCGAGCAGCGCCACAATCGGCGCCGGCTTGTCGATCCGCCCCAGCCGATGGATGTCGATGATGTCGCCGCCGGTGCGCAGACTGCCGCGCAAGGTGCGGCGCATGTCGAGCCGCAGGCCCCGCGGATCCGGCCGATAGCGGCGGGTGCGCAATTCGGCTTGAGGCAATTTCATTTCGGCGATGGCGCGTGTGACCTCGGCGATCTCGGCCGCGGTCATCTGCGCGAAATCCTTCTTCTGCAGGATCTCCTTGTCGGAGACCGCGAGCCTGAGCTCCTGCTCTTGCGCCTGCGGTACTTCGGTCATCTGCGCTTGCGACAGCGCCTCCTGGACACGGCGCGAGGCCGGCGGCGGCTTCTTCCTGGCGTGCTCGGGCAGCGGCACTGAATCGAGCATATTTTTCCATTCTTCGGCGGCACGGAAAAACAGGTCGAAGGCCTGCGCGAAGATCAACGCGTGCTCGTGGCGCTTGACGAAGATCGCCTCCAGCGTCGTGAACACATCGGCGCGATTGCCGATCTCGATCGCCTGCAACGCGTTCATGGCATCGATCACGGCGCCAGGACCAACCGGAATCCCGGCCGCGCGCAACGCACGGGCAAAGCCGATGATGTTATCGGCCATTTGACCGGTCGGGGGCACAAGATGATTGATGGCCATCGGATAGACAACCCGGTTAGTGAATAAGTCAAAGAGGCGGTTTGCCCCCTCTCCCGCGGGGAGAGGGTTGGGCTGAGAGGTTGCGGTCTATCGTTGGTCCGTAACCCTCACCCGGCGCTTCGCGCCGACCTCTCCCAACGGGAGAGGTCAAGCAGCCTTGCGGCAACAACCTTCCGAACGAACTAGAGCTCGCTCGTCGCCTCTCTCAGAACCTTCTGCAAGCCGTCGCCCTGCAGGCGCGCGATGTCATCCTGGTATTTCAGGAGCGCGCCCAGGGTATCGCCGACAACGTCCGGCGTCAGCGTGCGCGCGTCGAGTTCGGTAAGCGCCGTGGCCCAGTCGATGGTCTCGGCGACACCCGGCGACTTGTAGAAATCCTGGTCGCGCAGCGCCTGCACGAAGCGCACGACCTGCTGCGACAATTTTGCGGAGATTCCGGGCACGCGCGATTTCACGATCGCAAGCTCCCGTTCGACGGAGGGATAATCAACCCAATGATAAAGACAGCGCCGTTTCAGCGCGTCATGGATTTCACGGGTGCGGTTCGAGGTGATGATGACGATGGGCGGCTGCGGTGCTTTCACGGTGCCCAGCTCGGGAATCGTGACCTGGAAATCGCTGAGAATTTCCAGCAAATACGCCTCGAACGCCTCATCGGCGCGGTCGAGTTCATCGATCAGAAGCACAGGCGCGCCTGCGACGTCCGGCTCCAGCGCCTGCAGGAGCGGCCGCTTGATGAGATAGCGCTCGGCGAAAATATCGCTGGAAAGCTGTTCGCGATCGGTATCGCCGACCGCTTCCGCAAGCCGGATTGCGATCATCTGCGCCGCGCTGTTCCACTCGTAGACGGCGGAGGCAACATCGAGGCCTTCGTAACATTGCAGCCGGATCAGCTTCCGCCCGAGTGCCGCCGACAGGACCTTGGCTATCTCGGTCTTGCCGACGCCAGCTTCGCCTTCAAGGAACAGCGGCCGGCCCATGCGTAGCGACAGATAGGTCACGGTCGCCAGCGACCGCTCGGCGAAATAGCCGCGCGAGGATAATAGCTCCAGCATCGCATCGACGGACTTTGGCGGCGCCGAAGCGATCATGAGAGTGCGAGCCTTGATGGAACGAAAATTACTAACGTCACGACGAAAATCGACAACGTCACGACTTGGCAGTCGCGGCTTCGAGGGCGCGCCGCGCCAGCACCGCGATCAGATGCGCGCGATATTCGGCGCTGCCGTGCAGATCGCTGTTAAGGCCCGCCGCCGGCACCGTCAAGCCATCGAGCGCCTTGGCCGAAAAGCGCTTCTTCAACGCGTCTTCGAAGGAGGTCACGCGGAACACGCCCTCGGAGCCGGCCCCGGTAACGGCGACGCGGACATCCGACGGACGCTTGGCGACGAACACACCGACCAGCGCATAGCGCGAGGCCTGGTTGCGGAATTTGACGTAGGCCGCCTTCTTCGGCAGCGGAAACATTACCCTGGTGATGATTTCGTCACTCTCCAGCGCGGTGGTGAACAGCCCCTTGAAGAATTCTTCCGCCTTGAGGCGCCGCTTGTTGGTGACGATGGTCGCGCCCAGCGCAAGGCATGCGGCAGGATAATCGGCAGTCGGGTCGTTGTTGGCGAGCGAGCCACCGATGGTGCCGCGGTGACGCACGGCGGGGTCGCCGATCAGGCCGGCGAGATGGGCGAGCGCCGGAATCGCCTCGCCGACGATGGCCGACGTTGCGACCGCGTTATGGGTTGCGGTGGCGCCGATGACGAGCGAGCGGCCCTTCATCTCGATGCTGTCGAGCCCCTCTATGTGGGAGAGGTCGACCAGATGCGGGGGGCTCGCGAGCCGCTGCTTCATGACCGGCAGCAGGGTATGGCCGCCGGCGATTACCTTGGCATCCTCGTTTTTAACCAGCAAATTGGCGGCCTGCCGCACGGTCGCCGGACGATGATATTTGAATTCGTACATCGGTATTCCCTG
Source organism: Bradyrhizobium sp. (assembly GCA_035308285.1). Taxonomy (GTDB): domain Bacteria; phylum Pseudomonadota; class Alphaproteobacteria; order Rhizobiales; family Xanthobacteraceae; genus Bradyrhizobium. The sequence continues at coordinate 4,113 of DATGGY010000261.1, read as the reverse complement.
AGGTATTCCTTGTTGCCGCGCGCGACGGGCTCTACGCGAGATCGGACTTCGCCATCGCCCTGGCGCCGGCTGCAATCGATACAACGATGTTCTGATAGCCGGTACAGCGGCAGAGATTGCCTTCGAGCTCCTCGCGGATGGTGTGGTCCGACAGATCGTGGCCCTTGCGGTGGACGATATCGACCGCGGTCATGATCATGCCGGGCGTGCAGAAGCCGCACTGCAGGCCATGATGCTCGCGAAACGCCTCCTGCATCGGATGCAGCGGCGCACCGTCGGCGGCAAGCCCCTCGATCGTCCTGACTTCATGCCCATCGGCCATGACCGCAAGGGTCGTGCAGGATTTGACCGCCTTGCCGTCGAGATGCACCACGCAGGCGCCGCATTGCGAGGTGTCGCAGCCGACATGGGTGCCCGTCAGCCGCAGATTCTCGCGCAGAAACTGCACCAGAAGGGTGCGGGGGTCGACATTGGCGCTCACGGGATTGCCGTTCACGATCAGGGAGATTTTAGCCATTCAGCACTCTCTTCGCGGCCGCGTTGCACGGCCGCACAGTCATTTAAAGTCGTTTCAAAGCCATAATATGGACCATCCCGGCAATGAGCAACAACATCACGGCATGGTCTCATACTTAGTCGAGCCAGTCTTTTCAGGAGATTAGCCATTCCGGATCAGCCTTGTTGGCAGCTTAGCCTTGCACCGCCTTGGCGAAGTTCGCGAAAAACTCATCGGCCAGCTTCTTGGCCGTACCGTTGATCAGCCGCTGGCCGAGCTGGGCCAGCTTGCCGCCGATCTGCGCCTCGACGTCATAGGTCAGGAGTGTGCCGCCGTCCTTGTCGGCGAGCGCCACGGTTGCGCCGCCCTTGGCAAAGCCGGCCACCCCGCCCTCGCCTTCGCCCGTGATCTTGTAGCCATTCGGCGGGTCGAGATCGCTCAGCGTCACCCGACCCTTGAAGCGGGCCGAAACCGGGCCGACCTTCATCTTGGCCACCGCGCGAAAACCGTTTTCTTCGGTGCGCTCCATCTCTTCGCATCCGGGAATACAGGCCTTGAGCACCTCCGGGTCGTTCAACTTGGCCCAGACCGCCTCGCGCGGCGCTGCAAGCTGAACCTCCCCGTTCATTGTCATGGCCATGTGCGCCTCCCGTCAGCTCCGATTTTGTCCATCAAGTAAAGCACGAATGCCCCAAAAGGAAGGGGATGGCAGCATTTTCAGGCAAAGTGGAGCCCGGTTTGCCATCAGAAAATGCTCCATTTTTAAAGATGCGCGTATTCTAATCGCAAAACCGGTGCCCACGTTTGCGGAATTCGCGCGGCTGAGAGCGATGCATATTCGCGGCGCAGCTTCAGCGCTTTTGGATTGGCAGAGGCCGGTGGGGATGGTTAGGTCGCGCACCGATACTGTCGAACGACGCCTTGCGCGCTTCAAAAGGGAACTTGGAGAAAATTCCAATGCCGATGATCGACGCCGACGGTTGCCTGCTCAACGTATCCGTCGAAGGCCGCGACGGAGGTCCCACGCTGATGCTGTCGAATTCGCTGGGCTCGACCATGCAGATGTGGGAGCCGCAGATGAAGGCGCTCACGCAAATCTTCCGCGTGATCCGCTATGACCGGCGCGGCCATGGCAAATCCGGCGTGCCGCCCGGACCTTATTCCATGGAGCGTTTCGGCCGCGACGCGCTCGCGATCCTCGATGACCTCAACATCGAAAAGGCGCACTGGTGCGGGCTTTCGATGGGCGGCATGGTCGGACAGTGGCTGGGGGCCAATGCGCCGGATCGATTTGGCAAACTCGTGCTCGCCAACACCGCCTGCCATTACCCCGATCCGACCAACTGGCTCAACCGTATCAAGGCCGTGAAGGAAGGCGGCATCGCCGCGATTGCCGACACGGTGATCGCGGCCTGGCTGACGGCGGATTTCAGGGAACGCGAACCGCAGATCACCGCGAACCTGAAGGCGATGCTGATTGCAACCCCGGTGCAGGGCTATATCGCCTGTTGCGAGGCGCTGAGCACGCTCGATCAGCGCGCGCTACTTCCGAAGATAAGGAGCCCGACGCTGATGATCGCTGGGCGTCACGACACCTCGACGCCGGTCGCGGCGGCAGAGTTCATTCGCAGCCAGATCCCGAGGGCATCGCTAACGATCCTCGACGCCGCGCATATTTCCAATGTCGAGCAGCCACATGCCTTCACCGATGCGGTGGTCGGCTTTCTGACCCAACGCTAATACGAGGAAAGCCTCGGACGTCAGCGATGATGCGGGAGCTCGGTCTGCTGCAAGGATAGATCGGGTGCTGCCGCAACGGCGGCGGTCTGCCTCTCGGCCGGGCTCTCGAACAGCATCACCACCCCGGTGCCGAGCATCATCAAGAGCTCGGTGGCATGCAGCCGAAGGGCTTCAACCTCGCCGACCTTCGACGCCAGGATCATACTGGCAAAGCTGATCACGCTGCCGATAGTAAGCGCAATCGCCAAAGCCTCGTCGCTCGCGGCGGTCTTGCGGATCGAGGCGCGCGCGACAAGAAACACGAAGATTGCGAAAAACGCGACGACGGTGAGCCTGCCCAAGGCGAGCAGCCAGGCGAAACGCACGGCAGTCGTCGTGGCCATTTGCAGATGGTCGCTCATGAACAGCGCCACCGATACGGTCGGACGCTCAAACAGGCCTTGAACCGGCGAGACGAAGATCCGATAGGCGATGATAGCCCATGTCGGAATGAAGTAGGCCGCCAGCAGCACGCCGGTGAAAGAACTGATCCGCCAGTTTGAGGACATGTCGCTTCCCGTTTGTCCGCAAGCCTCGTTTTGGGCTGCGCTTCTCGGGAGGACGTAACGCGCTTAAACTGCGACGGGCAATTTAAACCCTTTGTTTACCTTAATAGTGGCGCCCGCGCCGGACCGCCAGCATCAGTCAAGAGAAGTCCCGCCTTTCGGCGGGACTTCCGTCACTCACTCATTCGACCAGCTTTGTGCGACCTAAGGAGTTAGCGGCCACCCTTGCCTGGCTGACTGGGGTTCTGACCCTGACGGCTTGGATCCTGCTGCTGCTGTCCGGGTTTCTGGCCACCGCCCTGCTGCTGACCGGGCTTCTGGCTGGGGTTCTGGTTCTGCTGGCCCGGATTCTGGTTCGGATTGGACATCGGGATCTCCCTTGTTGAATGCCGCGAGAGACAACCGGGGAACAGCAAGTTGGTTGCGGTGAACTTCGGTTCCGCCGTCACCTCGCCGCGATCTACCGCCACGGCCGACGCCTGGCGGAACTCGAAGGCCGAAAACTACCTCTGTACAAGCCCTTAGACCCGCTTCCTGTACTGTTGCCGCACCGGGGTTCCAACTGTTAGAAAATGAAACGACACGCGTTCGGCTGCCGGGGCCTCCGCTAGTGTCAAAACCAGAAGCGGGCATTTTCGCTACGGCAAACCGGATTTCCTTCTTGCCGGAAAATGCGCCAAATAGCGGCAGCGCATGGACTATTTCGCCCAGCAACTGATCAACGGCATTGTGCTCGGTTCGATCTACGGCTTGATCGCCATCGGCTACACCATGGTCTATGGCATCGTCGGCATGATCAATTTTGCCCATGGCGATATCTTCATGATCGGCGGCTTCATTGCGCTGATCACATTCCTGATCCTGGTCTCGATCGGATTGACTGCGGTGCCGGTGATTCTGCTGATCGTGCTTCTGGTGTCGATGGCGATCACCGCGCTTTATGGCTGGACGGTGGAGCGGATCGCCTACCGGCCGCTGCGGCACTCCTTTCGCCTGGCGCCGATGCTGTCGGCCATCGGCATGTCTTTCGTGCTCATCAATTATTCGCAGATCTCCCAAGGCGCCCGCGTCAAGCCGGTGCCGCCGATCATCACCGGCGGCTACAGCCTGTTCAACAGCGACGGCTTTGTGGTGAGACTTTCCAATGTTCAGATCATCGTCGTCATTGCCACGATTGTCCTGCTTGCCATTTTCACCTGGCTGGTGTCGCGAACGCGGTTGGGGCGCGACATGCGCGCCTGCGAGCAGGATCAGACCATGGCGGCGCTGCTCGGCGTCGACGTCGACCGCACCATCTCATTGACGTTCGTGATCGGAGCCGCACTCGCCGCC
>DATGGY010000260.1:0-59773 GCA_035308285.1 Bradyrhizobium sp. | reverse complement strand
ATATTCTGCAGGTGCTTTACGGCGCTGACGCCGCCAAGCTGACCCGGCGCATTGCCGACAAGACCAACTGGCTTGCCGAGGAGCGAACTTTTTCCGGGCGGCCGCGACGCGACGTCGATGGCGTTCTTCAACACGCCGGGAATCGATCGATTATATTCGGGCGTGACAAACAGAACGCCGTCGGACTTTTGAATCTTTTCGCGGAACGCCAGCCAATCGGCCGGCGGCGTTCCTTCGATATCCTGATTGTAAAACGAAATACCGTGCAAGGTGAGGACGTCGAGCTTCATTGCCGCCGGCGCGAGCCTGGCCAATGCATTGGCAATTTTGAGGGTATAGCTTTCCTTGCGAAGGCTGCCGACAATGACGAGAATGTTGCGCGGATTGGCCATGGTATTTCCTTTGTGGACGCGGGGCGCCGGATCGGCTTCCGCGGCACCCTAGCGACGCCGGTAAATGATGCAAGCGCATGAATTGCCGACTTGGCCGAACCCGACAACGGGCGTACCCGCAAAAAGCTCAGGCCGCCTCTCGGCGGCCTGATTTGTCAAACACGGGAAGCTCCGCTCAGAGCACCGGATTCCAGGTCGCCGGAATCAAGCGGTACTTTGTGCCATCTTTCTCGACGTGGCCGATTGACGGGAAGGCAAAGTGGAAGCCCACCACCGTCGCCTTCTCGGCCGAGGCCATGTCGTAGAACTTGTGCCGGGTTTCCTGCGCCATCGCGGGATCAGCATCGTAGGCGACATGCCAATCCGGGTTGCGCACGAAGAGTTCGGGAATATTGCTGACGTCGGACTGGATCAAGATTGTTGACCCGCCTGATGCGATCGCAAACGCGGTATGCCCCGGCGTGTGACCAGGCGCGGCGATCGAGGTGATGCCGGGAACGATTTCCTTGCCCCAGTCATACTTCGACACCTTGGATTCGAGGCCCGAGCAGATCTTTTTCACATTGGCAAAATAATTCTTCATCATCGTGTTGGATTGGGCCTTGGCGGCGTTCTCGTCGCTCATCCAGAATTCCCAGTCTTTTGCCGGCATCATGATTTCCGCATTCGGAAAGGCCATCGAGCCGTCGGCGGCGCGAATGCCGTTGACGTGGTCGGGATGCAAATGCGAAATCGCCACGACATCGATGGTCTTGGGATCAACGCCCGCAGCCGCGAGATTTTGCAGCGTACGACCAACCGCACCCTTGGTCGGCTCAAACGTGGCGATGCCGTTGCCGGTGTCAATCAGCACCAGCTTGCTGCCGGTGTTGATGAGTTGTGGGTTGAAGGGCACCGTGACCATGCCTTTGGGCATATAGGAGGCTTCGGCGGCAGCGAGCGTCTCTGCCTTGCCGACATTGGTTATCCAGTTGTCGGGCACCGGAAACGAGCGCGCGCCATCGTTGATCGAGGTGCATTCAATGGCGCCGACCTTGTAGCGATAGAAGCCTGGTGCCTGGTTGGCGGCGGGCGGCACCGCGGCACGCGCGCTCAGCGCTCCCAGCGGTGAAAAAGTGGACGCGGCACCGACAGCAGCGGCGCCGGCCAAGAGATTACGGCGGCTTAGAACATTCATCGAAGTTACCCCTTGGTTGCTATTCGCGTTTTTTTGCGCACTGATTTTCGGCGCAAATCTTCCCTGCTTGCGGGCCAAACGCAAGTCACTTTGTCAGGCCGGCGCGTAAGTTCTGGTGCCGAGAAACCCCTCGGCGCCAAAATTATTCCGCCTGCGTCTAGCTACTTGATCAGTTCCCAGAAGAGCCCGATCACCGCGACATAGCCAAGCGTAAAGATCAGCGTTCGCAGGTAGGGAATACCAAGCAAGTACACGACGGCGTGGGCAACCCGCAGCCAAAAGTACGACATCGCCAGGAATGCCGTCGTCGGATTGGCCTTGCCCGCCAGGTGAATCACGATCACCAGCGCCGCGAATGGCGCGAAGGCTTCAACTGCGTTGACGTGGACCCTGTCGGCGCGTTTGCCCCACAGCGGAACCGGGCGCGGGGTCGGATCGCGATAGTTTTGCGGCGTCAGGTTTCCATTGGTCATGGCCTGACAGGCGATGTATGGAATCCAAAGTGACGCGGTCAGAATTGCAGTAAAGGCTAGATATTTGAGGTCTGTAGACATCGATCTCCCCCCTCTTTCAAAACTTGCGAACGCTCCCTCGAAAATTCGCGCAAATCTGTCACGTCTGATGGCGCGCCCGCAATCAGGCCTTGTTCGGATTGATCAGATATTTTTCGCCGGTCGCGCGCTTGGAATAGACGGCGATGTGAGAAGGCTGAAGCGCCTCCTGCAAGGAGACGACCTGCGTATAGTGGCTGGCAAAGGTCGTCTTGAGCTCGGCAACGACCCTCTGGCGAAGCCTCAATGCATCGGCCATGCCGATCTTCTGAAGGAATGGAAACAGGAGCCAACCGCCGATACCCCAGGTCATCCCGAACGTTCGATTCAACTCGGTCGGACGAAGATCAAGACCGCCATAAATATAGACCTGCTTGTGCACGTTCGATCCGTAGCGGCTGTAGGCTTTTGCGGTCTTGTTGATCGCAGCCTCCATGCAGGTGAGAATTTGACCCGCGAGCTTGCCGCCGCCGATGGCGTCGAACGCCAGCGTGGCCCCGGTCTCGACCAGCGCGTTGGTAAGGTCGTCCATGAAGGTCGCCGCGGTGGAGTCGACCACATACTTCGCGCCGATCTTGCGCAATATCTGCGCCTGCTCCGGACTGCGGACGATGTTGACCAGAGCAACGCCGTCCTTGAGGCAGATCTTGTTGAGCATCTGGCCGAGATTGGATGCGGCCGCCGTATGCACCAGCGCCTTGTGGCCTTCGCGCCGCATGGTCTCGACCATCCCGAGCGAGGTCAGCGGATTGACGAAGCATGAAGCACCCTCGGCGGGTGTGGTGCCTTCGGGCAGCACCAGGCAGTCGCCGGCCCTGATCGTGCGGTATTGTGTGTACATGGCGCCGCCGATCATCGCGACCGTCTTGCCCATCAGCGCTTTCGCTGCCTCCGACGATCCGGTCCCGATGACCACGCCTGCGCCCTCATTGCCGACCGGCATGGACTCATCGAGCCGTCCCGCCATGGCGCGCATCGACGCTGCCGGAACGCTTGCCGTAACAATCGGCGCCTCTCTGCTGCCAGACGTCTTGGCCGTCGCCATGTCGGCGGCGCCAACCAAGAGGCCCAGGTCGGACGGATTGATCGGCGAGGCCTCGACGCGAACTACGACCTCATCGGCCGATGGTTCCGGCGTTGGCACATTAACCAGCGATATCTCGAGCTCGCCGCTCTTCTTGATCAGCGAGCGAAGCTGCAGCCCGGTCTTACCGTCGGCGCCCATCACCACCTCCCATTTCGGAATACCGAATTTTGCGGGAGTGTTCTCGTGTTGGCTGCGAAACGCAAGCTTTATAGTTTTGTCATCATTCAAAACTGCGGCAAATCCGTCCGGTGCCAGATATCGGCGTTGCCGGACTTGCTGGACGACCTAAGCGAGCGCCTTCAATGCCGCTTTCCCGGCATATTTCGCCTGATTGCCCAACTCCTGTTCGATGCGCAGCAACTGGTTGTATTTGGCGGTCCGGTCGGAACGCGCCAGCGAGCCCGTCTTGATCTGCCCGCAATTGGTCGCGACCGCGAGGTCGGCGATGGTGGAATCCTCGGTCTCGCCCGAACGGTGCGACATCACGACGGTATAGCCCGCCTTGTAGGCCATCTCGACCGCGCTCAGCGTTTCCGTCAGCGTACCGATCTGGTTGACCTTGACCAGGATCGAGTTGGCGCGACCGTTTTTGATGCCGTCGGCGAGCCGCCTCACATTGGTGACGAACACGTCGTCGCCGACCAATTGGTATTTGGCGCCAATCAGGTCGGTCAGCTCCTTCCATCCGTCCATGTCGTCTTCGGACATGCCGTCCTCGATGGAAACGATGGGATAGCGCGCGGCGAGATCGGCAAGATATTTCGCCTGCTCGGAGCGCGAGCGCGTCTTTTTCTCGCCGCCGTAGACGTAGGCGCCTTCCTTGAAGAACTCGGTGGCCGCGCAATCGAGCGCCAGCATCACGTCATCGCCCGCCTTGTAGCCGGCCTTGCCGATCGCCCCCATGACAAATTCCAGCGCCGCATCCGCGGATGGCAGGTTCGGCGCAAAACCACCCTCGTCGCCAACATTGGTGTTGTGACCGGCCTTTTTCAATTCCGATCGGAGCGTATGGAAGATTTCCGAGCCGCAACGCAGCGCCTCGGCGAAACTATTGGCGCCGACCGGCATGATCATGAATTCCTGGAAGTCGATCGGATTGTCGGCGTGCACGCCGCCGTTGATAATGTTCATCATCGGCACCGGCAGGGTCCGCGCCGAGGTGCCGCCGACGTAGCGATAAAGCGGCATGTCGAGGGACGCCGCCGCGGCCTTGGCACAGGCGAGCGAGACACCGAGAATGGCATTGGCGCCGAGGCGGCTTTTGTTCGCAGTACCATCGAGATCGATCATGATCTGGTCGATCCGGACCTGCTCCTCGACCGCGATGTCATTGAGCGCCTCGAAGATTTCGCCGTTCACGGCCGCGACCGCCTTCTGCACGCCCTTGCCGAGATAGCGCGCCTTGTCGCCGTCGCGCAGCTCAACGGCCTCATGCGCGCCGGTCGAAGCGCCTGAGGGAACCGCCGCGCGGCCCATAGAGCCATCCTCCAGCATCACGTCGACCTCGACGGTGGGATTGCCGCGGCTATCGAGAATTTCGCGGCCGATGATGTCGACGATGGCGGTCATGAATGCCTCTCTTGCAAAGCCGGATTCCAGCGATTGGCGCTGCTTCTACAGCAAGCAACGGGGGCGGAAAAGGTTGCCCTGCCGGTGACGTCGGCGGATGAATTGTCTAATAACGCGGCAACGGAGACACAGTCATGTCGAGAAAGCCCCGGAAGTCACCGAAGCCGCCCCATTCTCCCGGCCTGCAGCTCGGCCGCGCCGTCAAATGGCCGGCCACGCCGGATTCCGCGAAACTCGACCGTGTCCCCAATCCCCAGAAGGACGCCAATTACCTGGTGCGGTTCACCGCGCCGGAATTCACTTCCCTTTGCCCGGTGACCGGCCAGCCCGATTTCGCGCATCTGGTGATCGACTATGTGCCCGGCCAGTGGCTCTTGGAATCGAAATCCCTGAAACTCTATGTCGCGAGTTTCCGCAACCATGGCGCCTTCCACGAGGACTGCACGGTAGCGATTGGCAAGCGAATTTCTGCCGAGATCAAGCCGAAATGGCTGCGCATCGGCGGTTACTGGTATCCGCGTGGCGGCATTCCGATCGACGTGTTCTGGCAGACCGGCAAATTGCCGAAGGGCGTTTGGATTCCCGACCAAGGGGTAGCTCCCTATCGCGGCCGGGGGTGATCTAATTGTTGACGGGACCGCGAGGGCCATCCGGTAGGCGCGGAAAATGGCAGCCGTCCAGGAGCGTACAAGAATGAACGAGGTGCATGGATGGAACTGACCCCCGATATCGCCGATTTCAAGCGACGCGACCTCGCCTTGCTGGGCAAGACCAAACCCGTGCTGGTGACCGGAACCACCGGCCCCGCCGTCATAGTAATTCATGAGATCTACGGCTTTACCCCCACCCTTGCGCGTTTTTGCCGCTGGGTGCGCGACGCCGGTTTTCGCGTCTATGCGCCAATCCTCTTTGGCGAACCGGACGCCACCAATGCTGAGAAGCCTTCCATCACACGGATCGCTTCGCTGTGCATTTCGCGTGAGTTCACTATCCTCCGGGCCAACAAATCGAGCCCCGTCACGGACTGGTTGCGGGCGCTCGCGCGTCTTGCCCATGAGGAGTGTGGGGGCCCCGGGGTCGGCGCCATCGGAATGTGCGTTACGGGTGGCTTTGCTCTTTCGATGGCGCTTGACCCGGTCGTGCTCGCCCCGGTTCTTGCTCAACCCGGCGCGCCGGCGTTTTCACAGGCCGCGCTTGATGTCGCGCCCGCCGATCTGGAGCGGGTGCAGGCTCGCGCGCGCGAGGGGCTGGAGCTGCGTGGCTATCGTTTTGAAGGCGATACGCTGTGCCAAGCGCCGCGTTTTGCAACCTTGCGCAACGCGTTTGGCGCGGCCTTCACCGGCACCGAATTGCCAGACAGCGCCGGCAACCCGGACGGCATGAAGGCGCGTGGCAAGCCGCCGCATTCGGTCTTTACGGGCGATCTCATCGATGCGCCGGGACAGCCGACGCGGGTGGCAGCGGACGAGGTCATCGCTTTCTTCCGCCGCATTTTGAAGGAACCGCAGCCTGCGGCTTGAACCGGCGCCTATTTTTCGCAGGAAGTGAGCGGACCTATGCCGCGACCGAGTCCGCCGGCCTCCTCTGGCGCAACAGCCGTGCGCAGGCGAAGCCGAGAACGATGATGATCACGGCGCTCGTCATCAACGTCGATATCTTGCCGATGCTTTGGATACCGAAGCCATAGGCGATCGGGCCGACCGTCTGGCCCATGAAAAAGAAGAACGAGTGGAGCGACAGCGCGGTGGCCCGGGCTCCCACCGATAGCTCGCTGGCAAACACCTGCAAGCATCCGTGGATCATGTAGAAGCCCCAGCCCATGAACAGCAGACACATCGCCTGGACTTTCCAGCCGGGGCCGAACGCGACAGCCGCGAGCTGCAGGCCGACGAGTGCGGCGCCGGTGATCATCATCCCCTTGACGCCAAGCCGCGGCAGAAAGCGAGAAACCGTCATCGAGTAAATCAGGCCGCCGACCGCGAAACCGGCGATCACGATCCCTGCGATCGACAGGCTGGTTTCGCCGAGTTCGAACAGGAACGAGGCCAGATAGGGAAACAGGCCAAGCACGCAGCAGCCTTCGATGAAGACGGCGGCGTAGCAAAGCGCGTTGGAATTGCCAAAGATGGTGCGATAGCCGTGCCAAAGCGTCGACAGATTGGTTTTCGAGGCGCTTGTCAGCGTTTTGCCGCGAAAGCCTGCGGTCACCGCAACTGACGCTGCGATCACCAGAAGGCCGAGCAGCGCCAGCACGCCGCGCCAGCCGAGGAGGTCGCCGATGACGCCGGAAAAGGATGCGCCCAGAAGATTTCCAGTCATGGAGCCCGCGAGCGTGCGCCCGATCGCGACCTGACGCTTCTCAGCCCCGACAAGATCGCTGGTCAGGCTGAGCGCGACCGGAAAAACGCCGCCGGAGCCGACGCCCGCAAGAATTCGGGTTGCGAACAACAGCGGAAAAGAGGTCGCAACCGCGCCGAGGATGTTCGCTAGCCCAAGCACCGCCAGGCATACGATCATCAGACGCGCCTTGCCGAACAGGTCGGCCGCCGCACCGAGCACGGGCTGCACGATCGCGAAGGTGAAGGCAAACACCGCGGCAAAACTTGCGGCGGCAGCGATCGTCACGCTGAATTCGTCGGCGACACGCGGCAAAACCGGATCGAGCGCACGGGCGGAGAGGCTGGCTGCAAACGTCGCAATCGCGATGATATTGATCGCCGGCGGCATGCGCTCATGCGCCCGCAAGGCTGTTTTCGGCATCAGCGCGTCACGTTGTTTGCGAGATTCTTGGCGATCACGTCGAATGCCATCAGCGTCCGCACCAGACCTTCGAAGTCGCGCAACGGCACCATGTTGGGACCGTCGGAAGGCGCATGATCGGGATCGGGATGGGTTTCGATGAAGACCCCGGCGACGCCGACGGCAACCGCGGCACGGGCCAGAATCGGCACGAACTCGCGTTCGCCCCCCGACGAACTGCCTTTTCCACCGGGCTGCTGCACCGAATGGGTGGCGTCGAAGATCACGGGCGCGCCGGTCGTACGCGTCAGGATCGGCAGCGCCCGCATATCCGAAACCAGCGTGTTGTAACCGAACGAAGCGCCGCGCTCGGTGACAAGCACGTTCGGATTCCCGGCACCAGTGATCTTGGCAACGACATTGGCCATGTCCCAAGGCGCCAGGAACTGCCCCTTCTTGACATTCACCACCTTGCCGGTCGCGGCTGCCGCAAGCAGAAGATCGGTCTGCCGGCACAGGAACGCCGGGATCTGCAAGACATCGACTGCTTGCGCAACTTCGGCGCATTGTGCGGCCTCGTGCACGTCGGTGAGCACCGGCAGTCCCAGCGCGCGTATCTCGGCAAAGATCGGCAGCGCCTTTGTCAGTCCAATGCCGCGTTTGGCGGAAGCGCTGGTGCGATTGGCCTTGTCGAACGAAGTCTTGTAGACGAGCCCGATTTTGAGGCGGCCGGCGATCTCCTTCAGCGCGGCGGCGACTTCAAGCCCATGCGCACGGCTCTCGAGCTGGCACGGACCGGCGATGATCGAAATCGGCAAGTGATTGCCGAATTCGACCGCTCCGACGGAGACGAGCGGCGCAGATGAGAGCTTGGCGTTCAAGGCGTTGTCCTTGTTTTCGGACCGGACCATGCCGGGCAGGACCCGATGGATCAACCCTTTTTGGGTGTCTCGAATATCAGGGTTGCGCCAAAGGCTGCGTCGGACGGGATGATGACGTTGCCCATGTGCTCGATGGGCGCAACGCCACCCTTCACGAGCGGGGACATCAGCGCGGCCTTGCTGTCCAACGACAGGCGTATCGCCGCAAGTCGCGCCCCGCGCGTCAGAGCCGGCGGCTCCACGGCAAAATGCTGACGGTAGGCCGCCGAATCCATAACCTCGATCTCGCCCCGCGGGGTCTTGATTGCAATACCGCTCGAGTTCGACGTTACAGTGCTCACGCCGGAGAACGCGCGGAAGAAGATGCCATGATCGAGAGGGTTTACGGCGACCATCGTCACACCGGCGATACCTGCAACGCCGTTCGCATGAGCCTGGAACGCCGGGTTCCAGAAATTCTGCGGATAGTGCTGCTGGCACGTAAAGTATCCGATCTCGGGCGCTTGGGAATCGGTCGCGAACGCCAGCGAGAACCCAACTTTCACCGTAGAACCGTCGGGCCGCTTTGCCTCGCGTTCGAAGTCGAATTTGTCGAAATGACCGATGCCAGCCTGACGGAAAGCCGCAACGTCGGCAGCGGCCCCCTTGCCCTCCAGCACCAGCATGGACAATCCCTCTCCACGTGCAAGGAAGTCGCGCGTGAAACCGCCGAACGAGAACGAACCCTTCGGCGGCGCCAGGATGAGTCCCGGCTCGCCGACGGTAATCAACTCGATAAAGAAACCGGGAAACTGAACAATCCGATTATGCGTGCCCCAGGGATGACGGTTGCGGGCGCCGACGGTGAAGCCGGCGCGGTCATAGAATTCCGCCGCCGCGTCGAGGTCGCGGACGGCGTGCACGATGTGGTCGAGACCGCGTGGCATCCGGCGAGACCTGCGCTCTCAGTAGCCGGTCACTTAACAGCCGAAAATGCGGTCGGGACCAAGAATTGGCTGACGATGTTGCCGACAATCTGGCCGTCCGCCTCGGTTTGCGCACGCGCGGCAATCCACTCCGGGTCGGTCTGAAAGGCTGTCCACTTTTTCTCACGTTCGGCCAACGATTCCCAGGCCACAAAATAGGTCAGCTCCTGGTTGGATTCGCCCACCAAAGTCGTAAAAAATCCGGCCTGCCGGATGCCATGTTTTTCAAACAGCTTCAGCGCGATGGTTTCGAAGCGCTTCAACAGCGCGGGCAGCCGACCCGGCACACAGCGATAGACGCGGGATTCGTAGATCATTTGGCGTAGCTCCCAGACACGTTTATTGATGATTAGGGATTGCTATCTCGCAATATTCGGCGCGTCCGTCAAAGGCCGCGAATGTGTGCGTCAAACCAGCCGCGACTGCACCATCGCCGCCTCGACGAAAGAGGCAAATAGCGGATGCGGCTCAAAGGGCCGTGACTTCAGTTCGGGATGGAATTGCACGCCGATGAACCAGGGATGGTCCTCATATTCGACGATCTCGGGCAATACGCCGTCGGGCGAAAGGCCGGAGAAACGCAGGCCGTGCTGCTCGAGCCGATCCTTGTAGGCGGTATTGACCTCATAACGGTGGCGGTGGCGTTCCGAAATCTCGGTGGCGCCGCCATAGACCTGCGAAACCCGGCTGCCGCGCTTGAGCGTTGCGGGATAGGCGCCAAGCCGCATCGTTCCGCCGAGATCGCCGTTGCCTGACCGCCTCTCGAGCTCATTGCCACGCAACCATTCCGTCATCAGGCCGACAACGGGCTCGGGCGTCGGGCCGAACTCCGTGGAATTCGCCTCCGCGATACCTACCAGATTGCGCGCGGCCTCGATGACCGCCATCTGCATTCCGAAGCAGATGCCGAAATAGGGCACGTCGCGCTCGCGCGCGAACTGCGCCGCGCGGATTTTGCCCTCGGCGCCGCGCTGACCGAAACCGCCGGGCACCAGGATGCCGTTGACGTGTTCGAGGAACGGCGCGGGATCCTCATTTTCAAAAACTTCGCTCTCTATCCAGTCGAGATTGACCCTCACCTTGTTGGCGATGCCACCGTGCGACAGCGCCTCGATCAGCGACTTATAGGCGTCCTTCATACCGGTGTATTTGCCGACAATGGCGATCGTCACCTGACCTTCGGGATTGCGGATCCGCTCGTTGATGACCTGCCAGCTTTCTAGCGCCGGCGGAAGTTTTGGCGCGATGCCAAACGCCGCCAGCACCTCGTCGTCGAGGCCCGCGGCATGATAGGCTTCCGGCACAGCGTAGATGTTGTCGACGTCCTGCGCCTCGATGACAGCACTTTCCCGCACATTGCAGAACAGGCCAAGTTTGCGCCGCTCTTCCTTCGGGATCGGACGATCGGTACGGCAAAGCAGAATGTCCGGCTGGATGCCGATCGAGCGCAACTCCTTCACCGAATGCTGGGTGGGCTTTGTTTTCAGTTCGCCGGCGCTGGGAATGAACGGCAGCAGCGTCAAGTGAATGTAGATCGCATGGCCGGGCGGCAAATCGTTCTTGATCTGGCGGATCGCCTCGAAGAACGGCAAGCCCTCGATATCGCCGACGGTGCCTCCGATCTCGCACAACACGAAATCGAACGCGTCATTGTTGTCGAGGATGAAATCCTTGATCGCGTTGGTGACGTGCGGGATCACCTGAATGGTGGCGCCGAGATAGTCTCCGCGCCGCTCCTTGGTGATGATGTCCTGATAAATGCGGCCGGTGGTGATGTTGTCAGCCTTGGTGGCGGGACGCCCGGTGAAGCGCTCGTAGTGACCGAGGTCGAGGTCGGTCTCTGCGCCGTCATCGGTCACAAACACCTCGCCATGTTGATACGGCGACATCGTTCCAGGATCGAGATTGAGATAGGGATCGAGCTTGCGCAGCCGAACTTTGTAGCCGCGCGCCTGCAAGAGCGCGCCGAGAGCCGCCGATGCCAGACCTTTTCCGAGCGAAGAAACCACGCCGCCGGTGATGAAGATGTACCGCGCCATGGGACTTAACCTTTAAGGCCACTGGCGCGATTCTCCAAAGCGAAAAGGCTCGCTTGAGCGAAATTCCGCCAGGCTGTGGGTGACGATAAATCTAAAGCGTTATCAGTATCTTGATGCAGATTTCTGATGCAGGGCAGTAGATATAGTCCTGCATGGCCAACCTGCTTTATTGCGAGCGCGGTGCCTGCGGACCGGACGGTGCCGGCTGATTCTGCTGCTGCTCGTCGGACTTCTTCAACGAATCCAGAAGGCCCCCGCCGCTGGTTGGGGGAGCAGTCGGCTTCGGCCCACCTTCCGGCTGTGATTGGGATGACGGAACGATGATGGAACTTGGCCTTCGGTCGTAACTCGCGATCCAGCTCAGCAACAGACTGGTCAGAAAGAAGCCGATGGCGAGCACCGCGGTTGTGCGGGTCAACAGGTTTGCCGTGCCCCGGCTCGACATGAAGCCGGCGCCGCCGCCCATGCCGAGGCCGCCGCCTTCCGATTTCTGCAACAGGACAGTCGCGATCAGCGTCGCAACGATCATCAGGTGAACTACGATAACGACGGTCTGCATCTCTACCTTCCGTCGCAAGACCAGAAGCGCCAACTTCCGGTTGATCTGGTTTGCGGGGTTTGAAGTCGGGGCGGGTGTTACACGATTGCACCGGGCATTGTCACCCCCGGCGGGGAGACGGCTCGACGCAATCCCTTCGGCGCTATTTCAACGCACCCTCACAACTGGGATTTCGTCGACCTCGATTCAAGCCAGACGTTGGGGGGCTTAGCAGGTTTCGCTTTAGGGACACTCCGCCGCAATCGCAAGAAAATCGGCGGCCTTCAGGCTAGCGCCACCGATCAGAGCGCCATTGACGTTTTCGACCGCCATCAACTCCCTGGCATTTAAGGGCTTGACCGAACCACCATAGAGGATGCGTATCCTGACCCCCTCCCCGTTAAACCGTCCGGTCAAAAATTCCCGAATAAACTCATGAATTTGCGTAACATCTTCGGTCGTCGGGGTTAGTCCGGTACCGATCGCCCAGACCGGCTCATAGGCGACCACGAGATTGTCGGCGCGCGCACCGTTCGGAAGCGAGCCACTAAGCTGCCCACGGCAGATTTCGAGCGTCTGGCCGGAATCGCGTTGCTTCTGTGTCTCCCCGACGCAGACGATCGCGGTGAGGCCGGCGCGCAATGCCGCCTCGGCCTTCTGCCGGACCAGCCCATCGCTCTCGCCGTGACCGGCGCGCCGCTCCGAATGGCCGACGATAACGGCGCTTGCGCCGGCATCGGCCAGCATTTCCGCAGAGATGTCGCCGGTATGGGCTCCCGATGCCTTGGGATGGCAATCCTGTCCGCCGATCGCAAGACTGGTTGAACCGCGCGACTTCTCGGCGAAGATTGCGATCAGGGTTGCCGGCGGGCAGACCAGCAGATCCGCTTTGCCGACCACCTTGGAAGCGCCCGCCAGCATGGCCTCCAATTCAGCCAACGAAGCCCTGAGGCCATTCATTTTCCAGTTGCCGGCGATCAGTGGCCGAATGCTTTGGTTCATGTCGGAATTTCCGTCACGGTGGAGATCAACAAGCGCTAGCAGAGCCCGGAACGCTGTTCCAGATACCGACATCCAGGGCTTCCCGGCTGTTAACCCCTTCAGTGGGGCCACCGCATCGAGGTTGCGACCAGCCGGCTGCCACTTTATGATGTGTTATCAATTCGGTGACGCCCCTTTGTGGAATTCGAGATCGAATTTCCTTAGGTGAACCGGTTCCCTCCTGCCAACAAGTTGGACCCCATGCTTCGAGGAATGCGCAAAGCCTCATCAAATTGGCTCGGCAAGATTATCATGGCCACGGTGATGGGCGTCCTGATCGTCAGTTTTGGAATCTGGGGCATCGCCGATATCTTCCGAGGCTTCGGGCAGTCGACGCTGGCCAAGGTCGGCCACGTCGAGATTTCGACCGAGCAGTTCCGTCAGATTTACACCGAGCGGCTGCAGCAAATTGGCCGCCAGGTCGGTCGTCCCTTGACCACCGATCAGGCCCGCGCCTTCGGCATCGATCGCCAGGTACTCCAGCAAACCATAGCGGAGGCGGCCCTTGACGAAGAAGCCCGGCGGCTTGGACTTGGACAGTCCATCGAGGAAACCATGCGCACGATCTTCAACGATCCCAATTTCAGGGGAGTCGGTGGCGCGTTTGATCCCGGGCGCTTTCAGACGGTGATCCGGCAATTGGGCTTCAGCGAGCAGCGCTATATTTCCGAGCAGCGGCGGATATCGTTGCGGCGTCAGATCGCCGGCACGATTGCCGCCGGGTTAGAGCCACCGAAAGTTCTGCTGGATGCGCTGGCTCGGTTTCAGAATGAGCAGCGATCGATCGAATACGTCAAGCTCGAAGCCGCACAGGCCGGAACGATCGAACCGCCATCGCCCGAGGCGCTGGCGGCGTTTTTCGACGACCACAAAACCCAGTTCCGCGCCCCCGAATATCGCAAGGTTTCTTTTGTGGCGATTACGCCGGAGGAGATCGGCAAATGGTCTGAGGTTTCCGACGAGGACGCCAAGAAGGTTTTCGAGCAACGCCGCGACAAGTTCGGAACACCCGAGCGGCGCCAGATCTGGCAAATCGTGTTCCCGACCGCGGAAGAGGCCTTGACGGCGCGGAGCCGCATCGTCTCCGGCACATCTTTCGAGGAAATCGCCAAGGAGCGCGGCCTCAATCCTGCCGACGTCGACCTGGGTGTTATCGCCAAATCGGCGATTGTGGACCCTGCGATTGCGGACGCAGCTTTCTCGCTGCCATCCGGCGAGGTGAGCGAGCCCGAACAGGGCAAGTTCGGCTTTGCCCTCGTTAAGGTCGGCAAGATCGAGGCGGGAGTGATAGCTTCCTACGAGAACGTCGCGACTGAGATCAAAAAGGAGATTGCGAACGAGCGGGCTCGCTCCAAGGTCGCCGAGCTGCGCGACAAGATGGAAGATGAGCGTGGGGGCGGCGCGAGCGTCATCGAGGCAGCGAAGAAACTGGGGCTCAATGCCGTCACTATCGATGCCGTGGACCGCTCGGGCCGCCTTCCCAACGGCCAAGGCGCGAGTAACATTCCCCGCGGTCTCGACGTTATTTCCCAGACGTTCAACAGCGACGTCGGAGTCGACAACGACCCCATCTCGTTCAATGGCGGCTATGTCTGGTACGACGTTCTGGGCATCACTCCCTCGCGCGAACGTAATCTCGACGAGGTCAAGGACCAGGTCGAGGCGAAATGGCGGGACGACCAGATCGCGAGCCGGCTGCGCGCCAAGGCGGCCGACATGGTCCAGAAGCTGGAACAGGGCGGCAAGCTTGCGGACGAGGCGGCCAATGCCGGATTGAGTGTCGAAACCGCAGGTGGATTGAAGCGCGAGGGATCCGTGTCTGGCCTGCCTGCCAGCGTCATCACGGCGGCTTTTCGCACCGCCAAGGATAGCGCGGGGCAGGCCCCCGCGGTCGGCGCCAACGCCTGGATCGTCTTCCGCGTCACCGAAATCACTATGCCGCAAGTCAACCTTGCCTCAGATGAGATGAAGAAATTGAAAGACAACCTTCTGCGCGGGCTGACTGACGAGCAAATCAACGAATACATCACGAAGCTTGAGTATGAAATTGGCACCAATGTGAACCAGAGCGCCTTCGCACAGGTGACCGGCGCGAACAACTGACCAAAAGCGAGGGTGCCGGCCTCTCGCTTGATATTTGACTTCCCTGCTCGCTCAAGGTCTTGTTTTTGCGTTTTTTCCGAAAGCACGTGATGGACGACTTCAAATCTATCATCGCCAAAGTGGCGACCGGCGCGACGCTCTCGCGCGAGGAAGCCGCGTCCGCCTTCGACCGAATGATGTCCGGCGAGGCTACGCCCTCGCAGATGGGGGGATTGTTGATGGCCCTTCGCGTGCGCGGCGAGACCGTTGAGGAAATCACCGGTGCAGTGTTGGCGATGCGCGCCAAGATGCTGCGGGTCAAGGCGCCTGCCGAAGCGGTCGACGTCGTCGGCACCGGCGGCGACGGCTCCGGCTCGGTCAACGTATCGACTTGCGCCGCTTTCATCGTCGCGGGCGCCGGTGTCCCCGTTGCCAAACATGGCAATCGCGCCCTGTCGTCGCGCTCGGGCGCGGCCGATGTTCTTTCCGCGCTCGGGGTCAGGATTGACATCTCGCCCGAGCATGTCGGCCGCTGCGTCACAGAGGCCGGAATTGGTTTCATGTTCGCGCCATCACATCATCCTGCCATGAAGAATGTCGGCCCGACCCGCGTCGAACTGGCGACACGCACTATCTTCAATCTGCTGGGACCGCTTTCCAATCCCGCCGGCGTCACGCGGCAAATGGTCGGTGTCTTTTCGAAGCAATGGGTGCTGCCGCTGGCGCAGGTCTTGAAAAACCTCGGCGCCAAATCGGTTTGGGTGGTGCACGGCTCCGACGGCCTCGATGAGATCACCCTCACCGGTCCGAGCTTTGTCGCCGCGCTCGAGAACGGCAATGTCCGAACCTTCGAAGTAACGCCCGAGGAAGCCGGCCTGAAGCGTGTCGCCGGCGAAACGCTGAAGGGCGGCGATGCCAACGCCAACGCGATCGCGTTGCAAAGCGTGCTCGACAGAATGCCGAGTCCCTATCGCGATGTCGCATTGCTCAACGCCGCGGCGGCGCTGATCGTGGCCGGCCACGCCAAGGACCTGAGGGAAGGCATGGCGCTCGGCGCCAAATCGATCGACAGCGGCGCGGCAGCGGCGCGGCTGAAGCAGCTCGTCGCGGTCTCCAACAGTTGAGTCCCGCCGATGTCCGACATCCTGACCAGAATCGAGACCTACAAGCGCGAGGAGATCGCCGCCGCCAAGCGCGCCCATCCGCTGCCGGACCTTGAAACCAAGGCCAAGGAGGCATCGCCACCACGCGGCTTTGTCGCCGCCATCCGCCAAAGGCTCGCGCACGGCGACTACGCGCTGATCGCCGAAGTGAAGAAGGCCTCACCGTCGAAGGGGTTGATCCGCGCCGACTTCGACCCGCCCGCGCTTGCGAAGGCCTATCAGGAGGGTGGCGCCGCCTGCCTATCGGTCTTGACCGACATGCCCTCGTTCCAGGGCCATCTCGATTTCATGGTGGCGGCGAGGGCGGCCACGACGTTGCCGGTCCTGCGCAAGGACTTCATATACGACACCTATCAGGTGGTCGAGTCCCGCGCCTATGGCGCCGACTGCATCCTGATCATCGCCGCCGCCGTGGATGACATGGCGGCGCGCGACATCGAGGCGGCCGCCCTGGCGCTCGGCATGGACGTCCTGATCGAAATTCACGACCGCACCGAACTCGACCGCGCTCTGAAGCTTCGCTCGCCCATGATCGGTATCAACAACCGGAACCTGCGCACCTTTGAAACCACTCTCGCCACCAGCGAGGCACTGGCGCCGCTGATACCAGCCGATCGCTTGACCGTGGGTGAGAGCGGCATTTTCGTGCCCGCCGATCTCGCACGGCTGGCGCGTGTGGGAATGTCGACGTTCCTTGTCGGCGAAAGTCTCATGCGGCAGAAAGACGTGGCGGCGGCGACGCGAGCTCTTCTAGCACGCGGCGATCCCGTCCGCACTGCCGGAGTAAGCTGAGATATGCCGCCCCGCTCACCTACCGAAAAGCCTGCCCTCACCCATATCGACTCCAAAGGCGAGGCGCGCATGGTGGACGTATCGGCAAAGGCCGCAACCGAACGGACGGCGGTGGCCGAAGGCCGCGTTGTCATGAGCAAGGCGACGCTCGCATTGATCGTTTCAGGCAATGCCAAAAAAGGCGACGTTCTGGGCACCGCCCGGCTCGCCGGCATTATGGCGGCAAAGCGCACCGCGGACCTCATTCCCTTGTGTCATCCCCTGGCCCTGTCGAAAGTGAGCATCGACATCTCGCCGGACGGCAGCCTGCCCGGCTGCGTCGTCCGTGCCACCGTGAAGGTTACAGGTCCGACCGGTGTCGAGATGGAGGCGCTGACCGCAGTATCGGTGGCCTGCCTCACCATCTACGACATGATCAAGGCGGTGGAACGCGGCGTCCGCATCGAGGGTATTCACCTCGTCGAGAAACTGGGCGGCAAATACGGGCACTATCGCGCGAAAGATTGACCTTATCCGCAGGAAGGTAGCACGCAATCTTTGGCGAGATGGGGCGATCCGGCCGACAGCCTATTTCAACCAACGTTTGATCGAGGCGAGCCTACTGTTGATTGACCTCCGACTCCGCGACGAACGCCCCAGAGCCTTGAGCGGTTAAGTTTCGGTGTCAGCCGACGTATCCGGAATGCAATTCCCATTGCGGCCCCCCGCCGGCAAGTGACGCGCAGCAGTCGGGCTAAGCGGTTGAATTAAGTGACGATTAACTGAAATTCCTAACCTCACCTCCATACCGCGAGGGTATCTTTGTGTTGGCCGGCGCATAGGGACCGCTCCGGTTTTCGGACCTAGCAGCGATCGCACCTATGACGGCAGATGGTACCGGCTCCCTCGACCTGAAAGCGTTCTTTTTCAGCGGTCTGATCCGGTGGCTGATGGCCGGCGGCGCATTTCTGATCGCAGCCATCGCGATCGGCACGACGATCATGGTTGGCAATTTTCGCGAGCGGGCGCTGAACAGCAACGGGCGCGAACTGGAAAACACGGTGCTGCTGCTCGCCCGTCACTTCGATCAATACCTTGAGGATTTCGCTGTCGTCCTGAAGGACATTGCCGCGCAAATCCAGCCCGAAGCAACCACGCCCGAAATATTCCGCCGCCGATTGGCCACTCTGCAATGGCACGAAATGCTGCGGGCGAAAGTCGGAGCCTATTCCGACCTTGCGCGCATCAGCGTCTTCGACGCCGATGGCACGTTGGTCAATTCATCCGATTCCTGGCCTGCACCGGAAGTCAAAATTAACGACCGCAGCTATTTCAAGGCTTTCAAGTCGGGCAGCGAGACGTCGCCTTTCATGGTGGAGCTGGCGCGAGCCCGCGTCGGCGGGGGATGGGCAACCATCGTCGCGCACAAGGTGACGGGACCGAATGGTGAGTTTTTCGGAATCGTTACGCGGGCGGTTGCACCGGCGACCTTTGAGAAGTATTTCGCCTCCGTGGCGCTTGGCGAAGGCGCGGCGATTTCAATGTATCTCCGCGACGGAACGCTGGTGGCGCGCCATCCGCATGTCGAGCGGATGATTGGGTCGCATGTCCGCGCCAGCCCAATTTACCGGTACATTTCCTCGCCCTCGGGCCGCGGGACGATACGCCTGACCAGCCCGATCGACGGCCAGGAACGGATCGCATCGGCCCACGCACTACGCAGCTTTCCGATCGCGATCGTCGCGAGCAAGACGGTTGCGGCGGCGCTTACCGATTGGAGGGAGCAGACCAGATTTTTGACCGTTATGGCCGGCTTGTCCGTGATCGTCATTACGGCAATGCTGTTTCTTTTCGTCCGAAAATTGTTGCAGCAGCACCGGACGGAGAAGCAGCGCCTCGACACTGCGATCAACAACATGACGCAAGGCTTGCTGCTATACGATTCTTCGCAGCGGCTCGTCGTCTGCAACGAACGCTATATTTCGATGTATGGCCTTTCGCACGATGTTGTAAAGCCTGGCCTGGCCTTTCGCGATCTCGTCGCGCATCGAAAAGAGACCGGTTCATTTAAAGGTGACGTCGATGCGTTTATTGCAAACGTCCTCCGTAACGTTGCCCTTGGGAAGATCACCCACAGCACGGTAGAGACTGGCGACGGACGCTCGATATCGATCGTCAACCAGCCGCTGAAGAACGGCTGGTTGACGACGCACGAGGATATTACCGAGCGCTCTCGCGCCGAGGAGAAGATCAGGCACCTCGCTCACTACGATGCGCTTACCGATCTGCCCAATCGCGCCTTGTTCCATGAGCGGTTGAGGCAGCAATTGGCCGAAATTCTTCCGGGCGAGCAGCTGGCGGTTCTCTATATCGACATCGACGAATTCAAGAGCGTCAACGATTCGCTTGGGCACATGATCGGCGACGAATTGCTGAAATCGGTGGCTGCGCGGCTTGGCCAGTGCATCGGCGGCTCAGATTTCGTCGCGCGGCTGGGCGGCGATGAATTTGCGGTCGTCCAGACTGCGGTTAAAGACCCGGCCGCAGTAGTCGATCTGGTTACGCGGGTGTGCGAAGCGATCCGCGCCCCCTACGAATGTCTCGATCACCAGGTTACATCGGATGCCAGCATCGGTATCGCGTTGGCGCCTCAGCATGGTGCGGATCTCGATCAGATACTAAAGAATGCCGATTTGGCGATGTATGCCGCCAAATCTGCGGGACGCCGAACCTGGCGTTTCTTCGAACCCGCCATGGACGCCCACGTCAGAGCCCGCCGGGTGCTCGAGACCGAACTGCGCAAGGCGATCGCGGACCGTGCGTTGGAGGTCCATTATCAGCCTTGCGTCAGTCTCCAGAGCAACCGGATTACAGGCTGCGAAGCGCTGGTACGCTGGCGTCACGCCGAGCGCGGCATGGTCTCGCCCGCGGAGTTTATCCCGATCGCCGAGGAGACCGGTCTGATCAATCAACTCGGCGAATGGGTGCTGGGTGCGGCTTGCGCGGAGGCCGCAACTTGGCCCGACGACGTCAAGCTCGCCGTCAACGTCTCGCCCGTTCAGTTCAGAAGCGGTACGCTTGCATTGAAGATCGTTGCTGCGCTGGATGCCTCGGGACTCCCGGCGAACCGCCTCGAACTGGAAATCACCGAGGCCGTGTTGATCCGTGATGACGATGCTGCGCTTGAGATTCTGCACCAGCTTCGCGCCATTGGCGTGCGGATCGCTCTTGACGACTTCGGCACCGGTTATTCCTCGTTGAGCTATCTGCAGCGTTTTCCCTTCGATAAAATCAAGATCGATCGCTGCTTCATCAACGACATCACCGAGAAGCTCGGCTCCTCCATCGTGCAGGCCGTGGTCAACATCGCCGCCGCGCGACACATGACGACCACCGCAGAAGGTGTCGAAACACAGCGTCAACAGGAAATGCTGCGCGGGCTCGGCTGCACCGAAATGCAGGGTTATCTGTTCAGCGCGCCAAAGCCGGCCGAAGAAGTCCGGAAAATCCTGTTCGCGCATCGCGAGAGGCCGGCGGCCGTAGCCTGACCGCCAAGGCCGTCCCGCTCACCTAGAGCCGGCTGCTACGCTGGCTAGTTCGGAACCGCCGCCTTGGGCTGCGATGCCGGGACCCCCGCATTGACGGTAACGCCTCGCAAGACGTTGTAGGCGGCTGCAAGCGCCTTGTCGTCCTTCTCTGCGGGTGGAACGTAGGACTGCGAGCCAGTCTGCTCCGCACCCTCAGCGGACAGATGTCCGCGCATCGAGGCCTCTCCCTTGAGTTCCGCGCGACCCTTCAGTTCGTCGGGTACGTCCTGCAGGATCTCGATATCAGGCGAGATGCCTTGCGCCTGGATGGACCGGCCGGAAGGCGTGAAATAGCGCGCCGTGGTGAGCGCCACAGCGCCGTTGCCGGGGCCGAGTGGGATGATCGTCTGCACCGAACCCTTGCCGAACGACCGGGTGCCAATCAACGTCGCTCGCTTGTGGTCATGCAAGGCGCCCGCAACAATCTCGGACGCGGAGGCCGAACCACCATTGATCAAGACGACAATCGGTTTGCCCTTGGTGAGATCCCCGCCCCGCGCCGCAAAGCGCTGGGTTTCGTCCGGCTTGCGGCCCCTGGTCGAAACCACCTCGCCCCGCGTCAAGAACGCGCTGGACACGGATACCGCCTGATCGAGCAACCCACCCGGGTTGTTGCGCAGGTCGAGGACGTAGCCGGCCAGGTTTTGCGACGGGATTTGCTTTGATATGTCGGCGACCGCTTTCTTCAACTCATCGCTCGACTGTTCGTTGAACGAGCTGATCCGGATATAGCCGATATTGCCGCCATCGGCGTGATAACTGACGGGACGCACGTGGATGATTTCACGGACGATCGTCACGACGATCGGGGCGTCCGTGCCCTTGCGAATGATCGTAAGCTTGGTCTTGGTATCGACGGGCCCTTTCATCTTGTTCACGGCTTGCTCCAGGGTAAGCCCCTGGACCGCCTCGTCATCGATTTGGGTCACGAGATCGCCGGACAGGATGCCGGCCCTTGCCGCGGGCGTGCCGTCCATCGGCGCAACCACTTTGACCAGACCGTCTTCCATCGTCACCTCGATACCAAGGCCACCGAACTCACCGTGGTTCGTCTCCTGCATTTCGCGCCAGGCGCTGTCATTCATATAGCGCGAATGGGGGTCAAGCGAGGTGAGCATGCCGTTGATGGCGCCCTCGATCAGCTTGGCATCGTCGGGCTTCTCGACGTAGTCGGTCCTGACGCGCTCGAACACCTCGCCAAACAGATTGAGTTGCGTATAGATATCGGCCGTGGCCCGGGCCGTCGCCACCCATTGCGCGCCCTGCGACCCGGTGAAAAGCAGTGTCAGGCAAACGCCCGCAGCGGCGCCGAGGAAAAACAGGGAGTTCTTACGCATCTTTGGCGAACCTTCTCGCTGATCAAAGGCGACCCGTGATGGGCCGGGTCACAACCGTCGTGTGGTTCGGTCCTGCCGCAACTCACGACATCTTTCTGGTATCTTTGAGGCCGGTGTCGCGGGAAAGACCGAAACGAACGGGTCCGGGATATCGACCCGCCGCCGGCCGTGGCGGATCAGCAATATACGCGTTCAGCCGTGGCCGAAAAATCGGAATTCCCGTTCATTTCCAATTTGTAATTGGGACCGCCCATCCATCCGAGATCGCGCAGAGGCGGTCCAAACTCGCCGTCCAGGCACTACGGTTGCCTGGAATCCATCAGCACGAACAGTATCCGGCATGTTTCCTTGCCGTGATTGACCCAGGCATGATTGGTGGCCTGTTGCACGATAGTGTCGCCGGGCTTGAGATGGACCACAGTGTCATCGAGCATCATGTCGATTTCCCCCGACAACACCACCGCATAATCGACGCTGCGAGTCCGATGCATCAACGGATGCGTCGCGGGAAGCCCGCGCGCCGGCGCCACCGGGCCGACCGCCTTCATCAGAAAGCCCGGCGCCATCTTCGCTTCGTTCGCAGCATCGAGTGGGGGAAACTCGACCACGCGGAATTTCGTGCCGTTGTCGAGCGGAGATATGCCCACCGGAATGGCCGAGGTGTCGTCCTTGAAGGAAAATCCGAGCGGGGAGGAATTGGTGACCCAGAGGTTGGTCGATTGCAATCCGTAGGGGCCCGACCGCAGCGGCATGCGGCTGTCGAACATCACGATCGCCTTGTTGTTGGCGTCCAATCCCGTGACGACACGGCGGACATCGGAGGCGGCTGCGGCTGAACACGCCAGCAGCACGGCGGCGAGCGAACAGATGGTCTTGCGGAACATGGTCGAACTCCCTCTCGGCGATGAAGGCTGATCTTGGTGTCAGCGCGGGCCGAGAGGGTGGATGACAGGACGGGCGCAGACCGGTCAACGTCGCAACGCGCGTTGCCGGACAGGGCGGCCGTCAGCGGCCGTACAGGCCGGTCAGCGTCGCTTTTGCCAGCGTATGGAAATGTAGATCGAAGCCGACCAGCGCAGCCGACGCTGCGTCGTTCGTCGCGTCGGGCAGCTTGTCGACATCGACGGCAAATACCGTGATCTGGTAATGGTGCGGCTTGTCGCCAGTCGGTGGGCACGGGCCGCCATACCCGTCGGAGCCGAAATCCGTTCGGCTCTGAATCGCCCCGTTGGGCATCGACTTCGCCTTCACGTCGCCGGCGCCCTTGGGCAGGGATGTAACGTTCGGTGGAATGTTGAAAACTACCCAATGCCACCAGCCGCTGCCGGTCGGCGCGTCTGGATCATAGATGCTGACCGCGAAACTCTTCGTTCCGCTTGGCGCGCCGCTCCAGCTCAGGCCTGGCGAGACGTTGCCGCCGGTGCAGCCAAACCCCTTGAATACCTGCTCGTTGGCGATCGTGCCGCCCTCTTTGATTTCGGAGCTGGTAAGGCTCATGGTTTGTGCGTTGGCTACGCTTGCACAAATTGCGCTTGCACCAAGCGCGGCGGCCCAGATCGCCGGTTTTTTCATGGTAACTCCTCCCCTTTTGATGAGTCAGGCTGCTTCGAAAATCCCGCACTCGCACCAGCCTTAGCAATATTTTGCATATCATGGAAGTTGCGGAAGCGTTGGGCCGCGCACTTAACTGACCCGGCACAATCGGCTATGGAAGGATCCAAGGCGCAAGGAGGCTCCCGGGGAGCTTGAGGCAAGCGCGGTCGGATATTTCAGGGAGAGCAAGATGAACGAGGCGACCCGCCTCCCGGCAAACA
This sequence comes from Bradyrhizobium sp., assembly GCA_035308285.1. Lineage (GTDB taxonomy): Bacteria > Pseudomonadota > Alphaproteobacteria > Rhizobiales > Xanthobacteraceae > Bradyrhizobium. The sequence continues at coordinate 36,040 of DATGGY010000260.1, read as the reverse complement.
CTGAACTTGGCGCCAGCTTGGAACAGTTCCAGAATCTTCACGAATTCGTGCGCAAGGCGCGCGCCAACCTCAACCAGAACGCCTGGGATTACATCGTCGGCGCCGCCGAGACCGAGACCACGATGCGCCGCAACCGCATGGCGCTTGACGAGATAGCGTTCCGACCGCGCGTCCTGCGCAATGTCGCCAGGGTGAATGCGTCCGCCGAAGCGTTCGGCCGCCGACTGCGCCTTCCAGTGATGATGGCGCCGGTCGGAGCCCTTGAAATCTTCGATCCCGCCGGCGCCGCCGCAAGCGTTGCGCGCGGTGTCGGCCGGTTCGGCGCCGCCCATATGCTTAGCTCGGTTTCCGAGCCCGGCCTTGAGAAGGTAGCCGAAGCAGCACCCGGTGCGCTGCGGATCTATCAGCTCTATGTCCGAGGCGACGACGCCTTTGTCGAAGACCGCGTCAGCCGGGCGATCACAGGCGGCTATGTCGCGTTTTGCCTGACCGTCGACACCGCCCATTACAGCCGGCGCGAGCGAGATATCGCCAAGCGTTTTGTGCGCGAGAGCCGGTTGCGCGCCACCGGCGGCGACTTCCAGAAGGGGCTCGAATGGCGCACGGTCAAGCTGATCAAGGACAAGTACAAAATCCCACTGATCCTCAAGGGCATCGCCACCGCCGAAGACGCCGCGATCGCACTCGATCACGGCGTCGAGTGGATCTATGTGTCGAACCATGGCGGACGCCAGCTCGACCACGGGCGCGGCGCCATGCACGTGCTGCCCGAAATCGTCAGCGCGGTTGCGGGGCGCGCGAAGATCATGATCGACGGCTCGTTTTGCCGCGGCAGCGACATCGTCAAGGCGATTGCAATGGGCGCCGATCTCGTCGGTATCGGCCGCCTGCAATGCTGGGCGCTTGCCGCAGCCGGAGAAGCCGGAATCGTCCGAATGCTGGAGCTATTGGAAGATGAAGTGATCCGCAGCCTTGGGCTACTAGGCGTCACAAAATTCGCTGAACTCGACAAATCCTATCTGCACCCGGCAACGCCGACCAACCTGCCTCATGTCTTGAGCGCGTTTCCGCTCCTGGACATTGAGCCCTATCGCTATTGAGAGGGTGCCGCCATACGCAATTCGAAAAGCGACGAGTTCGTCTCCAAAAAAGGGGTTTCTCGCTTTACCGATTGTTAGGCCTCAACGGGAAATACTTGAGGTGCTGAGGCACCTTCATGTTCGACACAAAACGTACCATCGCGGTCGTTTATCTCCTGGCACTGGCGACGTGTTTTTTCCCGCTAGTCAGCGTTTCGCCCGCGGCGCTTGGCAAGACCGAATGGTCAATGTGGGATTTCTGGTCGCTTGCCTCTGGACCAAATCCCGCAGCGTGGTGGTGGCTTGGAGACGACATAAGCCGGCTGTCGCTCACCCACGCGCTTCTCGCGGTTGGCCTGCTGCTTCTGTGGTTGCCGCATTACCTCAAGGTTACCTTCATTTGCGTCCTACTTTGCCTTCGGTCGATCGGCCCCCTTCTTCAGCGCCACTATACGATCTCACACATGTTAGAAAATCGGGCCGGCTGGCATCATGGAACCATTGCCACCAGCCATGAGGCATATGTCCTTCCCGCTCTCTTGGTGTTCCTGCTTCTCGTTTTAGCGATTGAATGGAACCATTCAGCCAAGGCCTGACGAACTGGAAAACATCGCCACGCTTGCCGGAGACTGACAGGGCGTCGAATTTCAGTGTCGCAGTTTCTCAGATTCCGGCGCGGTGTCTAACATGGGTGCGCAAATTATAGCGAAGCCGACATCGCTGCACCGTTGCCCGCTGCTCCCCTTTTTCGTACACCGCCCCCATGATCCGCCCTCTTCGCTCCCCAGGCGCAGCCGACGCGCTGTTGTTCGATCTCGGCCGCGTGGTGCTCGATGTCGATTTTAACCGAACGATCCGCTGCTGGGCCGCTCACGCCGGATGCGATCCCGGACACCTCGTGGGACGGTTTGCGCGCGACGAATTATATCGGCGCCATGAAAAGGGTGAGATCAGCGACGCGGCATTCTTTGCGGGCTTGCGCGCATCGCTCGGTGCTGACATTTCCGACGCCCAGTTTCTCGAGGGATGGAACGCCATTTTCGCCGGCGAAATGCCCGGTGTCCATCAGCTCCTGGCGCGCGCCGCGCCGCGCCTGCCGCTCTACGCCCTGTCCAATACCAACAGCGCCCATGTCGAATATTTTTCACGAGAATATGCCGATGTGCTCGGTCATTTCCGCGAAATGTTCCTATCCTCCTCGATCGGACTTCGGAAACCGGATGCCGAGGCCTATGATCATGTGGTGAAGGCGATCGGGGTGCCGGCCGAACGCATCGTGTTCTTTGACGATCTCGCCGAGAACATTGCAGGCGCGCGCGAACGGGGCCTGATAGCGGTGCATGTGACCTCGCCTGACGACGTGGCGACAGCACTGGAAGCGCTTGGGATTTGAGGGGTTAGCCTTGTTAGCCATATGTTTGGGAGCTTTTTCTTTGGGAGCCTTGTCTTGGCATTGATGCCGGTCGCAGACGCTCTCGCCGCCGTGCTTGCGGGTGCCGACGCGCTGCCCGAGGAAATGGTCGCGCTGGATTTGGCTCACCACCGGGTGCTAGCTCGGGACGTGGCCGCCTTACGCACCCAGCCGCCGCAGGCGATGTCGGCGATGGATGGCTATGCAGTTCGCGCCGCCGACGCCAGCCGCGCCGCGGTGCGGCTCAAGGTAATTGGCGAGGTAGCCGCCGGCAGGCCGTTCGAGCGGGCTGTCGCGGCCGGCGAAGCCGTCCGTATCTTTACAGGCGGCGTCATTCCGGTTGGAGCCGACGCCGTTATCATTCAGGAAGACACCGTTATCGAAGGGGGCGGCATCGCCATCACCGAAGCGGCTGTCCCAGGGCGCCATATCCGTCCCGCCGGTGTCGACTTTCGCGAGGGTGATGTGCTGCTGGCTGCCGGTAGCCGTCTGACCGATCGCGACCTGTCGCTTGCGGCCGGCATGAATTATCCGCATCTCCCGGTCCGCCGCCGGCCGAAGGTCGCGATCCTCGCCACGGGCGACGAATTGGTGATGCCGGGCGAGACCCCCGGCCCCGGCCAGATCGTCTATTCAAATGGTTACGCGCTACGGGCGGTCGCCCGCGACGAGGGCGCGGAGACCATCGATCTTGGCATCGCCGCCGACACCATCGAGGCCACCACTGAAGGAATCCGCCGAGCACGTGACCTTGGCGCCGATGTCCTGGTTACCACCGGCGGCGCCTCGGTCGGCGACCACGACCTCGTCAAGCGGTCGCTTGAGACCGAGGGCGTGACGATCGCGTTCTGGCGGATCGCCATGCGCCCGGGCAAGCCAATGATGCACGGGCGGCTTGCCGCCATGCGGGTAATCGGCCTGCCCGGCAATCCGGTGTCGTCCTATGTATGCGGCTTCCTGTTTCTGGTGCCCCTGATTCGCAGTCTTTCGGGGCGGTCGGTGGTCGGTCACCGCCACGAAACCGCGCTGCTGGGACGCGATGTCGCCGCCAATGACCTGCGTGAGGACTATCTGCGAGCCCGCCTGGAGGCGCGCAGCGACGGCTCCCTGATCGCCACGCCGGTCGATCATCAGGACAGCTCGCTACTTGGGAATCTCGCTGCGGCACGGGCGCTTGTGATCCGTGCGCCCTTTGCGCCGGCTGCCGCCGCCGGCACCGCTTGCGACATCCTGCGGCTGCCCGATTGACCCCCGCGCGGCGCCGGTTCCGCAAAAGCGGCTTTGTTGACGATAAATTAAGGGGTTGCGGAACACATATGGAACAGATAGTGTTCGTTCATGATTTGTTTCTAAGGTTTGACGACTGCGGGTCGGATTAGCCGACTCCGACGTCTCAAATCCAGACGTCTCGGAATCGAACGCGCCAAATTGGGGACTGGTCGAGATGCTCACGCGCAAACAATACGAACTTCTGCGATTCATCAGCGAGCGCCTGAAGGAGTCGGGCGTACCGCCCTCCTTCGACGAGATGAAGGATGCGCTTGATCTGCGCTCGAAGTCTGGCATCCACCGTCTCATCACCGCGCTTGAAGAGCGCGGCTTCATTCGCCGGCTCCCCAACCGGGCCCGCGCGATCGAAGTCATCAAGCTTCCGGAGCTGTCGGCTGGCGGAAGCGGCAATGGCCGGCGAGGCTTTACGCCGAGCGTCATCGAGGGCACGCTTGGCAGGGTCCGCAGCGGCGGCAGCATCGGCTCCGAGGACGATGGCAGCCGTCCGGTCGCCGTTCCCGTTATGGGCCGTATCGCCGCGGGAACGCCGATTGAGGCTCTGCAGACCCGCAGCCACACCATCAGCGTTCCCCCGGATATGCTCGGCTCGGGCGAGCATTATGCCCTGGAGGTGCGCGGCGATTCCATGGTCGATGCCGGTATCCTGGATGGCGACATGGCGCTGATCCAGCGCAACGAGACCGCCGAGACCGGCGACATTGTGGTCGCCTTGATCGACGATGAAGAGGCCACCTTGAAGCGCTTCCGCCGCCGCGGTGCATCAATCGCGCTGGAGCCAGCCAATACGTCCTACGAGGTTCGTATCCTGCCGCCTAACCGGGTCAAGATTCAGGGCAAGCTGATCGGGTTGTACCGGAGGTACTAGACAAGCCCTGTCGGACAGCGGTGCCTACCCAGTTAAGGGCGGGACTGGGCAATAAGGCGATTTGCGCCGTTCCCGCTCAACAAGAAAAGTTCCACCGCGCGTGGGCGTTCGGCAAAAATATTGTGATGTGGTTCGCAGGTGCGAGCCGCAGAAATGCCGCCAAGCGGGCACAAGCTCTCATTGATGTCCACTTTGATAGAGGCCCGCGCCTCTTTCAATGGAGCATGGGGCCTTTCGGAAGACGGTCCGACTTTGCGGATCATGCTCCAGGCGGCGCCGGTTGGCTATCTCAACCGAGGAGCAATCCGATGTGTGACTATAGTCTGCACGCCGTAGCGACGCGCCCTGCGCAAGTGGGAGAGACCCTGATCACTACAGCTTTCCGCGGCACCTCAACGCGAGGTTTTGCATCTGAGCGTGAGCCAGATGTCGCAGTCTGCATCCTGCCCGGAACGGAGTTAGCGTTCGCCGACAACGTCAAATACGACAGCCGATGGATTTGGACGCGGCAGGTGAATTTTCAGGTTGGGAAATTCGGTGCGGTCGACCAGCACATTCCCGATCGGCACCACGACGCGATCGAATTTCCGGACGGAAGCCGCGTGTTGGTGACGCTGCTCTGCGAAGGACAGCGGGCGACCGTGCTGCAATTGCCGGTGGTTCCACAAGCGCAGGTCCATACCGCTGCTGCCACTACGCCTGTGCCGCGGCCGATCTCCGCCGATTAGGGATAGCCTCGCCGATTCCGGACGAGGTATTGGCGCGCGCGTCCGATCGACGATTTTGGCTTGTTGCGTGATCCCATGAGTGACGATCCGCGCACCGAAGAGCTCGGCCAGCTGAAACTGGCGCTTGCGACATTTGCGTTGCACCTCGAGGCCTTCGAGATCCGGACGCATGAAGTCCTGCACGCGGTGGGAAGGCTCGGAAACGACGTCCCGCGCGCAAACGTTGGTCGTGGGCTTCAGGAGGATGACGCGATTGGCGGTCAATAGAGTCACGTGGCAGCAAGTGGGGCACGTCACCGAGTCCGGCCGCTACATGTTCAGATTCGGTTGGCTCACGATCACGGCGGAAGATCTTGCGGTGTGGAAGCAATTTCCGGATGCGTCATTCGCACTGGTCAAGACGGCGACCGCTGCGGTTAGCGACGAAGCGGAGGAGTTTCATCTCGGCGTATTCGAGCTGCGAGAAAGTTCTCTCCCTCGCGAGAATTGAAAACGGCAGTTCGAAGCTACGGCCTCAATCCTCAGCCTGCAGATCGCCGTCCGACGGCGTCGCATCCACCGCCCGCGGCGCGACTGGACGCGCCGCGCGGGTGGCCGGCTCTGTCTCCCCCTCGCCTTCGGCCGCGGGCGCCCACGGCCGGTTCACACCGCGGGGTTTGACCGCATCGACGGTAAATCCGCCTTTGGTTCGCCGAAGGGCCATCGCACCCTGCCTTCGCACGCGCTCGAGGTCGATGACGGCGGCGGCGCATCCCGGCGGCGCCGGCCTTGCGCTCACGATCAGGGCCGCGCGCTCGCAATCATCGGCCAGCCCGTCGGGCTTGAACGAAAGGGAGGCGAACCCGCCGTCACGCATCTGCACCACGCAACCTTCGTCGTCGCAGGAAACACCCTCGGTGAGCGAAGCATCGCCGACCTGCCTCTCGTCGGCGTCGGCGGCCAGCCATTCCTTCAACAGGAAAGCATCCTTGGCGGTTTTCATCAGGTAAAGCCGCCCGTCCCTGCCCCGAACGCCCACATTGCGGCCATCGCCGGAAATCAGGACATCCGGTTGCGGCACTACCAGCGCCCATATCACCGAGACCAGAAGCACGGCCGCGCCGCACCACCGCAGCGGCGTTCGCAATAGCCCAAGCAGGATGATCCCGAGGCTTGCCACGATCAGCGGGCCGGTGCCGAATGCGGTAATCCGACCGATGGCGCCGGGAAGTGCAGCGACCCACTCCGTCACCACGATCATCCAGTCGATGCCGATGCCCATCAGCCACCAGAAGAAGCCGTCGAAGCCGAAGGGCATGGCGACGAGCCCCAGCATTCCCGCGGGCATCACCACGGCTGAGACAACGGGCATCGCCGCAAGATTAGCCAGCACGCCATAGGGGGTCACCCGGTGAAAGTGGAAGGCCGCATAGGGCGTGGTCGCGAACCCCGCTACCAGCGAGGCCAGCGTCAGCGTCACTAGCTCGCGACCGCCCCACATTGCCACCTTGGCCGCCGCCGAGTTCTCCGGTGTTGCAAAAAGACGCGGCATGCCGATCTGTACCAGGGCCACCAGCCCGAGCGTCGCCGCAAACGACATCTGAAAACTCGGATGCACCAGGGCCTCCGGCACCAGACCGAGCACGATCATGGCCGCCACCGCCAGCGTGCGAAAAGTCACGGCGCGGCGATCGACCATGACGGCGATCAACACCACCGCCGTCATGTAGAACGATCGTTGCGTGGCGACCTCGGCGCCAGACAACAGCAGATAAAAGGCCGCGGCAACGAGCGCCACGGTCGCCGCCCATTTCTTGATCGGAAAGGCCACCGTCAGCACGGGAACCAGCGCGAGCAGCGCGCGCACAGCGAAGAACACCACGCCGGCGACGACCGCCATGTGATACCCCGAGATCGACAAAACGTGGCCGAGGCCCGAGATAAACATGGCGTCGTTGACCGGCGTCGTGATCGCATCGCGGCGCCCGGTCAAGAGAGCGGTCGCGATAGCGCGTTTGTCGCCGTCCAGCGTCGTTCGGATGCGCGCGTCGATCGCATCGCGCATATCCTGCATCACGGCGGCGTAGCGCAGCAAAAGACCGCCTTCGACCGGCGGATCGAGGGTCTTGATGGCGCCGGTGACAAAACCGGAGGCGCCGATCCCCTGAAAAAACAGGTCGCGGGCAAAATCGTAGCTGCCCGGCCGCAGCGGGGCGAGCGGGGCCTGCAGCCGCGCTTTCATTTCGACAAAGCTGCCGACGGCTGGCGCGGTGCCTTTGCGTACCGACAGCCGAACGCGGTCCAACTTTGTCTGGAGGCGCGGAGCTTCGATCCGCGTGACGCGCAACACGAAACGGTCGGTCCGCTCACGGATGTCGCGGCTTTCGACAAAGCCCGACAGCGACACCGAATAGGCCGGCCTTGCGAGCACCCCGTGCGCGATTCTCGCAGTCTTCCAGGTTGCCGCGGCAAAACCGGCCGCAACGGCAGCGACCATCACGGCCGCCGGAAAAATCCTTTGCCGCCGAAGCAAGAAGGCCACCACGCAAAGTCCGATCGCCGTGACGGCAGCTACTGCCAGGACCGGCTCATGATCGGCTCCGAAATAAAGTGCAATGCCGGTACCGAAGGCGATCGGCACCCAAGGCAGCAAGCGGCCTGCGGCGGCCTCAGCACGAACCCACGCGCGCAGCTTCGCAAGGAAAGCCGACCAGGCACGAAAGTCCGATGGCGCAAACCCACCGGCCTGAGCCGCGCTCCGCGGTGGCCAGGTTCCCGCTATGCCTTGCGCCCGGCCCGGAGCTGTCCCCCGCTCGGCCATCCGGCTACCCCATGCTACATCACCTGGGCACGATGCTACCCTAGGGTGTCGCGCGGATAAAAGCGAACGGAAGGAGAATTGTCTGGGAAAGCCTCAATTCTTGTGGAGGGTCCAAACGCAGTCGGCCACATTTTGGCAACAGCCATCACGTAGGCGCGCACTTCTGCTAAAAGCCGCCTCCCCGCCGCGCCGCCTCCCGGCGAGACTGATGGCCCCCAAGACAGGAAACATCTCTGTGACAGGTCCGGAACTCAAACAACTCCGCCAGGATCTCGGTGACGCGATCGGACGGCCATTAACGGTCGCCGATATTGCAAAGCTTTGCGGGCTCGAGCCGCCCGATGGCGCCGACACGATACGCCGATGGGAAGTGACCGGGCCGAGCGGACCAGCCGGCAAGCTCCTTCTTATTCTCGCGATGGCGAGCGATCGCTATCCGATCCTGGAAAACTTCAATATCTTCGATCGGTGGGATGTTAACGAGAAGGAACGGCCGGCCCGCAGGGAGGCGTTTCGCGGCAAGATGCGTGACGAAATTCGTCAGCGCCTCACCTGACCGGGGTTCCACTCGAGGACCGCTTCAGTCTCCGTATCGTGAAAACGAAAGCTGCTGTTATCCACAGCGTTTGATGCAAAGCAGGCCGATCGATGGGGTCACGGCCTTGCGCCCTTGCCCGCGGCGTAACAGTCTTCGCGGACCGGCTGAGTACCGAGAAGTGCTATGGGTAATCGGGGCGAGGGATACAATTACGACCGTTATCGTAGATTGTTGGCGGAAGCCACCAACGAACAAAAACGGCTGGCCTTCATCGATTTGCTGATCCAGGAAAAGGCCAAGGACCGCCTGGCTGAGCAACAGCTCCGCGGCCAACTCTCAGGCCTGGGACTGCAGACCGGGGCGTCTCTGGCGCGTACAGGTTTCTCTACGGAGAAGGCCCTCCACCGCAAATCGCCTTAGAGTATTATCGGTTCTGATTGAATAAGAACCGAAGCTCTAGATTGTTGTTTTGACGCGTTTTCTTCACGCGAACCGGTATCCACCCCTGATCAGGCACGGGGCAGGCTTTCGCTCGAAAACGCTCTATCCCTTGCCGACTTCCTTCGCGAAGGTATCACGCAGGCCAATCGTCCGGTTGAAAACCGGATGTTCGGTGGTCGAATCGCTGTCGCGCACAAAATAGCCCTGCCGTTCGAACTGCACGACATCGCCTGAATTGACTGACGCAACTGCTGGCTCAACCCTGGCGTCCTTCAAGACTTCCAGCGACGCTGGATTGAGGTCGGCCGAGAAATTGGATGCATCCGGACTGGGCTTGGCGAAAAGCGGATTGTAGAGGCGGATTTCCGCCGGCCTTGACTGCGCCGCGGCCAACCAATGCATCGTCGCCTTGACCTTGCGGCCATCCGGTGCATTGCCTCCACGGGTGGCGGGATCGTAGGTGCATCGTAGTTCGACCACCTCCCCCGCCGGATTCTTCACCACATCGCGGCAGGCGACAAAATAGGCGTAGCGCAGCCGAACCTCGCTGCCGGGTGAAAGCCGGAAAAACTTCTTCGGCGGGTTTTCCATGAAGTCGTCGCGCTCGATGTAAAGCTCGCGGCCAAACGCGATGCGACGGGTACCGGCCTGCGGATCGTCGGGATGGTTGACCGCCTCGAGCTCCTCGACCTGGCCTTCCGGATAGTTTTCGATCACGAGCTTGAGCGGCCGCAGCACGGCCATCCGCCGCTGCGCCGTCTTGTTGAGAACTTCCCGGATGCAGAATTCCAGCATTCCGACATCGACGACGCTGTTGGCTTTGGCAACGCCAATACGTTTGACGAACTCCCGGATCGCCGCTGGCGGCACGCCGCGTCGTTTCAGTCCGGCGATGGTGGGCATCCGCGGGTCGTCCCAGCCGGCGACGTGGCCGCCGCGTACGAGTTCGGTCAGCACCCGTTTTGAAAGCAGGGTATAGGTCAGGTTGAGCCGCGCAAATTCGTACTGGTGCGGCTTCGACGGTACCGGCAACTTGTCCAGCAGCCACTCGTAAAGCGGCCGGTGGTCCTCGAATTCCAGCGTGCAGATCGAATGCGTAATCCCCTCGATCGCGTCGGACTGCCCGTGGGCGTAATCGTAACTGGGGTAGATCGGCCATTTGGCGCCGGTGCGCGGATGGACGGCGTGCAGGATGCGATAGAGCACGGGGTCGCGCAGATTGATATTGCCGGAAGCCATATCGATCTTGGCGCGCAGCACGCGCGCGCCATTTGGAAATTCGCCCGCCTTCATGCGGCGAAACAGGTCGAGATTTTCCTCTACCGAACGGTCCCGAAACGGGCTGTTCTTGCCCGGTTCCGTGAGCGTGCCGCGCGCCATCCTGATTTCCTCCTGCGACTGGTCGTCCACATAGGCCAGGCCGGCCCGAATTAGACCTTCCGCCCATTCGTAAAGCTGTTCGAAATAATCGGAGGCGTAGAATAGGAATTTTCCCCAGTCGTAACCGAGCCACCTCACGTCGGCCTGAATGGAATCGATGTATTCCTGCTCCTCTTTGGTCGGGTTGGTATCGTCGAACCTCAGGTGACAGCGCCCGGAGAACTCTTGGGCGATGCCGAAATTCAGCGCGATCGACTTGGCGTGGCCGATATGCAAGTAGCCGTTCGGTTCCGGCGGAAAACGCGTGACGATTAGGCTGTATCTCTTGGCATCAAGATCGGCCTGAACGATGTCGCGAATGAAATCGCGCCCCGCCTCTGCCGCCACCGGTTCTATGGTCATTCGTGTTTCCTGCTCGGGAATCAGCGGTCTATCTGCCAAATCCGATCGCCCCAAGGAAGGCTTTAGTTATGCCCGGTTCCTGCTATACACCCTTCGCGCCGACAGGGCGTGTCCCACATCCCCTTAACCGCCGCAAATGACCGACCCTATTGTCACGCGCTTTGCTCCCTCGCCGACCGGATTCCTCCATATTGGAGGGGCCCGCACCGCGCTGTTCAACTGGCTTTACGCGCGCGGCCGCGGCGGCAAGATGCTGCTGCGGATCGAGGATACCGATCGCGAGCGGTCGACCGAAGCGGCGATCGCCGCGATCCTGGACGGGCTGCGGTGGCTCGAACTCGATTGGGACGGCGCAGTCGTCTACCAATACAGCCGCGCTGCGCGCCACCGCGAGGTGGCGGAAACCTTGCTGGCCGGCGGCAACGCCTATCGCTGCTATGCCACGCCGGAAGAGCTTGCGGCCATGCGCGAGAAAGCGCGGGCGGAGGGCCGTACGCGCCTTTACGATGGAATGTGGCGCGACCGCGATCCCGCCGAGGCGCCCGCAGGCATGAAGCCGACGATCCGTCTCCGGGCGCCCCAGACCGGCGAGACCGTGATCGAGGATCAGGTCCAGGGCCGCGTGGTCTGGCAAAACGAAAACCTCGACGACCTTGTCTTGCTGCGTGGCGACGGCAATCCGACCTATATGCTCGCCGTCGTGGTCGACGACCATGACATGGGCGTCACGCATATCATTCGCGGCGACGATCACCTGATCAACGCGGCGCGGCAGAAGCAAATCTACGACGCGCTCGGCTGGATTGTCCCGAGCATGTCCCATATTCCCCTGATCCACGGGCCAGACGGCTCCAAGCTTTCCAAGCGCCACGGCGCGCTGGGCGTGGAAGCCTATCGGGCCATGGGATACCTGCCGGCGGCGCTTCGTAACTACCTGGTCAGGCTCGGATGGAGCCACGGCGACCAGGAAATATTTTCAACCGAGGAAATGATCGCCGCGTTCGATCTGTCGGGCGTGGGCCGCTCGGCCGCGCGTTTCGATTTCGCCAAGCTCGAAAACCTCAACGGCCACTACATCCGCCAATCCGACGATCAATCCCTCGTGAGCATGTTCGAAGGGATGCTGGACCATGTCGCCAACGGTCCCGACCTAAAGAAGAAGCTCAACGAAACGACGCGCGTGCAACTGCTGCAGGCCATGCCGAGCCTGAAGGAGCGCGCCAAGACGCTGATCGAGCTGATCGACAGCGCCTATTATATCTTTGCCGACAGGCCGCTTGAGATGGATCCCAAGGCGGCCGCCATATTGACGCCGGAGAATCGCGAGCTGATCGGCCGGCTTCGTATCGCCCTCGATGCGGTTGGAGACTGGACCGCCGAAGGCACCGAGTCGGCAATGCGGTCGTATGCGGACCAGAACGGCTTTAAGTTTGGTGCGGTGGCCCAGCCGCTGCGCGCCGCGCTGACCGGGCGCACCACCTCGCCGGGGATTTTCGACGTCCTGGCGGTGCTCGGACGGGAGGAGTGCCTGGCCCGGCTCGCCGATCAGACCCCTACGTGAGCCTAGACGTCGCCGTCTTGCAGCGCACACAGCAATAAGCTACCCATTTGGGCGGTGCATTTTACTGGACTCCTGCCCACCCGTTTCGGACTGGCGTGCAGGCAGCCGGGTTTCGCAACGATCTCATCGGGGACATCACGATGGACGCTTCATCCCACAGCAAAACCGCAACACTGACGGTAGGCAACAAGACCTTCGATTTCCAGATTTCGAGCGGCACCGTCGGGCCGGATGTCATCGACATCGGCAAACTCTACGCGCAGTCGGGGATGTTTACCTATGATCCCGGCTTCACCTCGACCGCGAGCTGCCAGTCGAAGATCACCTATATCGACGGCGACGCCGGCGTCCTCCAATACCGTGGCTATCCGATCGAGCAACTTGCCGAGCACGGCGACTTCCTCGAGACCTGCTACCTGCTGCTCTATGGCGAGCTACCCACCAAGGCACAGAAATACGATTTCGACCAGCGCGTGATCCACCACACCATGGTTCACGAGCAGATGGCGCGGTTCTTCCAGGGGTTCCGCCGCGACGCCCATCCGATGGCTATCATGGTGGCCGCCGTCGGCGCGCTAGCCGCCTTCTACCACGACTCCACCGATATCAACGATCCGCAGCAGCGCATGATCGCTTCGATGCGGATGATCGCGAAGATTCCGACCCTTGCCGCCATGGCGTTCAAATACACCATCGGCCAGCCCTTCATGTATCCGAAGAACTCGCTGAGTTTTGCCCAGAACTTCCTGCATATGTGTTTTGCCGTACCGTGCGAGGACTATAAGATCAATCCGGTCTTGGCCGACGCGCTCGACAAGATATTCATCCTGCATGCCGACCACGAACAGAACGCTTCGACCTCCACGGTTCGTATCGCCGGCTCCTCCGGCGCCAACCCGTTTGCCTGTATCGCCGCGGGCATCGCCTGCCTGTGGGGACCGGCGCATGGCGGCGCTAATGAGGCGGCGCTGGCGATGCTGGCCGAGATCGGCACCGTCGATAAAATTCCCGATTTCATCAGGAAGGTGAAGGACAAGAACAGCGAAATCCGCCTGATGGGATTCGGGCACCGCGTCTACAAAAACTACGATCCGCGCGCCAAGATCATGCAGAAGATGTGCCACGCCGTATTGGCCGAGACCGGCCATGGCAACGATCACATGCTCAAGGTCGCGATGGAACTGGAAAAGATCGCGCTCAACGATCAGTATTTCATCGACCGCAAGCTTTATCCAAATGTTGATTTCTACTCGGGCATTACGCTCAAGGCGATGGGCTTCCCCACCTCGATGTTTACTGTGCTGTTCGCGGTCGCCCGCACCGTCGGCTGGATCAGTCAGTGGAGCGAGATGATCGAGGATCCCCAGCAGAAGATCGGCCGGCCCCGGCAGCTCTATACCGGCGTGGCGCGCCGGGATTACGTCGCCATCGACAAACGCAAGTAGTTCAGTTCGCTGCTGGCAAATCGGACGCAGCCGTCCCGCATACGGCTTTGGTCGCCACGTACCCGTCAGCTTGCGCCACGGGCTTTTCGCAACGTCGCCAAGACGATATCGGCCGCGCGCACGCTCGGCGGCTGGTTGCCTGTCGACATGATGCCGTCAATCCTTGCGAAGGCCTTGAGCTGGCGTTGCCGCAACGGGGTGTCGGTGAGGACTTCGCGCAATCCGCCCAAAAGTCTTTCCGAAGTGCAATCCTCCTGCAGGAATTCCGGAACCACATTCTCGCCCAGCACCAGGTTTGCCAGGATCACCGAGGTTACATTGACGACGCGCCGGAGGATCCAGGCTTCGGCGGCGCCAGTCCGGTAGGCCGCCACCATCGGGACACCCGCAAGAGCCAGCTCGAGCGTAACGGTGCCGGATTTCGCGAGCGCCGCATGCGCGATCCTGAAGGCCGCCCGCTTTTCCTGCTCGCCCACCACGACCTTTGGCGCGACCCTCCAGCTCCTTACGCCATCGCGGACCGCCTCCAACAAATGTGACATGGTTGGCAGGATCGGCTCGAATTCGATGCCTTGCGCTTGCAGCCGTCCCACCGTCTCGCCGAAGACCGCCATGTGGTGATTGATCTCGCTGCGACGGCTTCCCGGCAACACCAGAAGTACAGGCGGCGTCTCGTTGCGGCGCCTCTGTTCCTCGACATTGGGCCTGAGCGAACGGAGCTGTTCGGTCAAAGGATGGCCGACATAGCTGCAGGGCGGACCGCGCAGCCGCCGGTATTCTTCTGGTTCGAAGGGCAGCAGCGCCAGAACGTGATCGATATAGGCTCGCATGGCGCGCGCCCTGCCCGGCCTCCAGGCCCAGACTGAGGGAGACACATAGTCGATGATCGGGATGGCCGGGTCGCGGGCCCGGACACGCCTGGCCACCCGATGGGTAAAATCGGGGCTGTCGATGATCACGAGAATGTCGGGTTGCGTGCGCATCACCGCCGTGACGGTTTCCCGGATAAGGCGCAACACCCTCGGCAACTGCCTCACCACCGCCGCGAGGCCGATGATCGAGAGCTCTTCGATTGGAAACAGCGACGTTAGCCCCTCGCGGGTCATTGCCTGGCCGCCGACGCCCTCAAACCGCACGGCTCCGCCAAGTCGCTGGCGCAACACCTTCATCAGATGCGCACCAAGGCGGTCGCCCGATTCCTCCGTCGCAATCAGGAAAATCTTCCGCGCGACATCGCCATTTAGCCAAGTCGGCATCAGGCAGACCAACCGGTCACAAAGAGACCCGCCGCGTCGGCAGCCTCGATCATAGCCTGCGGTTCGGCCACCACGGTATTGCGGGCTGCAATTGCAATTCCCGCAAGGGATGCCACGGCTGCACCCTCGACCGTTCGCGGACCCACGGTTGGCAAGTCAAAACGCAGATCCTGTCCGATCTTGGGTGCCTTCACCAGCACGCCACGAGAAGCCTTGGCGCGAATACGGCCCTCCGCGCGCAAGCGCGCGATACGCGCGAGCAATCGGTCGGTACCCTCGACGCCCTCAACCCCCACCACGTGACTATCGATGACCACGACGGCCTGACCGATGTCGAAGGGACCGAGCGCACGCAGTACCTCGCGTCCCCGGGCAATGTCGGCCATGGCAGCTTCGTCAGGCATCTTCCGTGTGGCGCATCCCTCCGGCATCAGCAGATCCGGAGCGACATCCTTGATGCCCACCAGGCGAAACCCGTCTTCTTCAAGCAGGCGTCCGATGCCGGACAACAGATGATCGTCGCCGCCCCGGAAGGCCCTCCACACCCGTCCCATGACGCGAAGCGTCCCCCAATCGAGACGAATTTCTGACAGCGCCGGGCGCACCAGCGTCCCGATGAAGATCAAATTCCGACAGTTCTCGGAGCGGAATAACCTCTCCGCCCGGCTGAGCTGGCCTACCGATATCCAATGATGGCGAAACCGTTCCGCCGCCCTGGGGTCGCAGGCACCCTTCAACGCGAACACGACGGGGTCAACGCCGCGCGCCGTGAGCGACTCGGCGACCGCGAATGGCATCACGCCGCCCCCCGCAATCAGCCCAACCGGCGAAGAAATTTCCAAGACCCGTGTCATGGCTCCCACAACCCTATCATCAATGTGTGCCGCGTTGATCGGCTGGAAGACAAAGGGCGCGGAGCTTGCCACCGCCGATGAAGGCGAGGATCTCGGCGATCGCGGGATCGGTGTCCGCCAGAGGTCGCACCGCACTCAACCTATCAGCGAAAATTCCAGGTCCATGAAACAGCTTTTGATAGAATGACCGTACCGCGGAAAGCCGTTCGCGCGTGAATTTGCGGCGTTTCATGCCGACGATGTTGAGGCCCTCGAGACGCGCGTACTGACCGTTGACAAGGCCGTAGGGAATAACATCGCCCCGAACTCCGCAGACCCCACCGACCATCGTTTGCGACCCAATCCGCACGAATTGGTGCACCGCCGACAAGCCGCCGATGTAGACGAAGTCACCGATCTCACAATGACCGCCGAGCGTCGCCGAGGTTGCGAAGATCACGTCGTTTCCGACAACACAGTCGTGGCCGACGTGGCTGTTGTTCATGAAAAATCCACGAGCTCCGATCCGGGTGATACCGCCGCCCTTCTTCGTCCCAACGTTCATCGTCACGCCTTCGCGAATGGTGCATCCCTCACCTACCTCAAGCCGCGTCGGCTCGCTCCGATAGCTCAAATCCTGAGGGGGACCGCCAAGCGCAGCAAACGGATGGATCACGCAGCCGGCGCCGATCGTCGTGTGCCCGGCCACATTGACATGCGCAATCAGATTGCAATTCGCGCCGATCACAACGTGGCGGCCAATGATGCAGTACGGACCGATCGACGTGCCTTCGCCAATCACAGCGCCGCCCTCAACTCGCGCGGTGGGATCGATCGTGCTCATCGAATGGTCTCGTAAATCTTGTGGGGTTGGCGTTAAATCGCTCGATTTTGCAGTGGTTAGCGCGGGCTGCCGATGCTGTCCAGTGACGTCTGGCGGCCCTAGTGGCAGGATTGTCGCCGGTCCTTGTCATCCTTGCGGCGCTTACAACCATTGCTATCGGCGAAATTCGCGGGACGAAGGTTGAGCCCATTGCGAGCAAAAAACTGACAAGCTAAGCATGCAAACCGCGACGCGCGGCCTTGCTAGTTCATCGTGCGTTGGACGAAGGCCGCCCCCTGCGTTACCACGCACATGTAGGAATAAGTCTGCGACTCGCCCGCGGCCTCAAAATCCACGTCAATCATGACAGGGCGAGACTGCCCCCTCCACGTCGACAAGATCGCCGGCGGTACCGGACGCGTACGTGATCTCTTGACCACGAGGCCTTCGATATGCGGCAGTGCCTCGGTGGCCTTGGATATGCATACGCCGGCAGCTTCGGCGCCGCCATTTTGAACAACCAGTAGGACGGCCGAAACGGCAATCGTCATCGCGGTGCGCATCTAAGGCTTCCAAAACCAGACAGAAAAAAATTAGAGCACAGAAATCCCGGGGTGTCGATTGAAGCAAGTTGCTCCAGAGAGGGCGGGCCGCGATTCGCGCCCGCGATCTGCCCTGTTCTTAATCTGTCAGCATCGCACCAACATCAGCTTCGGCGACGACCTTACCGTTCACTTTGGCGTCGCCATGGAACCACCACATCGCGTTGCGCCTGCCGATCCTGTGCATGTGGTACTCGATTGTATCGCCGGGCATCACCGGCTTGCGAAACTTGCATTTGTCGATGGTCAGAAAATAAACCGCGCGCGGCTTTTCGGTGCCTTCTATCGACTTGATCCCGATGACGCCCGCAGTCTGGGCCATGGCTTCGATCATCATGACACCTGGATAGACCGGGCGTTCGGGAAAATGGCCAAGAAACGGCGGTTCGTTGAAGGTGACATTCTTGATGCCGATTCCACTGTAGTCAGCCCGAATATTGACGACGCGGTCGATCAGCAGCATCGGATAACGGTGCGGAAGCGTCTTGAGGATATCGTTGATATCCACCAGCGCAAACCTGACCGGTGACTCCTCCATTTCTCCCGCCTCTCACTCACCTCAGATCGGCCCGGCCCGCGCTCGCAGGAATGTTCCAGTGGTTTCCGATCGTCGCATTCTGGCCGATTTGGACCTGGTTGTCGATTTTTGTGCCTCACCGATCAGGCAAGCTGCCGCGGTGGGGGCGGTTCCCACGCCGTCTCTGCATCGTCCGGGGTCAGTCCCGGCCGGTTAATGGGAGACCGATCGCGAAGGCAACCCCATGATCCACGCGAGCCTCGCATCATCCAAGCAGGCTTACGTCAATCCGGCAATATCTGCACGCATCGACGAAGGTGGCTGCTCGAAAAGGCTCGGCCGCGCCATTTCAGCCTTCGCAGTCCCGCCGGTGAGAAGAATCAGAACGATGTCCCGCCGCCAAACTTGAAATTCATCGGGACGTCGTGAGGACCAATCGTAAGAGGAACCGCATAGTCGAAGCGCAGCGGACCGAACGGCGACGCCCAGATCAGACCTACACCGACCGACGTGCGGATGAGGTTTTGGGGGTCGAACTGCAATCCCAAACAGGTCCCGGGGTTGGGAGCCAGCTTCACATTGTTCGTCGGGGGGATACAACCAGGCGTGTTGACTTCGCCCGTCAAAGTCCAATTCGTCGGCCCCCGGTAATCGTACAATCCGCCGGCGTCGGCGTAGACGGCGCCCCTCAAACCGATCTCCTTTGGCAGGAACCAGAACGGCATCTGCAATTCGACAGACGCGCCCCAGTACTTCGTGCCGCCGAGCGCGTCTTGTGTGCCGTACGGATTGATGTCACGTGGACCGATGCCGTTCGGGGCAAAGCCGCGGACCAAATTCGGCCCCATCTGGAAGTGATCGAGCATCCGGATCTGGTTGTCGCCAACCTGCGTAAGAATGCCGCCTTGCAAATGGATCAACCCGACGATATCGGCGACCAGCGGCGTATAGTATTTCGCGTCCGTCGCCGATTTCAGATAGGTCACGTTGCCGCCGACGCCGGCGAAGTCCTGCCTGAAGTCAATAAGCAGGCCGTCGGTCGGGTTCCTGTTGTTATCAAGCGTGTTGTAATCCAGCGAATAGCCAACCGCCGACGTCAACGAGGCGCCATTGGCCAGCTCCTTGCGCACTGGTAACGATGCTTCGCCATCGGAGTAACACCAAAGACCGATGCCGGAGGTGTCGACCGCGCCCAGGGCCGTAGCAACCGCGGGGCCTCCGTTTACGTTCACAAAGGCCGGGGACGGGTTAAAGGGCAAGCCGTTCGTGAGGCTGTTGTTACAGTTGTCCAGAAAACTCGGGAGCGAGACCGTCTGCTGATAGATCGAATAGCGCAGCTGCAGCGCGAGATCTTCGCGCAGGGTCAGTCCGATCCTCGGACTGAAGCCGATCGTCCTAGTGTTATACGAAATAAAGAGATTCGCCAGCTGCTCGCGATAGTAAGCGTCAAGCCCAAGCCCGACTCGATAGTCGAGCAGATAAGGCTCAACAAAAGACAGCGAAATGCCGCGCGCAAATTCGCCGTAAGTGACCGAAACCTTCCCGAACAAGCCGCGGCCCAGCAAATTACGCTCGGAAATGCTGACCTCGGCAAGCGGGCCGTCCGTGGTCGAATAACCACCCGACACAGAGAAGTCGCCGGTGGATTTCTCCTCGAGATCGACGTTAAGTATCACGCGATCGCTCGATGATCCCGGCTCGTTCGTGACTTTCACGGTCTTGAAGAAATCGAGATTTTTCAACCGGCGCTCGGCTCGGTCGACCAGCGCGCGATTGTACGCATCGCCCTCGGAAATATCGAATTCTCGACGAATCACATAGTCGCGGGTACGGGTATTTCCGCGTACATTGATTCGCTCGATATAGGTGCGCGGTCCCTCATCGATCGCGTAAACGATCGAAACCGTATGCGCCTCAAAGTTGCGATCACCGCGGGGGTGCACGACCGCAAATGCGAATCCCCGCCGAGAGGCCTCGATTTGCATTTCCTCCACGGATTTCTCAAGCGCTTCGGCGTTGTAAAGCGAACCGACGCTCACACGCGAGAAGCGGCTGAGAACGTTCCCGTCAAGCGCGGGGATGCTGGACTGGTATGTGACCGAAGCAACCCGGTATTGCTGACCTTCCTCGATCTTGAAAGTCACGAGAAAGCCCTTGCGCTGCGGATCATACTCCGTCAGCGCGGCAACCACCTGCACGTCGGCGAAACCGTGCTTCAAATAATAGCGGCGAATTAGATCGCGATCGGCCTCAATGCGGTCCGGATCATAGACATCACTTCCGCCAAGGAAACTCAGCAGATTCGACTCGCGCGTCTTGATGACGTCCTTCAGACGGTACGAAGAATAGGCCTTGTTGCCGACGAATTCGATCGAATTAATGCCGGTCTTACTGCCCTCGGTAATCGTGAATACCAGATCGACGCGATTGTTCGGCTGCTCGATGATTTCGGGAAGCACCGTCACGTCATAACGGCCGGCGTGGCGATAGATTTCAGCGATCCGTTGGGCGTCGGACTGCACCATGGGACGCGAAAGCGTGCCGCGCGGCTTGGACTGAATTTCCGATGTAAGCTGTTCGTCCTTGATTTTCTTGTTGCCCTCGAAGGCAATGCGGCCGATCACCGGATTTTCGATCACGGACACCACGATCCGGCCGCCGGCCTGATTGATTCTCACATCCTGGAACAGGCCGGTCTCGATCAGACCCTTCAGGCCATCATCGATGCGACCCTGATCCAAACGCCCGCCCGGGCCGGGCTTGAAATAAGAGCGGATGGTCGCAGCCTCGACGCGCCGGTTGCCCTCCACCTGAATTGAATCAACGGTTTGCGCGAATACCGACGAGGACACGAGCCCGGCCGCCAACATGGCGGCAACCGGCGTCGCGAACATAACCAGGGCGGCCAACAAGCCGCCCCGTACCCGCATTCCAACATTCATGCGCCAAGCGCCCTTACAATTCAAATGCCGAACCGCGCCCCCGCGAGCCGGCAGATTCCCATCGGTTGACCCGCTTGTAGCCAATTTTGCCAAGCCGGCAAACCTTATGTAGCAACGCAATTTCATTTTCATTCCAAGACGTTGCCCATCGGCCACGTCATAAAAAAGCCGCTTCAGGATGCGGCGAGGTGCAGGATGTCGTTGTAGGTGGCAAAC
Organism: Bradyrhizobium sp.; assembly: GCA_035308285.1. GTDB lineage: Bacteria > Pseudomonadota > Alphaproteobacteria > Rhizobiales > Xanthobacteraceae > Bradyrhizobium. Next base: position 14,911 of record DATGGY010000260.1, on the reverse strand, counting down.
ACCATCAACATCAGCACTAGCCCCAAACCGATCCGGAACCCCATTTCCTGCGCTCTGGGCGACAACGGGCGCCCTCGCACGGCCTCCACGGCGTAGAACAAAAGATGACCGCCATCCAGCAAGGGTACCGGAAAAAGGTTTAGCAATCCGATCGAAACCGAAAGTGCTGCGCAAAGCTGCAAAACGAACTGGAAGCCGAGGCTGGCAGCCTGACCGGAAAGCTGCGCTATCCGAAGAGGACCGCCGACGTCCTCCGTATTACCAACTCCTACAAACAAGGACCCGACGAACTTGAACGTGCTGGTGATGATGAATCCGACCTGTTCCACACCGATCTTGAGAGACTCCAGATATCCGACCGGCGATGATTTTGGATCGTCCGGCCGCGCGTTGTACTGAATGCCAAGCTGACCGACTCTGTGCTTATTCCCAAACAGATCTTTCACTTCCTTGAGCGCCGGAACGGCGGTCAGGGTAATCACCGTGTCGTCTCGATTGACCTTGAAAACCAGCCGAGAGCCTGCGCTGGTTGAAACCACCCGCTGCATGTCCGCGAAACTTTCGATCGCGCGGCCGTCGATCGAAATCACCACGTCGCCGACCTTGAACCCGGCCGACGCAGCCACGCTATCCGGCTGGATCGCATCAACGCGGGGGATAGAACTCGGCTTTCCGAAATAAAGAGACATCCCCGCAAAGATCACGATCGCCAGAAGGAAGTTGGCGATCGGGCCAGCCGCCACGATCGCGGCTCGCGGGCCAACCTTCTGGTGATGGAAACTGCCCGCACGCTCCTCTTCGGTCATACGGTCGAGCGTTTCGGAAGATGGTGTCGAGGCCTCGGTGTCGTCGCCGAAGAACTTGACGTAGCCACCGAGCGGAATGGCCGAAATCTTCCATCGCGTGCCGTGCCGGTCGTTCAAGCCGGCGAGTTCGGGTCCGAAGCCAAGGGAAAAAGTTAACACTCGAACGCCCGCCCAGCGGGCAATCAGGAAATGACCCAGCTCATGAAAGAAAACAACGATGGTAAGGACGAACAAGAAGGGGACGATGTAGCCGACCAAGCCATGACTTAACACATTGAAACCATGCAGAAAAAACTCAGACATCCGATTCCCCTCACCCAGAGCCAAAGGCCCCGCCCCCAAACCTCTACGATGCCTTTAAGGCAATTTGAGGCAATAGGGTGGCTGCCTTATTTCGAGCATTATGGTCAACGGCGATTGCATCGTCGGCGGATGTCAATCGCGCTAGATTGCCCGCACGAATCCAGGCATCCAGAGTCGCTTCGACGAGCCGCGCGATGGCGCCAAACCTGATCTTGCCGTCGATAAACGCAGCCACCGCCACCTCGTTTGCCGCATTGTATACCGTGGTGGCGCCGCGGCCGGTCCGCAGCGCATCGTAGGCCAGTCGAAGTCCCGGAAACCGTTCGAAGTCCGGAGCCTCAAAGGTCAACTGCCCGATCCTGGCAAGATCGAGCTTCGCCGCCGGCCCGACGATACGATCGGGCCAGCCAAGGCAGTGCGCGATCGGCGTGCGCATATCCGGCGCTCCCAACTGCGCCACCACTGAGCGATCCGAAAACTCCACCATTCCGTGGATAATCGACTGCGGATGGACCAGAACCTCGATTTCCTCCGGGGTCAGCGCAAACAGACACGCGGCTTCGATCACTTCCAGACCCTTGTTCATCATCGAAGCAGAATCGATAGTAATTTTTTGTCCCATGCTCCAGTTTGGATGCTTTAAGGCCTGCGCCAGAGTGGCCTGCTCGATATCGGCACTCGCCCAGGTGCGGAACGGTCCGCCGGATGCCGTGATAATGACTCTAACCAACTCTTCCCGATTGCCGGAACCAAGCGCCTGAAACAACGCGTTGTGTTCGGAATCCGCCGGTAGAACGCAGGCTCCGGCCTTTGTGGCACGTTGCATGAAGAAATCACCCGCGCAAACCAGGCATTCCTTGTTGGCAAGCGCGACGGTGGCACCGCGATCGACAGCCGCAAGGGCGGGCTTCAACCCGGCGGCGCCGCTCACCGCAGCCATGACCCAATCCGCAGGACGGGCGGCAGCTTCGATCACGGCGCTCTCTCCGGCGCCGCATTCCGTGCGCGTGCCGGCCAGCGCATCCTTCAGTTCGTTGAGGCGATCGGGATCGGCGACCGCCACATAGCGCGCATCGAATTCCCGCGCGAGCTTTGCCAGCCCTTGGACGTTGGAATTCGCCGTCAACGCTTCGACACTGTAACGGTCGCGCGCGGCGCGCAACAAATCCATCGTGCTGTCGCCGATAGAGCCGGTGGCACCCAGCACGGTAACGGAGCGGACCGCGGGCGCCGCAGCTTTATTGTTACGCAAGGGTACAGCGCTCATGACCTCACCAAACCATAAGACCGCGGCCAACGCCATCCGCGCCGCCCCGCAAAAATCCCAAAATCGCAGCCAAAATGACGGCAGCGACGAAGCCGTCCAGACGGTCCATCAACCCGCCGTGCCCGGGAATGATGTGGCTGGAGTCCTTGACGCCAAATCTTCGCTTGACCGCCGATTCGAAAAGATCGCCGAGCTGCGAAGCAATCGAGAGGACGGCGCTCAGCGCCAGTATGGGACCGGTTTTTGCGAGACCGAAACCGGCAAATCCCGCGGCGACCGCAAGGCTTGCCGCAAACCCGCCAATCGCGCCCGCCCAAGTTTTATTTGGGCTCACCCGTGGCCAGAGTTTTGGGCCGCCGATCCCACGGCCGGCGAAATAGCCGCTGATATCAGTGACCCATACCACCAGCAACACAAACATCAGCGCGGCAAAGCCCCAGATTTCATCGAGCCGCACCGCAATCGACGCAGTCATTGCAGCGAACGCATAGCCGCTGCCGACGGCCGTCCAGCCGCGACGATCGCGGGCCAGAAGCGCGGCGGCAACAATGCCAAGCGTAACCGAAGCAAGTACGTAGGTCGCGCCGATCCGTCCGGATTCGCACCATGCAGCGCTGGCCAACGTGGCAACGCCGGCGACTATCATACGCGGCGTCCGCGTGCCGACGACCGTCAGCCATTCGACATAGAGACCGATCCCGGCCACGGTCACCAAAGCGGTCCAGAGCCATCCGCCGGCGTAAGCGATCGCAATGGCGAGCGGTGCAAGCACGAGCGCCGCGGCCACCCGTATCGCGAGATTTTGCACCCCGGACTCGGCGGGGGTCGCTGGTCCTGCTTCGCTTTCGGTCACGATCCGGTTTTCACGGCCAGACCGCCAAACCGACGTTCCCGTCTTGCGTATTCGGCGATCGCCCCTTCCAGCGCGGCCTTGTCGAAGTCCGGCCAGTGGACGGGTACAAAAACCAGTTCGCTGTAGGCCGCCTGCCACATCAGGAAATTCGACAGGCGCTGCTCTCCACTGGTGCGGATGATCAGATCGGGATCCGGAATATCGGGCGCGTCGAGGTATCGGCCAAGCGTGTCGGCGTCGATTGATGAGGGATTACGTTTTCCCTCCACCGCCTCCTGCGCAAGCCGTTGCGCCGCGCGGGCGATCTCCTGCCGCGATCCGTAATTGAACGCGACCACCAGATGCAAGCGATCGTTGTCCTTTGTGAGGTCTTCGGCCTCCTTCAGAAGCGCACAGATGTCCGGCTCCAATCCCTCGCGTTCGCCGATCACGCGCACCCGCACGCCGTCGCCGTGCAAGGTTGCAAGGTCGTTGCGGATGAAGCGCCGCAGCAGGCCGAAGAGGTCGCCGATTTCGGTCGCGGGTCGCGACCAGTTTTCCGAGCTAAAGGAGAAGATGGTCAGATAGAGAATCCCCAGCTCGCTTGCCGCACGAACAACCTTGCGCAAGGCCTCGACGCCGCGGCGATGACCTTCTGCGCGGGGCAAGCCGCGGGCCGCCGCCCAGCGTCCGTTTCCGTCCATGATAATGGCCACATGCAACGGACCGTCCACTCGATCCTGTCCTTCAGTCGCAGGGGCAGCGGCATTCGACATTGATCAATCCTTTGGAACATGATCCGGAAAATCGGCTTTCCGAAGAGATCATGATCGAGCAAGATACAGCCTAAACGGTGAGGATTTCCTTTTCCTTGGCGGCAAGCAGGTGGTCGATCTCCGAAATCGTCCCGTCCGTCGCCTTCTGCACATCGTTGGCCAGGCGCTCCTGGTCGTCCTCGGAGATCTCATGATTCTTCTCGAGTTTCTTGATGGTATCGAGACCGTCGCGCCGGACGTGGCGGACCGCGACACGCGCGGCTTCCGCATATTTGTGCGCAACTTTGACCAGCTCCTTGCGGCGTTCTTCGTTGAGCTCCGGGATTCTCAGGCGAAGCACCTGCCCCTCGGTGGCCGGGCTCAGACCGAGATTGGAATCAATGATCGCCTTCTCAACCGCCTTGACCATCGATTTGTCCCAAACCTGTACCGAAAGAAGGCGCGGTTCGGGCACGCTGATGGTCGCGAGCTGGTTGAGCGGCATGTGCGTTCCGTAGGCGTCGACCTGCACCGGCTCCAGCATCGAGGCGGCGGCGCGTCCCGTCCGCAAACCGCCGAGTTCATGTTTGAGAGACTGCGCGGCGCCCTGCATGCGGCGCTTCAATTCGTTGATGTCGAAATTACCCGCGGGCATAACGCTCTCCTCTCGAAGGTTGTCGAGGCCACCGGCATTTCGCGCGCGAAGCGCTCCACGGCCCCGGTCAGCCCTCGACCACAGTGCCGCGGCCGGTGCCGCGCAGAATTGCGCCGATCGAGCCAGGCTCGGCGATCGAAAATACGATGATAGGCAGCGACGTCTGCCGGGCAAGCGCGAATGCGGTGGCGTCCATCACTTGGTAGCCGCCCGCGATCGCCTCGGAATGGCTGAGACGGTCGAATCGCCTGGCGGAGGGGTCCTTTTTCGGATCGGCGCTGTAGATTCCGTCAACATTGGTGGCTTTCAGTACCGCCTGCGCGCCGATTTCGGCGGCCCGCAATACCGCGGTAGTATCGGTCGTGAAGAAAGGATTGCCGGTTCCGCCTCCGAGCAGGACGATTTGGCCCTCCGCGAGATATTTGTGCGTCGCACTTCGGGTGAAAAGCTCGGATATCTGGGGCATCACGAAGGCCGAAAGGGTGCGCGCGGCAGCCCCCCGACGTTCGATGGCCGCCTCGAGCGCAAGGCAGTTCATCACGGTGGCAAGCATGCCCATGGTATCCCCGGCCGGGCGGGAAACGCCGCGCGAGGATGCTTCCCCGCCACGGACGATATTCCCGCCACCGACGACAACCGCGACTTCGGCGCCCAACTGTCGGGCAGCGATCAGTTCGCCCGCGATCCGGTCGACGGTTGGCTGATCAATTCCGAAGGATTGCGCGCCGGCGAGATACTCGCCGGAGAGCTTGATCACCACGCGACGATAAACCGGCCCTGCCATTGCGAATCGCCTTCCCTAGCCCGCCCGGCAGCTCCCGGCGCAATTGGGCCGAAAGCGCTGCTCGGGCGGTTATTTCTGGCCGCTTACTGCTGCGACTTCGGCCGCGAAATCGGTTTCCTGTCGCTCGATTCCCTCGCCCAGAGCATATCGCAAAAATCCGGCCACCTTGATCGGCGCACCTACCTTACCCTCAGCTTCTTTAAGAGCTTGGGCGACGGACTTGCCCGCGTGCTCGGCGTGGATCGAGGCCTGCTCCAGGAGACAGACCTCCTTGTAGTAGGTCTTCAAACCGGACTCGACGATCTTTTCGATCACGTTCTCGGGCTTGCCCTGCTGACGGTATTTGTCGGCGAGCACGTCCTTCTCGCGCTTGACGGCGGCTGGATCCAATCCTGCTGGATCTAGCGCCAGCGGGTTGGCGGCTGCGACATGCATCGCTAGCTGCTTGCCGAGCACGGCCAGTTCATCGGCTTTGCCCGCCGATTCCAGCGCCACGATTACGCCCATCTTGCCCGCGCCTTCGATCACCGCGTTATGCACATAGCTTGACACCACGCCCTTGCTCACCTCGAGCGAGGCCGCGCGGCGCAGCGTCATATTCTCACCGATTGTCGCGATCGCATCCGCAATGGCGGTTTCGACGGTTACGCTGCCAACCTTTACGGCCTTGATCTTTTCCACGTCAGCGCCAACGTCGAGCGCGACCTGCGCGATCATCTTGACCAATCCCTGGAACTGGCCGTTGCGCGCGACGAAATCGGTCTCCGAATTGACTTCCACGACAACGCCCTTGGTTCCCGCCGTCAGCGCGCCGATTAGTCCTTCGGCCGCGACACGGCCGGCCTTCTTGGCCGCCTTCGACAGACCCTTCTTGCGCAGCCAATCGATCGACGCCTGCATGTCGCCGTTGTTCTCGGTAAGGGCGGCCTTGCAGTCCATCATGCCCGCGCCCGTGGTCTCGCGCAGATCCTTGACCATAGCCGCTGTGATTGTTGTCATTGTTCGTCCTCTGCCTGTCAGGGCGGTGGCGGCGCGGCTATGAGCCGCGCTGGCACCCGCCATCAGCAATGTCGTATATCGGAATTGCCGACCGGAATGTTCCGGCCGGCCCATCGCTATTCCGCTTCCGCGATAAGGGCCTTGGCTTGCGCCACCCAGCCATCGGCCCTGCTCGGAAGCCCAACCTCTTCGCCGATCTGGTGGGCGGTGTCGTGGTTGAGCTCGGCCAGCTGCCAATAGTGGAAAATGCCAAGATCGTTGAACTTCTTCTCGATCGTGCCGGACACGCCCGTAAGCTTCTTGAGATCGTCGGGAGCGCCGCGCGGTCCGGCCAGACCCTGAAAGCCCAAAGCCTGTGGCGCGGTCGGGATCTCCTCGCGCGCGGGATGCGCGGAAGCTCCAATATCGATCCCGGCTTCGCCTTGCGCGCGCGAAATGCCGTCGATAGCCGCACGGGCGACAAGATCGCAATAAAGCGAGATCGCACGGCCGGCATCGTCATTGCCGGGCACCACGTAAGTGATGCCTTTGGGGTCCGAATTGGTGTCGACGATGGCGGCGACGGGAATGTTGAGCCGCTGGGCTTCCTGGATCGCGATGTCTTCCTTGTTGGTGTCAATCACAAAGATCATGTCGGGTAAGCCGCCCATGTCCTTGATGCCGCCGAGCGAACGATCGAGCTTGTCGCGCTCGCGTTGCAGGGTCAGCCGTTCCTTCTTGGTGTAGGCATTGGCATCGCCGGAATTGAGCACCTCATCAAGATGCCGCAGCCGCTTGATCGAACCGGAAATCGTCTTCCAGTTGGTCAGCGTTCCGCCGAGCCAGCGCGAATTGACGAAATATTGAGCCGAGCGCTTGGCGGCCTCGGCAACGCCGTCCTGCGCCTGCCGCTTGGTGCCGACAAACAGAATCCGGCCGCCCTTGGCTACGGTATCGCTCACCGCCTGGAGCGCCCGATGCAACATCGGTACCGTCTGGGCAAGGTCGATGATGTGGATGTTGTTGCGGGAACCAAAAATATAGTCCCCCATTTTCGGATTCCAGCGATGCGACTGGTGGCCAAAGTGAACGCCGGCCTCGAGCAGCTGACGCATAGAAAAATCGGGTAGTGCCATTGTTCAAGTTCTCCGGTTGGTTCCTCCGGAAACGTGTGAGCAAACGAGCCTTATGGCCCGGCTGCCACCGGACGGCCTTTTGAGCCATGTTTCCGTGTGAGATGTCGCGGTATATAGCTGGATTTTCACGAGAAGCAAGGAAATCTAGGGTTTTTCGGCCGTTTGAATGAGGCCGATGCCCCCTCCAGGACTCACCACGCGATTTTGTGCCTTGCCTTTCAAAAGCAGGATAGTTCAGCGGCTCGGGCGCGAATTTTTCGGATGAGGTAAACGCTCTCTTGCCGGATGTTGCCGGCATCAGGCGAGGCCGAACCGTGGTCGAAACTCCTGTTCCAGACACCGATTTGGGCCACCAAATACGCAATGTTCGCCAACATAAAATTCAGATTGCGCCCGCGCCGAGCCCCGCAAGTTCGCACTCCCTACTTTCAATCTCTGGCGGCAGAGGCCGTTGAATAAACGTAAGAATTTATTTCAGTCTTTAGGGTAGTTCCGTACCGACTGAAGGCGCAACCAACCCATAAGAAATTGGGGCATCGCCCCTAAGCAAGGTCACCATAAGGTGGCTTTGCTTCGTCAACAGCAAGGATTGCCGAGAGAGAATGATGTCCGCGCAGACGCTCCCATCAGGCCGTGTCCACCCCGCATCCGCCGGCCAACCGCCGTCGCGCCTCGTCAGGATGTTCGCAGCGCTGAGTGCGACGAATGAAGCCATCCTGCGAGTAAACTCGCAAGAGAATCTGTTCCAGCAAGTCTGTGAGGCGGCGCTGCAAAGCGGAAATTTCATCGCGGCGGCAATTCTGCTGCGCGAACCCGGAACTGACACGCTGAGAGCCGTGGCCGGTGCCGGTAACGACGCTGAGCTTCGTGCTCGCAGCTATTCCGTCTCCGCGTCGTCACCATTAGGCAATGGCCTCGTCGGAATTGCATGCCGCACCCAGAAACCCTGCGTGAGCAACGACCTTCAGAATGACGAGCGTTTGAAATCTTGGCGCGAGGCTGCAATGCGCGTGGGTGCGCGCGCCGCTGCAGGTCTTCCTGTGATCCGCGCTGGAGAGAGCGTCGGTGTGCTGTTGGTTGTGCTTGATGAGATCAATGCGCTCGACGACGAGGCGGTCGCGCTTCTGACCCGCATGGCTGAGAATCTCTCGTTCGGGCTCGACAACATCGATCGCGAGGCGGCTTTTAAACGCAACGAACGGGCCGCCCGGCGGCTGGCAAAGATGTTTGCGGCGCTCAGTGCCACCAACGAGGCGATCTTGCGCGCTAAGACGGCTGACGAGCTGTATCAGTTGGTATGCGACGCGGCGGTGCATGTCGGCAGTTCGTTGGCCGCGACCGTGCTTCTGGCCGAACCGGCCTCTCCGTGGCTAAAGGCGGTGGCCGGTACTGGCCAAATCGTCGACATGGGTCTGGTCAGACAAACAAAATTCTCGATCGATCCGGAGAACCCTTACGGCAAGGGCGTTTGCGGCAAAGCTTTCCGGGATCAAAAGGCCAGCGTCAACGAGGACATTCTCAACTCCGAGCAAGGCCGTCCATGGCGGGAATCCAGCCTCCAGGCCGGTATTGTCGCAAGCTGCGCCGTGCCGCTCACCAAGAATGGCCGGAGCATAGGCGTGCTCTTGTTTTTCGTCACCAGATCCTGGGCGACGAACAAGGAGATCATAGCCCTGCTGGCGCGCATGGGTGAAAACGTTTCGGCCGCGCTGGAAAACCTGGATCGCGCCGATGAAAAATTGCTCGCGGACGGCCGCATCCAATATTTGGCGACGCATGATGAGCTGACCGGCCTGCCCAACCGCACGACCTTCCATCAGCTCTTCGAGCAGTCGACCAAATCGGCCCAACGCGATGGCTGCAAATGTGCGCTGCTGTTCATTGATCTCGACAGGTTCAAGGTCATCAATGACTCGCTGGGGCATGAAGCAGGCGATACGCTGCTTGTCGAGGTGTCCAACAGGCTCAAAGCCTGCGTGCGCGAGAGTGACCTGGTGGCCCGTTTCGGTGGCGACGAGTTTGTCATTGTCCTCAATGGGATCGCAGATCGGGAGCAGATTTCCATTGTGGCGCGCAAGGTTCTCGCCGCCCTGCTGCCTCCGATGACTCTTGCAGGTCACGAATGCCGCACGACCGGAAGCATCGGAATCGCGGTATTCCCTGACAACGGCACTGACGTGCAAACCCTGACCAAGAACGCCGACATGGCCATGTATCTCGCCAAAGAGGAAGGAAAGAACAACTTTCGCTTCTTCTCCCGGGAGGTCAGAAGCCAATCGATCGAGCGGCTTAAACTGGAAGCCGATTTGCGTCATGCGCTCGAACTCAATCAATTCGCGTTGCACTACCAGCCCAAGATTCATGTCGCTTCCGGCCAGATCAGCGGCGTTGAGGCGCTGCTGCGGTGGACTCACCCCAAGATTGGCAATCTGCCGCCGACGGAATTTATTCCGCTGGCCGAAGAGACCGGACTTATCATCCCGATCGGCCGATGGGTTCTCAGAAGCGCGTGCGCCCAGAACATGGCCTGGCAGAAAGATGGTCTTCCCGCCTTTTCAATGGCGGTCAACCTTTCGCCCCGGCAATTTCTCGACGGGAACCTGCTCGATGACATCGACAATGTGCTCGCCTCGAGCGGGATGCCGGCTCACTTACTGCAACTTGAAATCACGGAAAGCATGGTGATGCACAACGTCGAGCGAGCCATCAAGCTGCTCGACGCAATTCGAAGCCGCGGAGTCCGGCTCGCGATCGATGATTTCGGCACCGGCTATTCGTCGATGTCTCTGATGAAAAAATTTCCGATCGACACGATCAAGATCGACCGATCCTTTGTCCGGGATCTCGCGGAAAGCGCAGAAGACCGGGCCATTGCGACGGCCATCATCAGCATGGGCAAGGCGCTGGGCTTGACCGTTGTCGCCGAAGGCGTCGAAACGATGGAGCAGGATACCTTTCTGCGCAGCCACGCCTGTGACGAGGTTCAGGGCTATCTGTTTAGCAAACCCATACGGCCCGAGGATATTTCATCGCTCTTTAGTCCCGACGTCTTCTCCCCATCGCTTCAGCCGGTCCTCTCTTCTTCCGTCGAGCTCGGTGTACGGCGCGGCAAGAGAGCTCAGCCGGCGCTCTGAGCAGTGCGAGGCCCACCATTCGCGACGACATGCTTTCTCCTTCTGTGATCGCCGCGCCGCGACCCGGAAGGCGCGAAGGCGCAAGAGCACTATCGGTTCTGATTCAATCAGAACCGAAGCTCTAAAGGAGCGATCTGCCTAATTCAGCACCTGGGCTGGTTCGGCGGGCATCTCTTGGCCGGCGCGGGCTTGGGCGGCGGAGCCGGACGCGGTGGAGGCGGCGGCGGCGGAGGCCGGACCGCCGCAACCGGGGGTGGCCTTGGTGGTGGCGGAGGCGCAGCAGCCGGCCGAGGCGGTGGCGCGGGTCGCGCCGCCTGGGGTGCCGGCCGCGGCGGCGGCTCGAACCGGCGCGTTTCCGGCTTTGGCGGGGTAGGCGAAATTGGCTTGGCGGAAGACACAGCCGGTTTGGGCGGCTGCGGCGGCGGCGCGCCTTGCTTCCGAACCGATTCCGGGGTGAGCGGCTTCGCTTCGGGAATCTGGGCGCCAGCCTTCGGCTCTCTGATGTTCGCCGACGGTGCCAAGGTCCCCGGTGTTTTGGGAGTACCCGCGCCTCCCGGGACGTTCGGGGCCAATGTCTTGGCGCCCGGCTTCGTATTGTTGGGGATCACCCCACCGGGGCTCGTCGTAGCCGAGGTACCCTTGCCCGTTTGCGTAGGGAGCGCCGTTCCGCTCGGGCTCCCCGGGAGAACATTACCTGGCTTTAGGTTTGCCGTTCCCGGAGGCGGCGTCCCCTGTTGCGTCCCGGTTCCCTGCCGCTGGGTTCCGCTCGGCAGTTTGGTCGCCGTTCCCGGCGGCGGTGGCGTCGTCGTGGTAGACGTAGACGTCGCATTGACCGGGAAGACCTGCTTTGTCGAGGTTTTTGCGTTTGTATTGACAAGCGTATTCGGGGGAATCGCCGCCTGGCCCGAGCTGATCGCCACGGCTTTTGTCTTCAGCGACGTCGGGAGTTGAGGCCCCGCTCCGGTCTGACCTGTGGCGGCAGCGGCTGCAATATTGCTCTGCGCCACTGGCGCCACGTTGATGGTGTTGTTGATGACGGTCGTGTTGTGGATGTTGTTGAAGATGATGTTGTTCGGCGGCGGCGCGACATAGACCGGCGCCACGACATAGGCCGCCACCGGAACGAACACTGGCTGCGGCAGGATGAACAACCCGACCGGCGCGAACGGCGGCGTCAGCACGATGAAATCCGGCGGCGGCGGCGGCAGGAAGAATATCGGCGGCGGCGGCGCGAACGCGAAATCGGGATCGCCGAAATAAAACACCGGGCGGTCGACGAACACCACCTCATCCGGCGGCGGCGGCGGCAAGTCGTAGTCATACATCGGAAATGTCGCCGGCGGCTCCAGCGCAGCCGACAGGATCGCGAGGCGCCGGCGCGCATCCCACGCATGCGGCCCTTGCGGATAGCGCCGCAAATAGGACCAGTAGGCGTCAGGCGTATCGGCGAGATAGGTGCGGCGCCAGGTGATCGCCTCACGCCGCGCGGCGACGATCGCCCGCACCCGTCGGGCCAGCGGATCACCGGGATAGGCGGCGAGGAAATCCTCATAGCCCGGCAGGGTGTCGCGTGCCAGTGCAGCGGTAAAGCCTTCCTGCGCGCCAAGATCGCGCATCGGACGCTCGCGGATCGCGGCAACCTGATCGGGGCTGCCTTGCACCGGCGGTGCATCGGGCGCGCGATCGAAGAAGGCGAACTGCACCTGGATCTTCTGGGCATCCCACGGGATCTGTCCGCCCCTGGTATTTTCGCTGACGCGCAGCCGTACACGATCGAAAACGTCAGGCAGCGACAGGCCGCCGGTGCGGATCATTTCCGCCAGCGCCTGCGCGTAAGCGCCGTAGGGTCCGGGCTCGCTCGGCGCGACCGTGCCCGGAGCGGCATTGAACGCGATCAGCGAGTTCGGCGCGGGATCGACCAGCGCTAGCCCGCTTGCAATCGGGTTTCCGCCTTCGATAAAGGGCTGCTGCCGTGCGGCATCGAGCACGAAGACGCTGGCTTTCAGCGGAACGGAGGTGAGCTCGCGCGTGTAGTCGCTGACCCGCAGTCCCTCGATCGGGATATCGGTGTCGCGATTGATCGCTGAATCGACCGGGATGAAATAGTTCTCGCCGGCAAGCTGCACGCCGTAGCCGGACAGATAGACCATTGCGACCGTGTTCGCGGGATCGCTCTCAACCTTCTGCATGAAATCGCGGAACGTCTTGCGCAGCGAATCGCCGTCGAGGTCGCGCGCGCCGATCACGTCGAAGCCAGCGGCCTGCAGGTTCTGGGCAACCAGACCGGCATCGTTGGCGGTTGTCGCTAGCGGCGCCTTGGCGTAGGCGCCGTTTCCGATCACCAGTGCGACGCGCTTTTCCTGCTGCTGCGCGGCGGCGGAGCTAAGTGCTCCGGCAAGGCCGGAAAACAGGACCAAGCTCAGAGAAAAGATCGAAAGCGCTTTGGATATCTGCATGGCTTCTCCGCCCGTACCATTTATTCGGGACCTCAGACATTGGACCCGGGATTACCTGAACATTGATTGAACGAAAAGGGCGGCAATGGGACATTGCAGGCGGGGGAGCAACTAATCAGCCAACCATATCCACCCGGCCGTCCCTGAGCCGGTAGATACCGCCGACCACCTTGAGTTTACCCTGCTCCACGGCCGCGCTCAGGATCGGGGTTGCCGAGCTTAGCTTGGCGACATTGTCGACCACGTTCTGGCGAATGGCATTAGAAAGCGCATCGCCTGTTTGCTGCGAGACCGCTTTGACAGCAGGTGCGAGAGCCGTGACGAGTGAGGGCAAGTGTCCGGGCAAGGTCGTGCCGTCCTTGAGCGACTTGATCGTCGCGCTAACCGCACCGCAAGCGTCGTGCCCCAGAACGAGAATCAGAGGCGTGGCAAGTTCGGCGACGGCATATTCCAGACTTGCGACGGATTCATCGTTGGCGAAATTGCCTGCCACGCGGCAAACAAAGAGATCGCCTCTGCCGCTGTCGAAAGCATATTCGGGCGCGATGCGCGAGTCAGCGCAGCTCAGGATGGCGGCGTAGGGGTTCTGGCCTCCGGTCAGCGCTTCCCGTTCATGCCTGAAGTCGTGACGAATCGACACGCCCTCGACATAGCGTGAGTTTCCCTTCAGCAAGCGCTCCAGTGAGGCAGCGGGCGTCAACACGTTTTGCGGCTTCGGCGGCGGCTTCATCTCCTTGGCGCTGGCCGCACCCGCCAGCATCAGCCCTACCGCCGAGGCCGCCAAGCCAAGCATGTGGCGCCGCGAAGGTTCGATAACGTCAAACGAATTCCGGCGGCACATCTCGCACATGGGGCGGTCCTTCCCTGTTCTTAAAGCATCTGCACATCCACCACGCCGGACACCGCCTTGATCGCGCCCGCAATCTGCGGCGAGACCTTGAAGCGCCCTGGCAGCTTCATTTCCACTTCGGTTTCGAGGTCCAGCATCATGACAAGCGCGACGTCACCGTCGGCTCCCGCCGCCGCAACTGGCTTTGTTTGAGGTCCGCGGGCCGCGCCATTCTGCGGCAAAGGTTCAGGGATCTGCAAGCGCTTGGCAATCGATTCCAGCGGCTTGGTATCACGCACAAAGATACGAAGGCCCTTCTGGGTCTTGGCGGCGGCGTCATCGAGCGGCTCGGCGTGCAGCACACGGGCGCGGACATCCTCGCCCTGCAGCTCGGCGCCGAGTTGCAGCAATACGGCAGCTCCGGGTTCCAGCACGTCGCGATACTGGGCAAGCCCTTCCGAAAACAGCACGGCCTCGAAATGGCCGGTTGGGTCCGACAGTCCGATAATGCCCATCTTGTTGCCGGTCTTGGTCCGCCGCTCCATGCGCGACACGACGGTGGCGGCAACCTTGCCGGCGGTTGCCCCGGTTTTGACCGCGCGAGAGAATTCTGCCCAGGATTGCACCCTCAATCGCTTCAGCACCGTCGCATAGTCGTCAAGCGGATGGCCGGAAAGGAAGAAGCCGATGGCGTCATATTCGCGCCGCAGCCGCTCGGCGGGCAACCACGGCTCGATCTGCGGCAGCATGATGGTCGGCGCGTCGGCGGCGTTGCCGAACATGTCGTTCTGCCCGATGCTAGCGGCCTCGTGGCTGCGCTGGCAGGCGGCAAGGATCGCCTCGGCGCCCGCGAACACCCTCGCGCGATTGGGGTCGAGCGCATCGAACGCGCCGGCCGCCGCCAGGCTCTCGATGACGCGTTTGTTGATCGCGCGCGGATTAACGCGGGCAGCAAAATCGGCCAATGAGGTGAATT
>DATGGY010000259.1:0-10420 GCA_035308285.1 Bradyrhizobium sp. | reverse complement strand
GACTTGACCTCGCTCGCCACCACGGCGAAGCCTTTGCCGGCATCTCCGGCCCGCGCCGCCTCGATCGTAGCGTTGAGTGCCAATAGATTTGTCTGGGACGCGATCTCCTGGATGAGTTTCACGACTTCGCCGATCCGCTCTGCGGACTCCGCGAGGCTCTGCACGGTTCCGTTGGTGTGCGCCGCTTCGGCGACCGCGCGCTGGGTGATTGCCGTGGATTGGGTGACTTGCCGGCTGATTTCGCTGATCGAGCCCGACAACTCTTCGGCAGATGCAGCCATCGTCTGAACATTTGCCGAGGTTTGCTCGGTCGCTGCCGCCGCTGTGGCTGCCTTCTGGTTGCTCTCCTCGGCCGTGGCGGTCATCGCAGTTGCCGTTGACTGCAACTGGGTCGATGCCGCGGTTACCATCTTTAGCGTATCGGATACGTCCAGATCGAAACTGCTTGTCAGCTCCTCCATCAGCTTTGCGCGGTGCTCTCGCGTCTTGAAGGCTTGCGCTTCTTTGGCCGCCAATTCGTCGGCGCGGATGATGTTCTCCTTGAAAATGACGACGGCACGGGCCATCGCACCGATCTCATCCCGGTTTCCGGTCCCGCCGATTTCGACGGCCTTGTCACCGCCGGCCAAACGGCCCATCGCGTCGGTTATTTTCGTCAATGGTCCCGTAATGCCGTGAACGATAATCGTGCCAAGCACGGCGGTCACGGCCAGGAGAACGGCAACAGCGGCCAATGTTAAGATCAATGCGGTCTCGGCGCTGGTGCTTTCGCTGGAGGCAAGCGCTTCGAGCGTCTCGGCAATCTTGTCCTCGACTTTCTTCATGAGATCGATCTTGGCGGTCGTGACCTTGTACCAGTACGGGCCTTCGGTTCCCTTGAGGTCGCCGGTGAGGCCGCCAGCAAACACGATTTTGCGGATGCGTGCCACCTCGTCGACGTCGTGCCCAGCCACGGTCTGGGCGTAGAAGCTCTTGATTGCTTCCGGCGCATAGTTCTCGAAAGTCGATAGGTAAGCACCCTGTTCGGCGGTGACCTGGACGAAACGAAGATAGCCATCCTCGCTGAATTTTCCGGCCGAAATACCGGCCGCGCCCACGGCACGCTCCTGGCCGGTCTTCTCCTTGCCATAGAGGAAGCCGACATAGGCCGAGATCGCGTTGGAGGTATCGGTGCTTTTGCTGGCGAGCGCGATCTGCGCCATCGTCTTGACCGATTGCATGTTGGTGTTGGTGAAATAGGCGACGCCCTCGGCCGGGGCGATGGCGAGCTTGCTGATCTGGTCGCGCTTGCCGCCAAGCTCGCCAATCATGCGGAGCGTGCGATCAAGCTCAGCGGTAAGGCCGGCGCCATGGCGCGACGCATCGAAACCCCCAAGGAATGTCTGTAACTCGGTGCGGTATTTGTCGGTCAATTGCCGCTGCTGCGGCAGGCTTTCGCCCATCTGCTTGCCTTGGCTGCCCTGATAGACAGCAGACATGCCGCGCTCCTTCTGAAGTTCGTGGACGAATTTGCTTAAGTGATTGGCGAGCGTTACCAGGTCCTCGAGCTGCCGCATGTTGGAAGCGATCTGCCACTTCTCAACGAGAAGGAAGCTGGAAATCACCAACATGCCGGCCGTTGGAATGAGCAGGGCGATTGCAATCCGGGTTCTGATCTTCAGTTTCTGAAGCAGGTGGAACATTCACCCTCCGGGTCTGCAGCTCATTGAAATCCCTTTGGCGTTGCCGTCACTCGATCTGGTGAAGGACGAGACGGTTTATGCCGATACAACTACATCTATATTTGATTCCTTAATACAAAATATACGGGAATCTGCCGGCCGCGAATTAGCTGAACAATTTTAGCGGATTACCATCCCTCCAGCACGATCTTGCCACGCGATTTTCCGCTCTCCAGCAGCGCGTGCGCGCGCTTCAGATTGGCGGCGTTGATCGTGCCAAAGTTCTCGCCGAGCGTGGTCCGCAGCACGCCCTTGTCGATGAGGTCGGCAACGTCGTTGAGCAGGGCGTGCTGGCCGATCATGTCCGGGGTCTGGAACGACGAGCGGGTGAACATCGATTCCCAGTGGATCGAAATCGCCTTGCCCTTGAACACGGAGACGTTGAATTCGGGCGGATCGTCGATCAGGCCAAATTTGCCCTGCGGCGCCATCAGCTCGGCGATCGCCTTGTAGTGCTGGTCGGTATTGGTGAGGCTTGCGACCAGCGCCACCGGCGGCACCTTCAGCTTCTCGATCTGCTCCTTCATCGGCTTGGCATGATCGACAAACGCGTGCGCCCCAAGTTCGAGGCACCATTTTTGCGACTCCGGCCGCGATGCCGTCGCCACGACCGTGAGCCCAGTGAGGCGGCGGGCGAGTTGGATCAGGATCGAGCCGACGCCGCCGGCCCCGCCGACGACCAGAAGCGTGCGCGGATCGACGCTTCTGCCGGGCAGGGCGCCGAGGCGGTCGAACAGCAGTTCCCAGGCGGTGATCGAGGTCAGCGGCAGGGCTGCGGCTTGCGCGAACGAGAGCGCTGTCGGTTTGCGGCCGACGATGCGCTCATCCACCAGATGAAATTGCGAATTGGTGCCTTGGCGCAAGATCGAGCCGGCGTAGAACACCTCATCGCCCGCCTTGAAAAGTGTCACATCGGGGCCAACCGAATCGACGATTCCCGCGGCGTCGAAGCCGAGGATCTTGGTTTCGCCCTCCGGGGGGCTAGCCCGCTTGCGCACCTTGTAATCGACCGGATTGGCGGAGATCGCCTTGATGGCGACGCGGATGTCGCGGCCCTTGGGTTCCGGCCTTGCGGTCTCGAAATCGATCAGGGCCTCCGCGGCATCGATGGGCAAGGATTTTCTGTATCCGACGGCCTTCATCTGACGGTTCTCCCTCGCGAGGTTGCTTCCGCTATTACCTGCGGTTCTACCCCGCCAAATGCAAGGATTTGCCATGGGGCCGCGAGGAGATTTGTGGTGCCACGGCCACACAAATGGGTTGCCGGCACCGCCAATCGCTTCTAATCGCCGGCCCGGGAGCCTATATTTACAAGTCCCATTCCCTCAGGAATCCCTTCATGATCGCGGTTCGCTTTATCACGGCATTGTTCGCTCTCGCGGTGGTCGTTCCGGCCATGGCACAGGACCGGCGCGTGCCGGCTTCCTCGGCGGAAATCAGGCTCTCCTACGCCCCGATCGTGCAGCGTGTGCAGCCGGCCGTCGTCAACGTCTACGCCGCCAAGATGGTGCAGAACCGCAATCCGCTGCTCGACGATCCGATCTTCCGCCGCTTCTTCGGCGTTCCGGGCCAGCAACCGGAACAGATGCAGCGCTCGCTCGGCTCGGGGGTGATGGTCGATCCATCCGGTCTGGTTGTGACCAACAACCACGTCATCGAAGGCGCCGATCAGGTCAAGGTGTCGCTTTCCGACAAGCGCGAATTCGAGGCGGAGATCGTGCTCAAGGACGGCCGGACCGATCTCGCCGTGCTGCGGCTGAAGGACGGGCGCGAACGATTCCCGACGCTCGATTTTGCCAATTCCGATGAATTGCAGGTCGGCGACGTCGTGATCGCGATCGGCAATCCCTTCGGCGTCGGGCAGACGGTGACCCACGGCATCATCTCGGCCTTGGCGCGTACCCAGGTCGGTATCACCGACTACCAGTTCTTCATCCAGACCGATGCCGCGATCAA
This sequence comes from Bradyrhizobium sp., assembly GCA_035308285.1. Classification (GTDB taxonomy): domain Bacteria; phylum Pseudomonadota; class Alphaproteobacteria; order Rhizobiales; family Xanthobacteraceae; genus Bradyrhizobium. Next base: position 6,743 of record DATGGY010000259.1, on the reverse strand, counting down.
TCCGGGCAATTCCGGCGGCGCACTGGTCGACATGACCGGCAAGCTCGCCGGCATCAATACCGCGATCTTCTCGCGTTCCGGCGGCTCGCAAGGCATCGGCTTTGCGATCCCGGCCAATATGGTGCGTGTCGTGGTGGCGTCCGCAAAGAGCGGCGGCAAGGCCGTCAAACGGCCCTGGCTCGGCGCGCGATTGCAGGCGGTGACGCCTGAGATCGCCGAAACGCTCGGGCTAAAGCTGCCGACCGGGGCGCTTGTTGCCAGCGTCGTTTCGAACAGCCCGGCGGCGCGGGGAGGGTTGAGGTCGTCCGACCTGATTGTCGCGATCGACGGGCAGATCATCGACGATCCCAATGCGTTTGACTATCGTTTTGCGACCCGTCCGCTTGGCGGCACATCGCAAATCGATGTGCAGCGCGCCGGCAAGGCGGTGAAACTGACGCTGCCGCTTGAAACCGCGCCCGATACCGGCCGGAACGAAATCGTCCTCTCCGCGCGCTCGCCATTCCAGGGAGCGAAGGTCGCCAACATCTCGCCGGCAGTTGCCGATGAAATGCATCTGGATACCGACACCGAAGGGGTCGTGATCACCGACCTCGTCGACGGTGGAGCGGCCGCCAATTTCGGCTTCCAGAAGGGTGACATCATTGTCGCCGTGAACAACCAGAAGATTCTCAAGACCAGCGATCTCGACAAGGCGACGCGCGACGGTTCCCGGCTCTGGCGGATCAAGCTGGTGCGCGGCGGCCAGCAGATCAACGTTACGGCCGGCGGATGAGCCCGAAGCGACCACAACAAGGTGCCAGCCTGTTCGCGGCCGCAGGGATGGAGCAGGACGCGCCGCATCCGCTTCCTGACAGACTGCGCCCGCGAACTCTGTCGGAGGTCGTCGGACAGGATCACATATTGGGGCCGGACGGCGCGCTCACCCGCATGCTGGAGACGCGCACGCTGGGCTCGCTGATCTTCTGGGGCCCGCCGGGCACCGGCAAGACCACCGTGGCGCGGCTTTTGGCGGATGCGACCGAACTGCATTTCGAGCAACTTTCGGCGGTGTTTTCTGGCGTTGCCGACCTGAAGAAGGCGTTCGATGCGGCCCGCGCGCGGCGGGAAATGGGCAAGGGGACGTTGCTGTTCGTCGACGAGGTGCACCGCTTCAATCGCGCGCAACAGGATTCATTTTTGCCTGTGATGGAAGACGGAACCGTGGTGCTGGTCGGCGCCACCACCGAAAATCCCTCGTTCGAGCTCAACGCCGCGTTGTTGTCGCGGGCGCGCGTGCTGGTGTTTCATTCGCTCGATCGTGCCGCGATCGAAAAATTGTTTGTCCATGCCGAGAAGATCGAGGGAAGGAGGCTGCCGCTCGATGCCGAAGCCCGCGCGGTGCTGGTGCGGATGGCCGACGGCGACGGCCGCGCCGCGCTGACGCTGGCCGAAGAGGTCTGGCGTGCCGCGCGCGCGGGCGAGATTTTCAACGCCGCGCAGTTGCAGGAAATCCTGCAGCGCCGCGCGCCGATCTATGACAAGTCGGCCGATGGCCACTACAACCTGATCTCGGCGCTGCATAAATCGGTGCGCGGCTCGGACGTGGACGCGGCGCTATATTATCTCGCGCGCATGATGGACGCCGGCGAAGACCCGCTGTTTCTGGCGCGGCGGGTGGTTCGCATGGCGGTCGAGGACGTTGGCCTCGCCGATCCGCAGGCGCTGGTGATCGCAAATGCCGCCAAGGACGCGTTTGACTTTCTGGGATCTCCCGAGGGCGAACTCGCGATCGCGCAGGCCGTGATTTATCTTGCCACCGCGCCGAAATCGAACGCCGCCTATACGGCCTTCAGTGCAGCAATGCGCGCGGCGAAGGAGGGCGGCTCGCTGCTGCCGCCCAAGCATATCCTCAATTCCCCGACCAAACTGATGAAGTCGGAAGGCTATGGCGATGGTTACCAATACGACCACGACACGCCGGAGGCTTTTTCGGGGCAAGACTATTTTCCAGAAGGCATGGGACGTCAGACCTTCTACGATCCGCCGGATCGCGGTTTTGAGCGCGAAATCCGCAAACGGTTGGATTATTGGGTGAAGCTGCGGCGGGAGCGGGGGGCGAAGTAGCCGGGGTGCCGCTACTTCCCAGCCGTGTCGAAATCCAGAATTTGGCTTGTGAGCCGCGTATCGGCGGTGTTGATCGAATACACCTCCGACATGTGGCTGTGCTGCGGCAGCTTGATCGCGCGGATGCATCCGCGGGGTTGCTTGCAGGATGCATCCCTCAAGAGATCGAATTGCCGGTGGAAGATGGGCGGGTCGAGCTCGGAGGAGACGATCATCAGCGGCAGCCTTGTCGCCTGCAACCCCTGCAAGGATGATCGCTCGGCGTAGAGCGACGGATCGGTGCCGAAATAGGCGCGCTCGGGGTCTCCGACAGCGCCTACGGTCAGATCGTAGATTCCCGACACCATGATCGCGCCCTTGAGGCCGCCGTCTTTCACCTTTTGAAATTCCGGGTGCGAGACATAGTTGGCGACGTGAACCGCGCCGGCCGAATGCCCCATCAGATAGATGCGCGCGGGATCGCCGCCGCGCTCGCCGATCTTCTGGTTGACCCATTGGACGGCGGCGGCCACGTCCTCCGCGCCGGCGGGCCACGGAAACTGTGGCGCGAGCCGGTAGGTGATGTTGACGCCGACAAATCCGTTCTTCACCGCCCACAGCAGGATGTTGTCGTAGAACGGCGAATTGGGCAGGCGCTTGTTGCCGCGGATGAAGGCGCCGCCATGGACGAACATCAATACGGGCCGGCCCGATGACGCCGTTTCCGGCATGAAGACGTCAAGCAGGTTGCGATCGGCGGAGCCATATTTGACGTCTCGCTCGACCCGGACGCCCTGATATGGCTCCTTTTCCTGCAACGGCGCATAGAGTGCGGCGGTTTTCGGGGGATCGATGACGCTGCCGAGCTCCAAAAGCTTGCTGGCGATCTCCGGCGGCATCGGGCCTTCCGCGGCCCATGCGGCGCTCATGATCATCGCGGCAAGAGCGGCCAAAGCCACCTTCACGGAAGCCATCCCGGTACTCCTTGATTTTTTCGTTTCCTTGGCCCAGCGCATGATCGGCTCTGATTGAATCAGAACCGAAGCGCTGGATTCTTTGTTTAACGCGTTTTCTTCACGCGAACCTGTACCCACCCCGGATCAGGTCCGGGGCAGGCTTTCGCTCGAAAACGCTCTAGCATGGCCGATCCCGCGGCGAATTTGTACCGAATTCGCCGTGACGTTTCACCGCTTTTACGCTACCCAACCCTTCAAATCCGAAAGCCGTACCCGAGCATGAGCCGTCGTATCAGAAGACCCCTGGCCAAACGCGCCCCCGGCAATCGCCCGAAGGGCGCGCGGCCGTATCGGGGCTCGCCAGCAGAGCGGTCGCAGGGACATCGTCCCGGCGGCAAGCCGCCGGCGCATTTGCAGGCTTCCGCGCCTTCTGCCGCAAAGCCGTTCACGCCGGAGCCGAAGAAGGCAACGGAAACGACTGTGCTGCCGACCAAGGTTCAGACCGTGGTCGTGACGGCGGACGAGAACAATATGCGCGTCGACCGTTTTCTGGAGGCGCGTTTTCCGGGACTGTCGTTTTCCCACATTCAGCGTATCGTTCGCAAAGGCGAACTGCGCGTCAACGGCAAGCGTGCCGACAGCAAAGACCGGCTGCAAGGAGGACAGAGCGTCCGCATTCCGCCGCTCAGGCTCGACGCGCCGAGGGATTCCGGCCAGCTCTCTGAAGCAGGCGCCAAGACACTATCGGCGCTCAAGGAGATGATCCTGTTCGAAGATGCCGACGTGATGGTGCTGAACAAGCCGGCGGGGCTGGCGGTGCAGGGTGGGTCCGGCACCACGCGGCACATCGACCAGATGCTGGAAGTGATGCGCGATGCCAAGGGACAGAAGCCGCGTTTGGTGCACCGGCTCGACAAGGATACGGCGGGGTGTCTTCTGGTGGCAAAAACGCGTTTCGCGGCAACCGCCTTGACCGGAGCGTTCCGCCATCGCTCGGCGCGCAAGATCTACTGGGCGCTGGTCGCCGGTGTGCCGAAGCCGAAGCAGGGCCGCATCTCGACTTTTCTCGCCAAGGAGGAGGGTGAGGAAGACACCATCATGCGCATCGCCGCGCATGGCGATGAGGGCGCGAGCCACGCCGTCACCTATTATGCTGTCGTGGAGACCTCGGCGCAGAAACTCGCCTGGGTTTCCTTGAAACCGGTCACGGGGCGGACGCATCAGTTGCGCGCGCATATGGCCCATATCGACCACGCCATCGTCGGCGACCCGAAATATTTCAACAAGGAAAACTGGGAGTTGCCGGGCGGTTTGCAGAAACGACTTCATCTGTTGGCGCGCCGGATCGTTATTCCCCATCCGCGCGGCGGCGCGATCGACGTGACCGCGCCATTGCCGCCGCACATGCTGCAATCGTGGAACCTGCTCGGGCTTGAGGCCGACCGGTTCGATCCGATCGAAAACGCGCCTGAAGAATAATTTAACTTGCGGTTTTCGAAGCGCATCACGACATAGCCGCGATGAAACGGTTATCATTCCTCGCCTGCGTGGCCGCTGCGGCGCTCATCGCCACGACCGTTGCGTTTGCGCAAATCATTCCGCCGGGAATCTCGCGGGGCGGATCGCAAATCATCCCACCGCCACTACCACCTCTGCCGCCACCCAAGATCGAGGTTCCGGTGGTGCCGAAAATGGACGAGCTGCCGCGCCAGAACTATCTGCCGCCGCCACGCCCGTCCTTCAGCGACAAAGTCACGACCTGCCTGCAGGAGGGCGCTGCGGCCGGGCTTGGCGGAAGCGATCGCGAGGCCTATTCGCGGGCCTGCGCCAATAGCAGATAGTCCCGAGCAGGACGTGAGGCGATTGGCCTATCATGCGATATTACGGTCCGCCTCGCGCATGATGGCTGTGATCCCGACAAGACCTCCCGTCTCGTCGGCGACGGCAATGAGCGCGACGTCAAGCATCACGCGCATGCCATTCGATCGCAGCCCCTCGACATCGAGCACGTGGTCGGGCCGGTAGTTGAGCACGCCGGTCGCCATGACGCGCCGGAAGTTGCGCCAGTGGTCGACGCGCTCCTCCTCCGGTACAATGAGATCAAGGGTCCGCCCGATCGCTTGGCCTGCGCTATGGCCGAAGATTTGCTCGGCGGTCTCGTTCCAATCGCGAATGACTCCCTCCCGGTCCGCCGAAACGACCGCATGGGGACCCGGCGCGAGCGCGGCTTGCGCGATGGCTTTTTCGCTTGCTGATAACACGGCGGCCTTCTCCCCGTCGCGCGAGCGGTGCACATGCGGGCCGGATCGCGCGTCCTTACCTTGAACAGGACATGATGCTCCACATCCTGGAAAAACGTTGGAATTGAATGCCGTTGGCGATCTTCTTGGCATCGTCGATGTTGCCCTGGTAGATCGCCGGTATGATTTCGCTGTCACGCGTTGCCGTGAACTGATTCCAGACCTCCTTAAAATCGGTCGCGACCTTGGCGTCCGTCATTCTGGCAAGTGCCGAATCAATCTTAATGCTTGCCGCTTGTGTCTTTGCAGTGAGCGCATCCCGCGCGGACTTGTCCTTTGCATGCAGCATCGAATAGAGCGAATTGCGAGCCTCTGCGAGAGCCGCGCATGTTTCGCTGGCTGGGGTGGCCCAAGCGGCCGGGGCGAGCGTCAGTCCGAGGCCAAGCGCTATCGTCACGACGATTGATCGACTGATTGCCATGGCAACCCCTTTCCTCCAAGCCAACTTCAAATCCAGGAACAGCTCAAACTCGGGGCAATTGGAGTTTGGTACGCTAGCTTTCAGCAAGACGCTTTGATTTGACGCAAACTGACTTGCGGTTAGTGCTGTCCTGGCAATGAGAGTGTTGCATTGAATTGTGCAGCGTTGTGCAGCGCAACCAAGACCGCCATCTGCTCCCACCGTCGATGCGGAACGTGGGATGTAGGGCAAAAGGGCGCCAAGCCTAAAATGGGCATTCGCGTCGGTTTGGGTGTGTTTGGAGCATGTCCGATCAGGGGTTAGCCTCGGAAATGCCGGTGACAAGTCCGCGTCCTAGTTCCTGTACTGCGCGAGATACGCGCGCAGCGAATCGTGCGGGCTCTCGACGTCGTAAATCACCCAGCCGTCGCGGCCGTTGACCAGAATGAAATTCATCGTGACGGCGCGCCCTTCGTTTTCGAAAGCCACCGCGATATAGGTCTTGTCGAATTGCTTGCGCAGGATCGAAATCGAGATCGCGCCGAGCTTCCATGTCGGGCTCTGCACCAGGAAGTCGTAAGGCGCCTTGCTCTGCGAGAGCCAGGCCTCGCGAAGGGTGGAATCGAAGAACTGGCGCGCCGTCTCAGTGTTGCGCGGCAGGCCGCTCGATAGCTCCGACGTGCGGTCGCCATAATAGGCGTAGACGTTGCGCACCAGCGATTCCGGCGAGCGGAATCCGGCCTGCGCACTCGAAATGCTGCCGCAGGCAAACAAGACAAGGCCGATAAACGGCGCTAGAAACATTGGCGAAGTCTTCGTCATATCCGCCTGTCCGCTTTATTTGCAGCCATCGGTATCGTACCCTGCGCGCAGATATCACCGAGACAAGACCGAAACAACAATGCGCGAGCTATTCGATGAAGTGGCGGGAAAGTCTCCGCTCGATCCGCAGGAATCCGTTCGGCGCTCGGCGCGGGCGCCGCAGCGCAAGCGCTTCTATGC